>CAYWJA010000056.1:0-2455 GCA_964458485.1 uncultured Candidatus Peribacteria bacterium | reverse complement strand
TTCAAGTACCGGATTTGTTTTCATATGCCCATTAACCACACACCAGCCAAAGAATTTTTTTAGGTACTTATGGTAATTAATAAATCTATAATATGACCACGAATACAGCTCTTTGCCTTCATAAAAGAATTCCTTAACTAATGCCAAGTTGAGATCACTAATATTTTTAGCTCCTGTGCGCTTTAAGAAGGTCCGGATGGTACTCTTAAGGTCTCTGATTGTTGTATCAGCTAGACCTTCTTCTACCAGGCAGTATCTGCGGAACCTGTTGTGTAATTCGAGGATGTTCATAATTAGTTTAATTACCAAAAATATCTTTAGCATCATCAATCATTTGTTTTTTCTTATCTGCAGAAATACCGTCATTATCGTCTTTATCGTCGTTATCATTGCCATTAGGCATAGTGCTACCATTCTCTTCGTTGACGCTATTGACGGTGTCGTCGGTATTTTCTTCTTGTTTATAGGTTATGTTAATAATGCGTTGTTTTCCATCATCCCAGCTTCGGCAAGATTTGTCCTAAGTTCATTGATCCTTCTGCTTAAAATATTTGCAGCCTTTGGGAAACCTTTTTGATTAACTATTTTTTGATTTTCGTCTGAATTTTGTAATTCTTCCAGCAGTTCTGTTGGTGTACCATTCCAGTCGCTCTTACCATCCATAAACGATAGTAAAGTAGCTGCAACTAAATTTTCATATAATACTTCCTTATTTTGTACTTCGAGATTTGAAAAATAAGCATCTAAAAATTCTTTGCGCGTATATCCTAATGCCTCAGCAATAGCACAGCCCCAAATAGTAAAATCTGCCATTCGGGGTGTTTTTTTAATATCTACAGTAGGGTAAATTTTTAGTGCATTTACAATGGTATCGAAAATACCACCTAAAATTTTAGCACGTTTTTCTGCAAATTCAGCTAATAGCTTGTTTTCACTTTTCCTTTTTAATTTCGGTATCCTTTCTAGCTCAACAATTAAAGCTCTTTCAAGCATGTCCGATTTTGTGGCAACTAGGCTTATGCCATTAATAGCAATGCATTTTTGAAGCCAATAAATAACATCTTCATCATCTGAATATAACTCTCTTTTAGAGAAGCCACTTCCAGTAACTGCTTTGCAAAGTTCGTCAGAAATCCATTCTGATAAATTGGAAACATTATCAAAAGGAATATAATAGTGATGGGATAGAAGTTGTACTAACTCTTTCATGGAACTTGGGAAACTTACAACTTCAATGGATGATGGGTCAATTATTTTTCTGGAAAACTTACACAACATAGATTTTGCTGATCCTTGAGCGCCAAAAATTATCGGCATAGCATGAGGAAAGTCTGGTATAAAGCAAGATACTAGCCAGACCAAAATTAGAAGCTCCGTCTGTTTGTTGCTAACATTTATAAACTCTAGAAATTCTCGTACATTTCCGTTTTGCGCAGGTTCTACTTGTGATTTTTGATGAACATAACGCTTGAAAATTATGGGTGGATTTTTTACGATACACCATCCTTGTGATGTTATTTTTATGGCTTGCCATCTGCTATCTGCTAAATCGTACCATAATGTATTATCTTGCTTTGCAACTCGGTTTGATAATTTTATTTCATCACCATCGAAGTATGCCTTTGCCCTAATAATATTTAAGGCGTTATTAAGAGCTTCAGAATTGAGTGCTTTCTTATGTGTTTCCCAAAACTGTTTACATAGCCATTGTTTAAATGCTTTACTGCGACAGGGCCATACCTCTTCATGATCAAGAACTGGCAATTGAACATATGTTTTTCCATATTCGTCGTGGAAAAGTGTAATTCTATCTTCCTGCTCAATAATATCTAACAATTTATCACCTCCTGAGGTTTTTTTTGGATTACTTTCTGTTTTTCTAATACTATCTAGCTCCCTATCAGCTATTGAATTAAAAATATTTTTTAACTCTTTTTCGTTTAGTGGTGGCTTACACATTGCCTCGTTCCACTCAACTAATTCCGCCCATAATATTGTAATCATTATGTCAGGATCCTTTTTGACCAAGGATGTGATAAACCTTTGGACATTTTTTACTTGAACATCTTTTATGCTAGTTTTTAATGGCTCATTGCCATTTTTGTTGTTATTTGATATACTTTTCATAGTGATTGAGAGGTTAAATATTAAATTATTTGGCCTCTTTTTATTTGAGGCGCTTTACATTAATGACTATGGCTAAAAATGATTGTTTTAAGATTTTTAGTCGCATTTAAAAGGCGAAGAGGTGAAATAGATACCTCTTGTCCGGACCAAAAAAAATTGGCAAGATTTGCTGCCTTAGAGTCTTTGTTATCAAAACAGAACACACATTTACCATTCTTACTTCTTTCAATTACAAAGGGGAAATTGTTATAGTGCAAAAAGGCGCTACATGAGAGATCTGTTATACGTACTTGTTGGCTATCTTTTTCCATTTTAATAAGTTTAAAAA
>CAYWJA010000055.1:0-2967 GCA_964458485.1 uncultured Candidatus Peribacteria bacterium | reverse complement strand
TAATATATGCCTCTTATTATGGCTATAAAGATATCGTAAAAACATTACTTGAAGATAATAGGACTAAATTAAAAATAAGTAATAAAAAGGGGTCTACTGCAATATCAGTAATGTCAATATCTACCAGTAAGAATAAAGACGCAATATTATCTTTACTTAAAAATCCTCCAAAAAATATTAATATCTTTACTGATTTAAAATCCAATCATTATCGTGGCAATGCAATAAAATATCTGAAAAATAATAAAATAATTAGTGGTTATCCAGATGGAAGCTTCAAGCCAAATAAAACTGTAAATCGTGCTGAATTAATGAAGATATTAATAGGTAGTAATTTACCTAGCGGTACTTATGAAAATTGTTTCAAAGATGTAAAGAAAGAATGGTTTGCTCCTTATGTTTGTTATGGAAAAAAGATGGGCTGGATACAAGGCTATGCTAATGGTACTTTTAAGCCCGCTCAGACCGTAAATCGTGCTGAAGCTATTAAGATGGCAATTGAAGTATTCGGGCTATCTACAGCAACTAAAATAACCAACAATCCTTACAATGATGTATCAAAGGATTCTTGGTTTGCAAAATATGTACATACAGCAAAAGAAAGTGGGCTATTCGATTATATGATTAACTATAAAGCTTCCAATGGTATGACAAGGGTCGATATTAGCGATATTATTTATCGTTTACTGACTATCAAAAAATTAAAATTAGATAAATATCAAAAGGGCAAAGAAGTAATTATTGGCACTCAACCTGACGAAGGGGTTAAGTCTACAGGAGAAGATGCTGTGTCTTCATTCTTAAAAAAGCAAGCAGAAAAAAAGAAAGCTCTGGAAAAAGAAATTGAAATTTTGAATAAAATAAAAAACTTGGATAGCCAAGTGAAATAGTGATAGAATATTTCACCTAATCAGTTACATTCCCGATAGCAAACAACTTCTTAGGAGGTTGTTTGTCTTATTGGTGCTAATAAATAATAAAACCCATTATTCTGAAACCATCGTGCTTAAATTGTGTGCAGAATTAGTAAATCTCATAAAAATATCAATATCTTCACCGTATATTCTTCCTTTCTTGTCGTCAGGAAAATCCTCACGTATTGGTATTGTATTTACTGTAAAATTAACCTCTGTCTTACATTGTTGTTTAGGCATGTTTAGTTTGTTTTATTGTAGGTTTATTTATCATTATTTTAGCATTACTATCTTGAGCCTTAAAATCTTTTTTAGTTGTTTTAACAGGAACAAAAGGTTCAATTATGTGATAATCAACTTTTTCTTTAAGTCTGTTTGATGTCCATTTCTTATAAATACTTAATAAATCTAAATCCTTAGATGCATTAGAGATGTTTAATCCAATTGATTTTGCCTCTTCTTTGTTAATGCAGTGCTCATGGGTGTAAGGTGTTCTAGCCAATTGTATTGCTATATTAATAGAATCCTCTTCACTATATCCTGATTTTTTTAAAAGGCGATTTGCATATGCTGACGACTGAAAAACAGCTGTATTCATTTCTGCATAAAGAATAGGATCAAATTTTTCAGCCATTTGTTGCCAAGGTGGTGATATGTCATGTGGTGGAGTTTTACCAAATTTTTGCTCAAAATCTTGAACAGCTGATATAAGACGGAAGGCAGATACCCATGTATCTTTATATCTTACTTGAGGATCAATTGGTGTTAAATTACCAAAATCACCAAGTGTAATTTTGTTTGCACCAAGGCACATTAGGGTGCCACCACTAGCAGCTTCATAAGGTACAAATACATGTATATTTTTAAAATTATCTCTTAAAAATATTGCAATTTTAAAGGTGGTGGATAATGAACCACCAGGGGTATGTATAATTAAATGTAATGTTTCTGGTAAATCTCCTTCTTTTTTTAAATTTTCAATAGTTTTTTCTAAACGGTATATATCAGGGACAGAAATACTGGCACTTGAATAAGACGCAGGAGATACTCTAATTACATCATCAGGAGCAATAAAATTTAAAATAAGTGCATTATTGTCATCTGCAATTTTTTGTAATTTTTCTGATAATGCATCAGAAAGGTCTTCTAATTTTGGCATATTGTTTTATAGTGGTTAGTTGGATTTTGTATCTTAACAAGTAAAATATCAATACACAAGTGGTGGTATCTTTATTTTATGACAATTTTTTCTAATTTTTCCAGTCTTTCAACAAAAGAGCTATTTTCAATAGCTTTCATTAAATGAGAACTTAAGTAGCCTAAAGTATTTGCAGTCTTTAAATCCATTGATCCATTTCTTACCCTAGTAATTGTGTCATTTAATAGATTTACAACTTCAGCCATAGTATTTGTCTCAATAGAGGGTAAAGGCTTTTTAATGCGCTGTAATTTGCTTTTGCCACCTCTTACAGCATCTTGTCTACGTTTTTTTTGATTATTGGGATTATGAAAATAGCAATATTTAGTATTTATTAATGTCTTTGCATTACATCGTTCTCCATTATTTTTAATGTGTTCACATTGCATTATTTATTTTACCCATAACGAAATAAAATTATTTTAATATCATCACCATCACTTTCTACCATTTTTGTATATTTACGAAATTCATCATAATTAGCATAAGTTTTTCCATCATAATTAATACTTCCATCACTATTATAAAAAGCAAAAGCAGTTGTTATTTTTTGTGGTTTTAATTTTTTTTCTAATCTTTTAATTCTGCTTTTGTAATACATTTTTTATAAGTTAAGTTATGGGTGCATATAACCTTTTAATACGCCTATACCTTAATACAACTAAGTTACTGGGTTAATTCTCTTGTTTTTATGCCCCTTGCCATAGGCATGCTAAATAATCTAAAATCATCCGTGTTGGTGTTCTTGTAGGCTAATACCTTTTCAAATTCAAACAAGTAGTAACCTTGACCCTGTCCGTCACCACAAAAAATAGAATTAAGATTTTATTCGTCTGGAGTACAACATAACACCTA
>CAYWJA010000054.1:0-3815 GCA_964458485.1 uncultured Candidatus Peribacteria bacterium | reverse complement strand
TAAAGTTCTTAGGTATTTAAAAAATTATGAAGGTGGTAAGCATTTACCAATAGGGCTAAATGATTACCGTGCAGTTTACAATGCTATTTTAAACCATCATGTAAGATGCGACGGAGGAAACAGAAGTTACCCACAATACGTTGACCCTTCAAATACCAGTAGACTGGATGGGATAGTGAGTGTTGCAGATTCATTCGATGCCATGACTTCTAATAGATCTTATAATAAAAATAGAGGTAATATAAGGGCACAAATTAAACATGGATATAGTGAAGTCGAACAATGCGCAGGTACACAATTTAATCCAGTAGCTGCAAATGCATTCTGTGGATTAAGACCAATGCCGAGATTTGATGAAGTTGCATTGGCAGCATAACAAAAATTAGGAAAAATATACTTTAAAAAGATTTTGTTAAAAAACTTGTAACAAAATCTTTTTAATTTTGTATAAATATATGAAACACTTATTACTTAACAGAAAAAACATGGAAAAATTAATGCAAGAAATGGAGGAATTAGTAGCTGATTGTAATGCATCAAATAAATAAAAAACTTTAAATATTTTATTTTTGTAATCAATACTCTATAATCAATTCTGACAGTTAACATACAAAAATGAATCTAAGCGTAAATTTCTGCGGAATTGAATTTCCTAATCCAACAGTCCTGGCCTCCGGTTATTTAGGGGTAACCGGCGCTAGCTTAGCCAATTGCGTAAAGCATGGATGTGGCGGGGTTACTGCAAAATCACTGTTCATGGAAGAGCGTCCGGGGCACCCTAACCCAACAGTTCTTACGTTCCCTGGCGGAATAATAAATGCAGTTGGGTTATGTGGTGAAGGGGTCAAGGAGGCTGGTCATGAATTCGAAGTTTACAAAAGTAAATGCCCAAGCAATCCTTTAATTGGCAGTGTG
This sequence comes from uncultured Candidatus Peribacteria bacterium, assembly GCA_964458485.1. Classification (GTDB taxonomy): domain Bacteria; phylum Patescibacteriota; class Gracilibacteria; order UM-FILTER-43-11; family UM-FILTER-43-11; genus CAYWJA01. The sequence goes on along the minus strand of CAYWJA010000054.1, from coordinate 2,900 downwards.
GCAGGCGGAAGCATAAAAGAACTTATTGAAGTTGCTGAAATTATGGATACATATCCTGTTGATTTAATCGAACTAAATTTTTCTTGCCCAAACGTAGAAGATGAAATGGGACGCCCATTTGCATGTGATCCGAATATGACGGCAGATGGCGTGAAAGCTGTGCGGAAAGTTACTAAAAAACCGATTTCTGTAAAACTTTCTCCCAATACTCCGCTTATTGGATTAATAGCCAAGCGCGCAGAAGCAGAAGGAGCAGATGCGATTACCGCAGTAAATACAATGGGGCCGGGTATGCTTATAGATATTTATATGCGTAAACCGATTCTTGCTAACAAAGTTGGTGGTGTTGGCGGAATGGCAATTAAACCAATAGCTGTACGCTGTGTTTACGAAGTTTATAAAAATGTAAAAATACCAATTATTGCAACAGGTGGAATTATAAATGGTAAAGATGCTATTGAAATGATGATGGCTGGTGGAAACTTACTGGGGATTGGCTCCGCAATAGCCTCCTACGACATGAAAGCATTTAATATAATTACAGATAAAATTAAAGATTTTATGAAAGAAGAAGGATTCTCGGATATTTCAGAATTAGTTGGATTAGCTCACGAGGATGCTGTCGACCCATCTAAAATATAGAAATATCCTCGATTTAGCATTTTGGATTTCAGATTTCGCATTGTCATTTCGCATTTTCTCATTTTACATTTAACTCAAAGCTCATCCACCGAAAGCGCCTTGAGTGCAATCGAAAGGCGCAAACAAATAACTAAAAAACTATGACACCGATATCGTTAAAAATCTCAGAAGTAATTGAAGACAACCCTATATTTAGAACATATGTTTTTAAACACAATCTTCGGGCAAAGCCTGGGCAATTTGTGATGGTATGGTTACCGGAGGTTGATGAAATACCTATTTCCATCGGATGGCAAACAGACGAAGAAGTACGATTGGGAATCGCAAAAGTCGGAGACTGTACAGAGGCTATATTTCAGCAAATCAAAGCTGGTGATCGCCTAGGTATACGTGGGCCATTTGGCAATCCATTTGATTTAAGGGAATACAAACACATAACCTTGGTTGGTGGTGGGTGTGGAACTCCCCCAATGTTAAATCTTGCCCAAATCGCAAAAGAAAAGGGTATAGAAGTAACAGCGATTTTAGGGGCAAGATCAGAAGAATTTGTAATTTATGAAAATGATTTTAATAAACTGGGCTGCAAAACATTAGTTGCAACAGATGATGGATCAAAAGGTTTTAATGGCTACTGTACAGATTTATTAAAAAAGGAACTCCAGAAAAACAAAACCGACTGCATTTATACATGTGGTCCTGAAATTATGATGTATAAAATTATACAAATTGCCAAAGAAAATAACATTGATTCACAAGTGAGCTTAGAGCGCTTTATGAAATGTGGTTTTGGTATATGCGGGCAGTGCTGTATAGATGGAACGGGCTTAAGAGTTTGTAAAGATGGTCCTGTCTTTGACGGAGAAGTCGCTTTGCAACATAAGGAATTCGGAAAATATAAACGGTCTTCTTCTGGAAAAGTATGCAATCTTTAGCTAGCTGTCAGAATTCAGCCGTCAGACGTCAGTATTCTAATTAATTAGATAGAAACTGAAAGCTGACGCCTGAAAGCTGAAAGCTAAATTATAATTTAACCCCAAAAAACCATGATTGATGGAACAAAAGGTGGCTGCGGATGCGGTTACATTGGTGGTGATGATGACGAGGGAGGATGCTGCGGTGGATGCGACTGTGGTAAATAAAACCACAAATCTAAAAAGCCCCCTCTGTAAATCTGCGGGAGGGGTTTTTGATTTTAAAAAAAATTGACATAAATTATATAATAGTGTAAAATAAAAACCTTATTTTTAAATTTAACTATTATGAATACGCCTCATACAAATTTAGATACATTTTTAGATTCATTAAATCTAAATGCAGATAACCTTGCCGAAAATGCTCCTAAAATATTAGAAGTTGTTGAAGTACGGCTTGCAGAAATACAAGAAACTTTATCTAGCCTAGAAGCAATTAGTGGCCAGCTTGGCGGAAGCGGAAGTGATGAATTAACCACAAAAGCCAAAGATGAAGAAACATTTTTATTAGAGACCCAACGCAACTTGCAAGCTGTGATTGCAGAGTCCTTACAATTAAGGGAAAAAATTGGAAAAGTTGTCTCTACCTTAACAGAAAAACCACAGGAAGATATAAAACTAGAACCATCAGATCACGAATCTGAGGCGGCACAACAGGAAATATTAGATGAAAAAGAAGTGGGAGATGAAAGGCCAGATGAAGCTGATCAGGTACAAGGTGATAATTTTGTAATTATGAGAGAAGAAATTGAACAGGAGGAAGAAACAGCACAAGAAGAAGTAGTACCTATGGGAGCAGGTGAAGATCAGGTGTTAGATGTAATAGATGTAAGTGGTGAACAATCATCTACACTACCAGCAGTTGTACATCCGAGTACAACCGGAATTGGCGGAATAGTAATGGAATCCGAAACGCCCTCTTTATTTGACGCATTGGACGAAATGGGAAGAGATGAAGTAGTTTCTGAATTAATGCCTATAGCTATGCCTGCGCTCCCGGAAGCAGGAAGCATCGCTGAAATGAGAGATAAGGAACAAACCATTTCTCCACAAGTTCAGCAAGCATTAACTTCTTTAAGAGAAAAAGTGCCAGCATTAGGGTTTGAAGATTTAACACCTGATCAGGTTTTACACATGCATAGTTTTGTAGAAAAAAAAGCAGAAGCAGGAAGAGCCGAAATAGTTAAAGATCTGACGGATTTTGCATCTACAGTACTTATGGCAGCAGCAAGTTATGGGGCAGGAGATTTTTGGTTTGAATAAATTTTTGATGTAAAATTTGTAGTG
>CAYWJA010000053.1:0-4308 GCA_964458485.1 uncultured Candidatus Peribacteria bacterium | reverse complement strand
CTTTTTATTATTTGGATTACGAAACATACCCAACAGCAGTACCAATTTATGATGGCTGCAGACCCTATATGCAGATACCATTTCAATATTCACTTCATATTCAAAAAGAGGCTAATGCGGGATTAGAGCATGTTGAGTATTTGCATGAAAATGCAAGTATAAATCCAATGAAACCGCTAGTTAAAGCCCTTAAAAGAATTATTGGAGGTGCTGGTAGTGTCATTGTTTGGAATAAAAAGTTTGAAAAAAAATGTAATGAGAATATTGCAGAGGTATTTCCTGAATATGCTGAACTTATGCACGGATATAATGAAAGATTATATGATTTAATGGATATATTCGCGAAGAACTATTATGTACATAAAGATTTTAAAGGAAAATATTCCATCAAAGCTGTTCTACCAGTGCTGGTGCCGGATTTAAGTTATAAAGAATTGAACATTCAAGATGGTTCCATGGCTATGAATGCATGGAAAAAAATGGTATTTGAAACAGAGGACGATGCAGAAAAAGAACAAATTAAAAAAGATCTGCTTGAATATTGTAAAATGGATACACTGGCTATGGTGAGGATTTATGAAGCGTTGAAAGGGTTGTAGAAAAAATCAATGCAATTAACAAATTTATAATTATGACACCTAAGCAAAAATCAAATCAGTTACATAATTTAGCAGATAGAATATTGGATTTTTTAAAAGATAATCCTGGGCAGAAGGCCAGTGTTATAGCAAACGAATTAAATGCTGAAAAAAAAGAAGTAAATACTGTGCTGTACGACAGGCTTGATGGCAAATGCGTTCAAGATCAACGCTATAGGTGGTATTTATCAAAAGATAAAAAAAGTATTAAAGATATTACTGATGGAAAGCCGACTGAAACAGTATTATCAGATTTATGTAATTACTACATGGCCTGCATGAGCAGAAGTGACGAAACAGACGTTAGTGTTTTTGCATCTAATAAATATAATGATCTTGATTATGTTGAATTAGATCATTTGCCTATTGATAGCAATGAGGATTTGTTTTATCAGACAGGTGTACAAAAAATTATTGGAAAAATGAGAAAGGATAGAAATAGGTTAACTATGTACTTTGGCTATCCCGCTACACTTAAAAAAACAAAATCTAAAAAAAGTGATTGGGTAGGGTTTTTTGTCGAACCGATCTTCTTAATTCCGGTAGAAAAAAATGGTAATAATTTGGTATTGGGCTCAGGAGCTCCTATGATAAATAGTGCTGTTATTAAGCGTTTTTCAAATGCAGAACGTGAACAAGTCATGGGAGAAATTGTTCAATTAGAACAAGAGCTAGGATTAATAGACGATGGAGAGATTCCCGACTTAGATGAATTAGTACAACGCTTATCTAAAATTAGAAATGAATGGCCCTGGGCTGAAAAAATCGACCCACATGAGTTAAGCAAAGATTCTTCACTTGATGAGATTTGTGAAGAAGGTATTTATAATAGGGGTGTTCTAATGATAACCGAAAGATCTCCTTTTACTGAAGGATTAGAAACCGAACTAAAAGAATTAACACAATTAAAAGAATCTCAATATAAAAATACTATTTTGGGTAAATGGCTAAGTGAAAAAATGCCAAATATAGAAAGTAAAAACAATAAAACGCTATTGGAAGTTTTACCTCTAAATTTTGAACAGAGGCAAGCTGTTAGTCATTCATTAAATAATGCTTTGACCGTTATTACTGGGCCACCGGGGACAGGTAAATCACAAGTAGTAACAGATCTAATTATTAACGCGGCATGGCAAGGGAAAAAAGTTTTATTTGCAAGTAAAAATAATAAGGCCGTTGACGTAGTTGAAACACGTATCAATAATTTAAGTCCTCAACCAATTTTAATCAGGATGGGGTCTAGTCACTATCAGTCAAAATTGGCTGAATATCTTTTGTGCCTAATGAATTCTAATGCAACCAAGGATGATGAAGATATTTTGAGTAAAAATATTAGTATTTACGAAAAATATGGCAAAAAGCTACTAGAGCTCGACGGGAAAGAGGAGGAATTAATTACAGCTAGAAACCTTGTAGATCAACTGGATCAAATAATTGATAATGCTAGATCTGAATTAAGTAGTAAAACTTACGAGGCACTTAAAACCATAGATGCCAATAAGATTGAAGATAGGTTTTTAGCACTTAAAAATGCACTAAATGGTGTCATTAAAGAAAGGCAGTCTATTTTTATAAAAATAATATGGCCCATAATCAAAACAAAAAGGTATAAAAGGTTGAGCATAGTTTTAAATAAAATGAAAAAGCATTTAACTACTTTTGATATTTCTTTTCCTAATAAGAAATTAACAAATGTAAGTATTGATAATTTAAAAAATTTATCCAAAAAAATAGATAATTTTTTAAATCTTTCTAGTAACATTCAGAAATATTATACATCGCTTGCTATACTACAAAAAACACGATCTTTAGAGGATATAAATATAGAAAAAATAAAAATTATTACTAAGCTTGCAAATGGTGCTAAAAATTTATGGAAAAGTTGGCTTAAGCTTAGGCCTATGCATCTAAAAGCTTCAGACAGAGTAGCATTAAATAGCTATAAAACATTATTAAAGATGGTTATTGAATCTGGTTCAGATTTATATAATACTTTAGGTAGCAAATATTATTTTGAATACAAGAATCTTGCTCATAAGGTAGCACATTTATTGCCTGCATGGGCTGTAACATCACTTTCTGCTAGAGGTAAGATACCACTTGAGGCTGGTTTTTTTGACTTAGTAATTTTTGATGAATCTAGCCAGTGTGATATTGCTTCAGCGTTACCACTTTTATATCGTGCAAAAAATGCAGTTATCATTGGTGATCCAAAGCAGTTAACACATATAAGCACTCTAAAAAAAGGGGAGGATAGGCAATTACTTGAGAAATATAACCTGATTAAATATGCACATTGGGCATATTCATATAATTCATTATATGATTTGGCTTCAGGCTTCGTTAGTGGTGGTGATGTGGTTAACTTGCGTGATCATCATAGATCACATGCTGATATTATTAATTTTTCTGATAGCTTTTTTTATGGCGAAAGTTTAAGAGTTGCAACAAATTATGACAAATTAAAACTACCTTCCAAAAAAGAAGCTGGTATACGCTGGGTTAATGTTGTTGGCAGCGTAAAAAAACCAAGTGGTGGAGGTGCTGAAAATTTAATTGAAGCAAAAGTGATAATAAAAGAATTAAAGCGCTTAGTAATAAATCAGGATTATAAAGGAACTATTGGTGTGGTAACGCCCTTCCGTGCGCAGGCAAATGCTATTCGTCAATTAGTAAATAAAGATGAATCACTTGCGAATAAGTTGATTAATAATGAGTTTTTAGTGGACACTGTTCATAAATTTCAAGGAGATGAGCGTGATATTATGATTTTTTCTCCGGTGCTTTCAGAATCAATGCCAAGTGGTGGTTTAGTTTTTTTAAAAAACAATGGTAATCTTTTTAATGTTGCTATAACACGTGCTAGATCATTACTTTTGGTCGTAGGTGATAAAACTGCATCATTAAAATGTGATGTTAATTATTTAGCAAAATTTGCACAATATGTACAAAAGAAAGAAAATGGAGACTTTGAAAAACAAATAGATATTAATCAAACATTTGGCCCAAAATATCCTGCTGTAACAAGGCCAGAAACAGTTTCTGAATGGGAGCACATGTTTTATGAAAAAATATATAAAGCAGGAATTAGGCCAATACCTCAATACCAAGTAGAAAAATACACATTAGATTTTGCATTATTTGATGGTGAACGAAAATTGAATATTGAAATTGATGGTGAATATTATCATAGGAATTGGACAGGTGAGCTTTGTAGGAGGGATCAGATAAGAAACCAAAGAATGCTTGAATTGGGATGGGATGTTATGAGATTTTGGGTATATGAAGTTAGGGATGATATGGCTGGGTGCATAAAAAAGATACAAAAATGGCTAAAAGCCAATGCCAATAAATAACCATTAATTATGCTGTGGCTGTACTAAAAAATGGTGGCGATTATGATTATTGTAGGTATTGGGAAGCTGTTAATGGTACTAACTAATATTGATATCCAGTTTATTATTTGTTAAGATACTGATGTGAGCCTATGGCTCTTGACTAATTACACAAATTTCGTAAGTTTACATTCAAAACACGGCTTAAATAAGCATATACAAGGCATTTGAGGGGGTAAAAAAATACACCTTATACCTCATAAGCCTGAGGTCGTCAGTTCAATTCTGACCGGTGACACCATTTCCGCTAGTTTAAGCGATAAAACGGACTTTCC
>CAYWJA010000052.1:0-4377 GCA_964458485.1 uncultured Candidatus Peribacteria bacterium | reverse complement strand
CTTTGCCCATATAATGTAGATGATAAGGCAATGCAAACCCATTCCTATTTTTATATGTTCCACCATCATCCCGAAGAAATAAATCATATGGAGTATGATGGTCTAAATTTTCTCCACCGCCAATAACCAATACATCGGTATCTTTGCGATTCTCAGCCTCTACAGCAGAAGCTCCGTCGGCGAAAACACATGCTTTACCGCCGACAAGTACGCCAGCTGCACCTTTTTCTTTTAAGAACTGATCTACCTCTCTGATCTCCTCCAATCCTTCAGTTAAAATATCGGAATCTTCAGGTGGTGATGGATATTGATTTAATGGCATAGTAATTAATATTATGTACTAACTTATGATATTGCCCTCGCCTTTGGCGGGGCAGGCTGTATTTATGCTTTTTATAAGTGCTGTAGTGCTATAGTCCGGTAGTGCTCTATATAATTAGTACTACAGCACTAAAGGACTACCGGACTATAGCACTAATATTTAGAAACTAAGGTGGAGAGTGATACCTGGAGTTCGCGTTCTTGCAACCCCGAGGCCACTCTGCCCACCCCATCGGAATGATGGCGGGAACCACTACTTCACCCTCCTTCTTTTGCACATGATGGGCCCGACCGTGAGCCGGGCACAGATCCAGGGGTGGCTGTAGCCGTAGCGGACGGTGGATCCGTAGATCGTGCCCTTTGTGATGGTCTTGGTGACGGTCTTGTCGCCCTCGACCTCACGGGTGGTCTCGCCGCACTTGGCGGTGACGGCCCAGTTGCGGGCCCTCAAGGCCGCGACGCTCTGGCTGAGGCTCTGTGAAGCACTTTGGGCGCAGGCCACCCACTCGCCGTCGCGCTGTTCACCCTGGCAGGTGGTGTCCACGCGCTTGAGGGCGCAGCGGATCGGCGACAGGCCGACGCAGTCGCCCTCGGAGGTGGAATTGCCGCCGTAGGTCACGGTGGCGTTGGTTGTGGTGGCGCAGCCGCTCATGGCGACTGCGAGGAGTAGCGCGACCATGAGCCACGCAAAAGGACCCCATTCACTCACTTTCATCAGGAACCTCCTTCTAGGAGTTGAAAAATCGAACACACAAGGCATTCAGACCTTCCCCTGCACTATGCAGAGCTCAGTCATGACTGCCTCTTTTCCGGTATCACTCACACCTTAATTTCTAATACGAATTGTTAATGAGCCAATTTTAGATCGTAACATTACCATATTATAATATAAATGTCAATATCATTTAAATCAGCTTAAATAAGCCATTTAATAAACTAAATCTAAGTGTAATGGAATATTTTTAATACTAAAATGCACTACCAACATCTCCCCTTACTACCCCGATTACAGAAGTTGTTGTATTAGATTCAACATAAAATTCATTTTCAACAAAGCCAATCCTGGCAAAATTCTTATGTAGCTTATCCCTGATAAAACCCATCGGATCATTACCTTTTTTAAATCCAAGCCTTCTCAATGCCAATTTAGCACCCCAACTTTTTGTCGCTTCATTAATAAGCTCACCCAAAGAACCTTTTTCATGATTATTGAAATCTGCAAGTAGCTCCTGAGATAAATTATAAAGATCTCTGTCATTTCTGCAGATATCCAATTTTTGCTTGTAAAATCTAATTTTACCTTTAAGCCCATTAGATAAAAATGGGAACCTGCTTATCATTCTCACGATAGACTCCGCAGTTTGTTTTAATTCACTTAATGAATGATAATCTACCCTCTGATCAATTGCCTCAGCTAAAGAATTCATTGTTTATGGTTATTGAAATAAACTCTGCATTACAGAGTACTTTGTAATAATCAAATGTCAATTTATTTTAATTGACAGTTTTAGGAAAATAATTTACTCTGCGTTACAGAGTTATTTCTAATTAATACACTATGAGTCTAATACATAATCAGATTGAAGCAATAAAAGCAATTTTTCAAAAACACGAAAAATACCATCATTTTTCCGGTCTGGCTTGTATAATTGTAGGAATTTTATGGCTTCTTAATGAAGTTCTTAATTACCAAATGGCATATCCGGATTACTATCGCATACTTTCATGGATAGCTGTAGCTATTTTGGCAATAATCATTGCTGCTGTGCTTACTATACGTGAGCGCAAAAAACGCAATAAAATGATAACTACTCTGGCGATAAAGGAGATTCTATATAAGCTAGCCTTAATTTGCCTAGGTACATTTGCATTAATGTGGGTTTTTTATCAAAATGGATTAATTGCCTTAATTCCTACTCTTTTTATGCTTATGTATGGACTGCTAATTTTGACATCAAAACAAAACCTACCCATTCCCATCCAATATTTTGGATACGCTAGTTTTATTGCCGGTATTGTCGGTTTTTTCTTTGCCCAATATATTATCGGTATAGCTGCTTTGGTTTTAGGTCTTGGGCATATTATTATCGGACTCACTTTGATCATTCATGACAAACAATATTCATAAACAAATAGACCCTGTTATTCATCAGCCTGTCAGATTACAATTAATGACGTTTTTACATTTAGCCAAAAAAACTTCTTTTAGTGAAATTAAAAAAGAGCTTAATATTACCGACGGTAATCTCGGCTCGCATCTTGCTAAATTGGAGTCTGTGAAATATATAAAAGTAAAGAAAAAATTCGTTTTAAAAAAACCTACCACCACCATAGAAATTACTGCAAAAGGGGAAGGGGAATTGATCATGTATATTGATTTGCTACAAAATCTTATAGGCTAGTTGATGGTTTTTTTAAAACGAATTTTTTGGATGGCTAATTCTAAGCTATTCAAATCCCTTTTTGTGAAATCAAAATTTATTTAGGATATTCCATTTTTAGATGAAAAGTGGTATAATAAGAAGATATTATGAATATAAAAACCGAAACAAATAGGTATCACGAAACTTTGCAGCATATTGAATCTGTAGAATCTATTGTAGCTCGTGATCACACACAAGATGAACTTCAAGCTGCTGTCCAGTCTCTTTTTGACCAATTAGAAAGTGGTGATGCCTCAGTTGGGAAAGTTGAAGTTGCATTGCTTTACCAGGCAAGAGGTCGAGTAAAAGACCTCTTATGTCATGAAGTAGTCAAAACAGAAGAGCATGGGCAAACTCGTACTATTTTAGAGAAAATAAAACACATGCTTCACCCAATTGCTGCAATGGGAAAGGTTTATAATTATGAGCCTTATCCACCCACTGCAGATAAGATAAACCTTGGTATTGATTGGAGCAGTTTAGAAGATAATGCTCAACTTGATCGTTTTTCTGATTTTGATAATGCATCTAAAATGGATGAAGGTATAGAACATAGGGATCTTCCCCGTGTTGCTTTTTGGAGAATTCCTGTACATAAGAGCTCACTAGATACAAAAGATGGAAAAATTGATTTTTCTATTACAAAATCAATCAGACAAGATAAGCAAAGCAGAAAGGAAAGTGATTCGATTATTGCTCAGTTAACAAACCCTGATTTTCCGCAAGATGACCATGAAAGAAGTGGTATTGCTAGTTTCGCACTAGAAAGAAAAGATAAGGGTGATCATGAAGAATGGAATATGAATGATCGTTCAACATCGGAGGTTTATAGGAGCCAAGGTATTGCTCCTAAAACACTTGAATTTATTGAAGATAAACTTAAGCAAAGATCAAAGCCCCAGGTTATTACTGCTGAAGTAGCGCAGGTAGATGTTTTGATTTGGTTAATTAAGTCAGGGTATGTAGGACAGACGCCAGAAGACCAGGCTAAGATTGACAGGGTATTTAGTGGTGATCCTGATTTAACGCTAGCTTCAGCACCAGGTGATGAACAAGAGACTTTTAAAAGACAATATTTTATATTCAAAAAAGATGCTCTTTTTGATGCTGATGGCATACAAAGGCCCGAGATATGGGATGATGATAATTATGGTCAGCCTGAATATTATATGAAGAGTTCTTTTAGGATTAACTTAAAAAAACGGCTTATTTAAGCCCACCAAAAAAATATTCTCCAAAAAATGCGAGGTGAGGAAGGAGGTGGGGGGTATTTTTTGGAGTGGAGCCCCAAATTGTGGCATAGCCTGAAGAAATCCTGAGTTCATTGAAGGAATTCGTAAGGTGAAGTCCAATTTGGGGTTGTGGTGGGCGATGGAGGACTTGAACCTCCGACCTCTACATTATCAGTGTAGCGCTCTAACCAGCTGAGCTAATCGCCCTCATTTGCGAAAAAAAGATACCGAACAGATGCTTACAAGTCAAATAAAAATTCACTATTTGCATTCTCAATAAAAATATGATATTATAATAAAAGTAATACATAATAATTTAAATTCAAAACGCATTTCTCGCCACTTACTATGAACAAACAAGAAAATACTGGGCATCCAAACGAACCGAGTTTCCACAATTT
>CAYWJA010000051.1:0-5894 GCA_964458485.1 uncultured Candidatus Peribacteria bacterium | reverse complement strand
CTGACGCTCCAAAGGGATGGTTAACAATCACTAGCATGTCAAGACAAATAGGAGTAAGCCCGTCTTATGTTGCAAGCATTATAGGTAAGTATAGCGATACTCATCCTAAATGGATTCAGGAATATTGGGGAAAGTCAGGAGGTGTACGATTACATTACTCCCCTGCTTTGATTAAAATAGTAACTGATGATATTGATAGTCAGCAAGAAGCCCCTGAAGGATGGATAACAAACAGTTCTTTAGCTAAAGATATAGGAATAGATTATTATATTGCAAAAGAAAAAGCTGATAAACATAGAGGTGCGCATCCAACATGGTTTAAAGAATATAAGAATGTACAAAGTAAGTTTATTGAACATTATTCTCCAGAATTAATAGCGGCTATCAGAGAAGAATTAGCCTAACGCTATATTGTAATCATTTAAAAATATAGCAACTCTTTTTTAAAAGTAAAACTTGGCTTATGTAAGCCATTTTCTTAACTGTGTATAAATCATCACCACTTCGCTTTCTTTACGTCAATCCAAACCATTTGAAAAAAAATTTTTTGCGTTTAAAATGATAAGCCCAAATGGATAGATAATTTTATATTTCGAACATCAAAAACAAAATCTTCCCCTTTAGGAATCAGGAATAAGAAATAGGCTTAATCCTTAATTCTTAGTCCTTAGTCCTAATAGTATTTTAACCTCCCTAAAAATCAATGAATCATAAAGACTTATGGCTCGACATCATTAAAGAATTAGCAGATGATATTAAACGTGCAAATGTTATTACATGGTTTAAAAATACAACTATTCTCTCTGTTGAAGATGGTATTATGGCTATAGGACTTCCCCTGCCTATCTTTTTAAATAGACATGTTCAAAATTATGCAGGTGCAACTCTCAAGATTGCTCAAAAGCATGATTCCAATATTAAAGAGGTAGCTTACGAAGTTGACACTACACTTTCAGATAATGACCCTAGATCAATCGATATTCTAAAACATTTTCCTGCAAAAGAATCACGCAAACTACCTAAAAAACCTGAAGTAAAATTAAGCGGTGGCATCATTTCAAAAATGCTCAATTCTCGCTATTCACTAGATAACTTTGTAGTAGCTCCGGAAAATCGCCTAGCACACGCTGCATCCATGACTGTATCCAAATATCCTGGGGAAAACTATAATCCCCTATTTGTTTATGGTGGTGTTGGCCTTGGTAAAACACATTTATTACAATCAGTCGGGAGGGAGGTGCTTAAAAATGATCCTTCAAAAACCGTAGTTTATACAACTACAGAAAATTTTACTAATGAAGTAATAGAAGGTATTAAATCTCGAAATATGAATAGATTTCGTAATAAATATAGAAAAGTAGATGTATTTATAATTGATGACGTTCAATTTATTGCGAATAAAGATACATGTCAGGAAGAATTATTCCATACGTTCAATACTATTTATGAAGCTGGTAAACAGGTAATAATCAGCTCCGATAGACCCCCACATGAATTAACATTACTGTCAGACAGGCTCGTTTCACGTTTTGAATCAGGAATGATTGTTGATGTTAAGATGCCGGATTATGAAAGCCGTTTGGTAATTCTAAAAAATAAATGTCAGGAGGCTCAAGTGTTTATTAATGAGCAAGTTCTGGAATTTATCGCATTTAACATCACCACATCTGTAAGGGCTTTACTTGGTGTTCTAAATCAGACTATCGCACAATATGAATTAGAGCATAAAACCCCTACAGTTAAATCTGTATCGGAAATTATTAAAAAGTCTCAAAAAGAAGTTAAAATGGTTGGATTTGTAAAAGATGACCCTACGCCACATCAGGCAGTAACCCTAGATCAACTAACCGAGCATGTATCTGAATATTACACAATTCCAAAAAGCGAAGTGCTCGGGCAATCACGTTCACGCGAATATTTACTGCCTCGACAAATAATTATGTATCTGGCAAAGAATAAATTACGCCTTTCTCTTGCTAAAATCGGTCAATTTTTAGGAAATAGAAATCATACAACAGTTATGAATGCCATTGGCAGAATTCAAGCACAACTAAGAAATAACCGCCAGCTACTTTGCGATGTAAATGCAATTACACAGGAGGTGGGGATACACTAAGTAGTCTCAAGTGCGAGTGCGAGTCTCAAGAATTAATTTATGAGGCTTTTTCATATTACACTAAATAGCCACTTGCCAATAAGATCAATTATTAAAAAGTGACTTGAGACTCGCACTCGCACTTGAGACTTATTAACGACAAAACGTTTCAATAAAACTGCCGCAAAAATTATCCAGTTCCTTTTTTATTAAATGAACTTCTTCTAGGGTAATAGCCTTATCGACAGTATTATCATGAATAATTTTTGAAGATTTATTATGTGTCATTGCTTCCTCTGCTGGTGTTTTTTCAATATGTGCAGAAAGTGTCATTTCTGTTTTACACCTACTGCAAACTACATCAAACATACAATCTTCACCCACGATATCTGTAATCTGGATGTTGTTAGGTAAAACTTTTGCCTTACATTCCGGGCAGTCAAGTGATTGAGAAATCTGCGAAATGATTTCATGGATATCGTGCTGGTTCATGATAAGTAGCGAGAAACGCGTTTCGGAGCATAGGGACGTTCATCGTAGATGGACGACCGAAGCGGAGAATGAAAATGTGAAAATCTGTAATACTTGCTTTTTTACAAATGTAATTTATGGATATTCCAAGCAGATTTTTGCATTTTCAAGCGTTTCACTATTGAAACAGCACAGGACCGCTTATCAGGAAGCGCATTTCTCAATTAATTTTTTTTTATTTTTACTAAATCTAACCATTATAGCAGATTTTTTTTGGAAAATCAATAGTCTTGTGGAAAAATTTTAAATACCATAAAAAATTGAAGCTTTGATGTTTACATTAAAGCGTAAATTGAAGTACAATTCCGACGTGCCCAGGTGGTGGAATTGGTAGACACGCAAGGTTGAGGGCCTTGTGGCCAATTTATGGCCGTGGAGGTTCAAGTCCTCTCCTGGGCACCACAAAAAAGCATATACACTTATTTTATATATGTATTTTTATGCTACCTGTTTTTCCTTTTGTTTAATCTTATCAATTTTAACCACCTTAAATTGTAAAGGAATTTTTATTATCACCTCTATACCCCCACCTTGTGGTCTTATTTGAATATTGCCTATAAAATTCTTATCAACCTTGATGTTATTAATTTCTCTGATAACTTCTTCGGAAAGTGTGCAGTAATTATTTGATATAATTACCATAGCATCCTTATCTTTTTGTTTTAATTCAATAGAAATTTCCTCTTTAGATGAATCTTTTTTTAATATATCTATAAAAATATTTAACAAGAGTTCTTCAAACACAGCTCTGTCTCCTGTAGCTGGTGCTTTAATTTCCGGGAGTAGATATTTTACCGCTACCTCCCTATTATACCCCTTAATCACCCTGATGAGATTTTTTATCACAAGCTGTATGTCGAATTTCACATCACTTCCAAAATCACTTTGATATTGCCTGGTATCCCCAAGAGATGTATTTATGCGGTTTATACAATCTTTTATTTTAGGAATAGCCCCTTTTTTATCATCATCACACACCGCCAGAATAGAAGTTAATGAATCATTTATATCGTACATCATCCTGTCGTAAAAAAGCATACGAGCTTCTTTCTGTAATTTTTTTACAAGCTCATCATCTTTATTCACCATCGATGTTGTAAGAAATGTTGGTATTACCATATATTAATTATATAGTTTAGGAAAAGGGAGGCAATAATGAATTATCACCCCCCTTTAACCTATAAAGTTGCCCTCCCGCTTGACGTTTGTTAACTTCTTTGAAATTTATGCCTGAATTTCTCTGCTTCGTTAACAACTACATATTATATAAAATCAATACAATTGTCAATTCCTCATAACAAAAGCTTGATTTTGCCTTTAATATAAGGTAAAATGAATGTGTTCTTACTTAAGAACAACATATTATAACGAATTAATTATGCAAATTGAGCAAGTTTTTATAGAGTTAGGACTGCAGGACAAAGAACCTGAAGTTTACCTTACGCTGCTTAAAACACCAGGTATACAACCAGCAAGTATTATTGCAAGTCGTGCAAATTTAAATCGTACAACTGTTTATAAAACTCTTGTAAAGCTGTCAAAAATAGGATTAGTAACCAAAACACAGCATCAGGGTATAACCTGTTTTTTTGCTGAAGATCCGGATAAATCCCTGGAAAATCTTCTAAGTAAAAAAAAGATGCACTTAGATGCAGTAAATCAAAATTTAATGAAAATACTTCCGGATATTCAAAATATGCAGCAGCAAGAGCTTAGAAAGCCTAAAATGAGATATTATGAAGGATGGGAAGGTATAAAACGGCTTTATGAAGATACATTACTTGAAGGAGAAGATATTTATGCCTTTGAAGATATTGATGACTTTCATCCTGATTTACAAAAATGGCTATTAAGTGACTACCTGCCTCGCCGTGCTGAAAATAACATTTTTGCATACGTACTTACTCCGAAAAACCCAGCTAATATTAATTATAGAAATACAGATAAAAAATACTGTAAAGAGACACGATTTCTACCCAGAAGTAATTTCCCTATAGAAAATGAGATAAATATATATGGAAATAAAACTGCTTTCTTCTCTTATAAGGCTGATGAAGCTTTCTCTGTAATTCTTGATAGCAAATCTATTGCGAATTCTATGAAATATATTTTTAATTTCTGTTGGAATATAGCAAAATAGAATTGATATAAATAATCATACTAACCACAAAAAATGGTTAATGATTACTAGCCAGTTGCCATACGGTTATATTGGTCTGTAGCAATCGCAGGGGAAACAGTTGCTATTGTTTGTTGTTGTGGTTTCTGACTTGGTACTTCAACACCTCTTCTTGTCGGACTATATTCATTAAGATTTGCTAAAAATCTTGCAACTCTTTCCCGTGCAAATCTAATTTTGAAACGTACCTCGGGAGTCGGTAAATCTATAATTAGGGTATGATCTATCACGTCTTCCTGACCTATGCCAATAGCTTTTGATATTATGTTCGGCTTTCTTTCTAATAATCTTATTGAATCTCTGTTTACTGATAAAATAAGTTCTATTACTTCACCCTCTTTGCAATCTCTGCCTAATACACTTTCAAGAAACATCTCCCTAATCTCGCGCGCAATTGCTCGTTCGTCTAGTTGAGGCCCTTCCCCAATTCCCCCATGATGTCTTAGTAATGGAACACTAGTACCTTCCATATTAATTTACTTTAGAGGTTCAACTTTGTACAATGGAATGAATTTAATAAATTCAATATACATGTACTAATTACAGTATTACATATAATATATTAAATTGTCAAATCAATTTACTATCTTTTTCTGAATATTAAATATCTGTTCCGATAATTTTTTACAATATTTAAGGCTATCATATTGTAAAACTTATTAATTAACTCATTATCTATTGCTATTTTATTGTCATACACATGCAAAAGCCTTTTTCTGATTTCATTTTTTAGCCAGATTTCCAGTTTACTGCTGGCAAGCCATCCCAGACCCATTCTTAGCAGCATATCATCACCTTGTAATGCATTGCTTCTATCTCTTATCTCTGATGGATATAGTTTGATTCCACTTACTTTACATAACTCCTCTACCCAGTTAGATGTAGGTATTTCTCGGGTAAAACTTTGACCACTTATTCCTGCCGTAGAATCTTCTATAAATTGACGTGGTGATTCTATAAGTTTTGGGTGAATAATGTTTGTATTATCTTCACTAAGAGATATACCACTTGGAAATAGCTGATCTATAACCGGTTGCTTATCAGAACAATATTTACGCCATAGAATTTCGTAAAATGTAAGCATGCCCT
>CAYWJA010000050.1:0-5933 GCA_964458485.1 uncultured Candidatus Peribacteria bacterium | reverse complement strand
AATTTATAGTTCTTATTAAACCTTTATTAAGAGAATATTTTGGAAAATATTTTAAATATTTATTTGCCAATTCAAGATCAGCCAATGAATTATGTACATCTCCTTTTCTGGAGTCCTGAAAAACTATTTGTGATTCAGAATCTGTTAATTTGATAATCATATTAGCCAAAGCAAGAATATCAATTTTTTCTCCATAGGCAACGTTGAAACTCTTACCATTTGCGGAATCAGTTGTTAGCGCCAAAACATTAGCCTTAATGATATCTTGAATATAAATAAAATCTCTTGTCTGAGATCCATCCCCATAAATGATTAACGGCTCATTTTTTATGGCATTTAATATAAACTTGGGTATAACCCCTGCATAAGGCCCATTTGGATCCTGTTTTTCACCATAAACATTAAAGTAGCGTAAACCCACAGTAGATAAATTATATAAATCATTAAATACTTTTGCGTACTGCTCACATGCCACTTTTGTAATAGCATAGGGTGACATTGGGCTATGGGGCATACTTTCCTTTTTTTGTAATTCCGGTGTATCGCCATAAACTGCGGAAGATATAGCACAAACAACTTTCCTCACCTTTAATTTATGTGCTGCATATAAAACCGTAAGTGTACCATTTACATTAACGTCATTACTAAGCAAAGGATCATCTATACTTTTTGGAACACTGCTACATGCTGCCTGATGAGAAATGTACTGAATATCATTTTTTTTAATTATATTGGTCAATAAATCAAAATCCCTAATATCACCTTTAATAAATTGAAAATTTGGATGGCCTTTGAATGATTTGATATTTTTTTTATATCCAGATGAAAGATCATCCAGTATAACTACATGCCATTTTTTATCCAAAAAATATTCAGCTAAATTAGAGCCAATAAAGCCTGCTCCACCCGTTATTAATATTTTATTATTCATTATTTGTTATTCTGTAGTATTTTATTGCAACACCCTTGTATAATACAGTATTTAACTTTAATTATATAACTTAAAATATTGCTTGGCACTTTTTGCCCAACTCATTTGTTCTGCCTTTTTTAAACTTAGCGCACCCATTTTTTGTCGTAAATCAGCATCTGCTTTTAATTTTAATAATGCATTTAAAATCGATCCTGTATTTCCTTTTTCTATAATTATGCCATTATTATATACAAGCTCTTTTGTACCGCCTGTGTCGGTCGCTACGATAGGTAACCCAGATGCAATAGCTTCAAGAACTGTATTACTCATCCCCTCATTAAAAGAGGGTAATATATAAACATCGCTCTTATGATAAATTTTTGGCAAATCATCATGTACAACAGGGCCAAGGAAATTAATATAATCAGACTGATTTAAATCCTTAGCTTGTTTTTTTAATTCTTCTTCCTGATTACCACTTCCTGCAATTACAAGTTGACAATCTTTTTCTTTGTTAAGCTTGGCAAATGCATCTATTAAATATTTTACACCCTTACGTTTAATTAGACGACCTACATACAATATTGTAAATTTATTATTTATGATTTTTGATTTTTGATTTTTGTTAAATTGCTCAATATCTACTCCATTGTAAATAATATCTATTTTCTGCCTTGGTGATGACTCTAAGGCTAAATCTCGCAATCCTTTTGAATTAGCAATTACCGCCTTTGCCTTTTTCCATATTTTTCTACTCAACCTTTTAAAAAATAGCCTATCCATCCAGTAAAATCTTTTATTATAAAAAGGTACATCACTGCCGCGTAGGCTAACAATGTAAGGCAAGCCGAGCTTCATAGCTATGTAGCCACATGGTATTCCAAAAAAGGCATGAACTATGTTATAGTTTTTTAGCTTTATCAACTTTTTAGCTTTCCGGTAAGCTTTCCAGCTATAAGTAAGTAAATCTTTATTCGATTGGTAATGAATATTGCCTTTTTTGCCAATATCTAAAAAATAAATGTTTATGTTATCTGCAAATTTTTCTTTTTGATATTTATCAGTAGATGAAGTAATTAGATCAATTTGTAAATCCTTTTTTTTACTAAATTCTTTCAATAAATAATAAGTGGCATTTGCTGCACCACCACCAAGAGGAGGAAATTCATAATTTAATATTAATATTTTTTTCATTCAATTTATTTTTCAATCACATCCTCAATTAAATAAACCTGATCTTTGGATGTATTGTAGTAAGTTTTGCTTATCATATCAGCCAAAATTCCGGAAATAAACATAAAAAAGCCGGAAAAGAACAGAAACATAGTTAGGACTGTAAGTGATGTGTCGGAGAGATCATTGCCTTTAAACATCTTCATATAAAAAGCCCATAAACCACTTCCTGAGCCAACAAACATCATAAAAATACCTGCTGTGCCTAATAAATGAAGAGGGCGATTGGCAAATTTCTTCCAGAACCAAACGGACATCATATCTAAAAAACCTTTAATAGTACGAGTAATATTATATTTTGTCTCTCCGTGTTTTCGCGGATGATGCTTAACTACTATTTCACCAATTTTAAAGCCTTTCATTTTAAGAAGCGCAACAATAAACCTATGCATTTCTCCATACAAATCCACAGTATCAAAACATTCTTTTTTGTATGCTTTTAAGGTGCACCCAGAATCATTAATTTCATCTTTTATGAGCTTATCCCGTAGTACTTTTGCACCTTTAGAAACAAATCGTTTAAAAAAATTATCCTTACGATCTTTACGCCATCCAGAAACCACATCCAGATTTTCTGACTTCATTTTATCTAGAAGCTTTGGTATATCTTCCGGATCATTCTGCAAATCCCCATCCATCATGATAATTATTTTTCCTTTTGCAGCTTTTATACCTGCATCCAAAGCTGCCGTTTGGCCCCGGTTTTTTCGTAGGCGGATAATTTTTATGGGAGCTGGGCAGCTCTTCAAAGTTTCATAAGTTCCATCATCTGATCCATCATCCACAAAAATAACCTCGAAAGGTTTATGTAATTTATTACAAACTTTTACGATAGACTGATGAAGTTCATTTATGTTCCCCTTCTCGTTATAGACCGGAATGACTACTGATAAATACATGATTTATTTGTTAATTCCGGAAGCTATTATAGATGAGATATATTAAATGACAAGGTTTTAGAAGTCTCAAGTACGAGTGCGAGTCTAAGGTAGCTAAATAGATAAAGAGTATTAATTTTAATAATTCATAATGAATATAAAATTATAAAATCTGATATAAAAATAGTAAAACGCCATTTGAATTAATTAAAAAACGATTATTAAAAATCCACTTGAGACTCGCCCTCGCACTTGAGACTGTCACATAAGTCAAAGAGCCCCATCCGCGTTGATTTGCGGACGGGACTCCCGACAATAAGACTAAGTTAGATCCTCCTTTACCTTATGGTTTTTGTGGTGGTGCCCGTGGCCTTGCAGCCCGGGTCCCCCTCGACCGTTACCGTAACAACTGCTGTGGCGCTCTGACCACTGGTCACAGTTCCCGTCTTGTAAGTGAGGCCCTTCTTGATCCCCGAGGCGGGCGACAGGTTGCCGCTAACGCTCGAAAATGTCCCCTTGGTGCCGTTCGTCACGCTATCCGACAGCTTGTAGCTGCTGGCGTTGGTGTAGTCGAAGCTGAGGTTGAATGACATCTTCTCGGGGCAACCCGTCTGCCACTTGGAGCAGTCGACATCCACATTGCTGACCGTGGGGTTGGGGGAGCACTTCGCTCCGCAATACCCGCTATCGCACTTGGTGCAACCGCTGGTCTTGCTCCATCCGGTCTTGCATCCCGAGCACTTGGGGAGTGCCCAGTTGCCGTTGCAGGTGCACACTGCAGCTCCGGTTGAGTTGGAGCAGGTGCCGTTACCGTTGCAGGGGTCCGGGAGGCACGGGTCGTCGACGCACTTGGTGCTGCCCGTGGGCTTGTAGTAGCCCGTGGCACAGGTGTTGCACGTCTTGCCGTCGTAGCCCTTGGCGCAGCTGCACTTGGCGACACCCGTGGCGTTGGAGCAGGTGCCCTTGTTGAGGCACGGGTTGGGGTGACATGGGTCTACGAGGCAAAAGGGGTACTTGTAATACCCGACCTTGCACTTGTTGCAGGTCTTGCCGTCGTATCCCGTGGCGCACTTGCAGACGCCCTTGTTGCACGTCCCGCCGTTGAGGCATGGGTTGGGGACGCAGGAGTTGCCCTGATCCGGCTTGAGGTCTGGGATCCCCTTGTCCGGAAGTGCCCAGTCGGGTGACAGTGTGTCGGGCTTCATGTCCGGCTTAGGCTTGTCGAGTACCGGACCGTCGAGCTTGATATCCGGCTTGGACTTGTCGATGCCCTGATCCACCACGATGGGCTTGTCGGGCACCGGACCGTCTGTGGCAGTATCCGCCTTCATGTCCGGCTTGGGCTTATCGGGCACCGAACCGTCGAACTTAGTGTCGGGCCTGAAGTCAAATACACCCTTGTCCAATGCGGCGTCGGGGCAGATCTTGTAACACTTGCCGGAGCAGCACTTGAGGCTCCCGGGGCACTTCTCGCCAGTTCCACAAGGGAACCCCTCAGTGTCACTGTAGTCAGAACAGCCGGCCACCGAAATAGCCAGGAAAAGTGTGAAGATCGCCACGAAGACGATCAAGTTCGGGTTCCTTTTTCTGTCGATCCTCATGAGGGACCTCCTTATTCGATTTGACGCTTAGCGCCAAGCTGTTTGCTATTTCAGATTTCGGATCTCAGATTTCTGATTCACCTGTTTCGCTCAATATTTAATACAGAATCCACGTTTATCAGCTAAAGATGGATCCTGAATCAAGTTCAGGATGACAAATGGTGAATCAGAAATCAGAAATCCGAAATGCTAAATCCTGTCCGAAAGTACAGGTAGTCTTATCGTCGTGTTAAAGATCAGCCTAATTCCACTCGCAAAAAAAAGAGAGAGAATTAAGGCAATATATCTTCTCTTATACGCCCTTTTTGTCAATTTGTCAATAAAGTTGCCATATATTTAAAATGTTGCCCCTAATAATAGGGGTAATTATGCGGTTTTTTGCCTATTCATATTGTTTGCAAATTGTTTTAATTTAGGTCCGTAGGCTTGTAGGTTGTAGGCTTGTAGGCTTTAAATTCCTACATCCTACATGCCTACTCCCTACATCCTAAAAACCATTTGTGCACCATTTGTTAACCACCTGTTAACCATCTGAATCAAAACTTATAAACCCACACAGTAGTCCATGGCAGCTTTGTATTCAATTGATCATAATAGGCAGAAATATTGTTTTCTTTTATATAATTAATAATTTGTTTGTCAATATTATTATCCATTGCAATATAATCCAAAATAATATAGCCATGATTATTTTCCATAATCTTCTTTAAATTTTCCAATGAATCCAAAACAGGAACACCTGTGTATAAATCAATTTTTTCACCATTTGTACCAAACATGCTTCTAAAAGACGCCTTGCTTTCCGGTCTAAATTTGACCTGGTAATAATCCGTTTCCGGCATATGCCATTCATGAATGGCACTGTGAGCTACAATGAATACATCATTTTTAGATAAATCTTTTTTAAGAACATCATAAACCGCTTTAAAATTGGGCTGAGGAGTATAATCCATATAAACATCTCCGCGTTTTACAGGATCGTATTCCAAAAAATAATTTGTCTGCGGGAATAAAATAAAATTTCCCATCCATACGCTTGCAATGATTGGCAAAAATATTATGGCTTTTTTTATATAACATTTACACTGCCATAAATTTACAGCGCCATACGCGGCTAACATATACAAAAATGGTATAAATATAAAAATATATCGCATACCTGTAGCCCTGTCTGCCGACAAAGCTACAAGATACACTATAAAAATTATTGCAGTGATTAAAAAATTTCTGTTCTTTTTCTGATAAGCAAAAAATATCCCGATAAAAAACAATAGAAATACAATAAATTGATTATAAAAAAGAAAAACT
>CAYWJA010000049.1:0-6276 GCA_964458485.1 uncultured Candidatus Peribacteria bacterium | reverse complement strand
CACTTGAGACCTTTAGTAAAATAATGCTACAATACATTCGTTACTAACCACCACCATCATGTTTAAAAAAATAATTCTTTCTTTAATATTTGCCATTACTCCTTTTTTATTCTCGTCAGCATTTGCCGTACAATTTACAGCTGTTAGCTCAACAGACTTCAATCAATCATCTAACGATAAAGCCTTTTGGAGACTTACAGTTTCAGCTGATGAACACGATGAAATAACGCCAGAGCATGGGCTGAATTTCATCCTTCCTGGAAGTGAAGCAATCCAATGGGATAAGGATAAGAATTTTGGGATACAGGTAAGCGGTTCAGCTGCCATAAAGGTTATTGCCGTTGAGCCAAAGCTTTTAAATAATCTCAAGGTATTACATCTGGATGTACAAGCCCCTTTTGACAAAGGTGATGAGGTACATCTTACAGGCTTAACGCCACGTACGTTCAGAAAAGCTGTTTCAAGTCGGCCTCTCGGTTTGGATATTAATGGTAATTTTTATACAGACATAGAAAATTTTTATCCTTTTTCAGTAAAAACCGCAGAAAGAAGTGATTTTATACCACCTTACGATCCGGAACATTTTGAGGCTGAATACAGAGAAGGGCAGAGGGAGGTAGTTTTGAAATGGAAAAATCCACCGGATTATGATTTTTGGCAAGTTGCCATTACCAGAGAGAGAATGGTTAATGGGAAGAAGGAGAAATTAGATGCATATAGTGGCAATGATGAGACATTTATAGATAGAAATGTGAAAGATGGAGAAGTTGCATATACAATCAATGCCATTGATACATGGGGTAATAATTCCGGTGCACTAGAAGCAAAAGTTATGATTGGAGAACCAAAGCCAGAAGAACCAAAGCCAAAAGAACCAAAGCCACCTACTCCGCCTGCCACAGGAGAGATAGCTTCACTTACAAAATTATTTGACTACTACTACATCCGATATCAAATCAAATGTCTTGCAACAGGTGCAGATTCTACAGGAAGCTTATGTCTGGCAACCAAAACAGATTTGGTATATGCACAGGATAAATTAGGCAAAATAAAAGCATTAAGCGCAAAAATTACAGAAAACGATAAACGACTGATGTCACTAAGACTAAAATGGCCACAAAAGCGTCATCAGGACAATTGTGTAAAAGCTGCAACAAAGGCCAATTATTGTAAGGCTCTTGGTGATTCTATAGATCGTCAAATATATTTTATTAATAAGAAATAACTTACCAATAGTGGACCGAGTTGTTGGGCGAATTGTTGGGCATCATTTCATTTTGTTGGGCGAATTGTGGACTTATTATAACCACAACCCGCCCCACAACTGCCCCACAACTGCCCCACAACTGCCCCACAATTCGAATCATGAAAAAATTCACTACATTCATAATCACTATCTTAATAGCCCTATCTCTAACCGCCTGCCAGTCCAAATGGAAGGTGGACACTAAGCTTACTCCAGAGGCAAAAACTAAGATAGAAAATGAAGTTAAAATCATTAAGGATACTCTGGCTCAGCAAATCCGTAAAGATGGCATGGGTGAAAGTATGGCCTATATTAATTTGGCTCGCTCATATGAGAAGCTGGGCAATCTAAAAAGGGCAGAACAAGTGTATAAAGATGCTATTGCAACCGGTATGAATTCCGGTGCCCTACATAATAATCTCGGTCGTTTATACGAAAAAGTCAGTGAATATGATGATGCAGTGAAGCAATATACAATTTTAATTAATAAATTTAAAGAAACCAAATATTTATACGATATAACATGGGCATATATTAAGGACAAAAATTTTAAAAAAGCAGAAGATTATTACGAATTGTGGAAAAAAACATTTATTAAGTCTGACATACCTACAGAGAAGGCGTTGAAGAAATTGAAAGAAGCTCAAAAATAGCTTTCCTATTGCTGTTTCAGATTACAATTTGTCATAGAATGAAAAGATGATTATATTACCAATAAACTAATAATCTTATTTGCTGATATTACGAATATATTCGCATATTCAGTAAGTTTGATTATTGACAAGGAGGTAATAATACAATTACTTAATCACATGGATCCTGAATCAAGTTCAGGATGACAATGGGTAAATAGTCCCGTATAATACGGGACGTTTGTAATCTTTTAATCAATTAATTATGAAAGTCGACATTAAAGAACTCCCGAAATCTGAAGTACAATTAACGATCACCGTTCCATATGATGTGTATAAAAAATGGGAGAAAAAAGCGCTGATGGAACTTGGCAAAAAAATGAAAGTTCAAGGCTTCCGAACAGGACATATACCAGAAGATGTGATTCTGCAGAATGTGGAATTAGACGTTTTAAAAGGTGCGACTCTGGACCTCGTATTACCACAAACTTACTCAGAAGCTGTCAAAGGAAATGATTTGAAAGTTATTGCCAGGCCTAATGTTGAAATCAAGTCTGATATTTCAAAAAAAGACGAAGATTTTGTTTATATTGCAACTGTAGCTGTTATGCCGGATGTAAAAATAGGTAATTATAAAAAAATTAAAGTAAAACGAAAGCCTGTTAAGGTAGAAAAAAAGAATATTGAAGAAACTATTAAAATGATAATAGAGCGCTTTGCAGAATGGAAAGATGTTGATCGCAAGGCTAAAAAGGGAGATCGTGCAGAAATTGCCTTCGAAGGTTTTGATGAAAAAGGTAATACAATCCCAAATACTACTAGCAAAAATCATCCTATTATACTTGGTAGTAAAACAATGGTTCCGGGCTTTGAGGATGCCATTGTGGGTATGTCTAAAAATGAGACCAAAGAAGAACAAATTACATTCCCGAAAGATTACCACAGCGAACCAATGAAGGGCAAAAAGGTGAAATTTAAAATAACTTTAAATCGCCTGGAGGAAAAAATAGAACAAGAATTAAATGAGACATTGATAGAGAAGGCAACAGGTAAAAAAATGAGCATTAAAGAGTTTGAGAAGGTAGTTGAGGATGATCTTAAGGCCGAAATAACTAATCGTAATCAACAGGAGCATGATAATGCAGTAGTTAGTGAAATACTCAAGATTACCAAGGTGGAGGTGCCAGAGGTGCTAATAGAGCAAGAGGTTGAAGGTATGTTGGAGGAACAGAAACAACGTATTGCTCAGCAGGGTATAGAATGGGAGCAGTTTCTAACACATATTAAAAAAACTGAAGACGATTTTAAAAAAGATCATAGCAAAGGCGCTGAAGATCGTATTATAGCTCGTTTAGGTGTGCAGGAGATTATTAAAGACGCTAAGGTTACAGTTGCAGATAAAGATGTAGAAGCAAAGATTAAGGAAATAGCAGCCCCTCACCCCAAAGATCAACAGAAAAAAATTAAGGAGCATTATAAGAACAAGGAAAATGCTGAGTTCCTTCGTCATAACCTTGCCGCGGACAAGCTCATCGATATGCTTTCTAAATGATTCGAGTTGTGGCTAGAATCGTTGCTAGAATTGTGGGTTACAAACTACAACTCTAGCCACAACTCTAGCCACCATCTGATATTAATCAATTTCCTTTACACTAAATACCCCATCAACATTTTCTAATTGGCGGATGAGGTCATTTAAGGTATCGAAACAGTCTAAGCTCACAGTAATTATAAGATGCCCTTTGTCTGTCCCCTCTTCTCTTATATTTTCTATATCCAAAATTGGCAATTCATTTTGTGCAAATATTTCAGCAACATCTCTCAGCATTCCGATCCTGGAACGGCGTTCTATTTTTAATTTTGCTGTATATTTTGGCACCCTCTTCGTGCTCCAATTTGTCCTAATAAGTCGTTCTGCATCAAGTCCGTTTAATACCTTACAGCCTTGCCTGTGGATAGTAACACCACGACCACGGGTTATGTAGCCAATAATTTTATTCTCAGGTGTAGGCGTACAACATGAAGCTATTTGGGTTTTATAGCCCTTTTCTCCTGTAATAAGTATTTCTGGCTTTTTTTCTTCAAAATTGACACTTTCAGATAATACCTCTTTTGACATCTGCTTTTTGGATGTCTGTTTCATAAAATGTTCAACGTCTAGAACTTTTTTAATAACATCAGATGGATTTAATGAACCATTACCAACCCTTTCAATTACATTCTCTCTTTCACGTATGGAAAGTTTTTCACCGCCATAAATTTTAAATATACTCAAATTTGGATCAAGCAATGGGCAGTTAAATTGTTTTAATTTTTTATTGATTAGGTCCTTACCAATTCGTAAGATTTTTTCTTTGTCTTGAGCATTGAACCATTGTTTAATGCGCGACTTTGCATGTGATGTAATAACAAAAGAAAGCCAATAGCGATTTGGTTGTTCGGTATTACTTGTCAGTATCTCAACCACTTGTCCATTTTTTAATCTATAGTCCAGAGGCACAATCCTGCCATTGACCTTCGCACCCTTGCAGCTATTACCGACGCTAGTATGAATACCATATGCAAAGTCAATAGGGGTTGCATTGTATGGCAAATCTAAAACGTCACCCTTTGGTGTAAGTATAAAAATACGATCATGAAAAATATCAACACTTAAAGACTCAATAAATTCTGCATTGCTTTTTAAATTTTCATGTAAATCCACTAAGCTCTGGACCCAAGCAAGCTTGCTTTGATCAATGACCCTGGCACTCTTACCTTCTTCATAATGCCAGTGTGCAGCTATACCGAATTCAGCAACCTCATTCATTTCATGAGTTCGAATTTGTATTTCAATAGGCTGATTATGCAATCTTGGGCATAGCCCTATTAATGTTGTATGCAGACTCTGATATTCGTTAGTTTTTGGTATAGCAATATAATCTTTAAAACGCCTGGAAAGAGGTGTCCAATGCTTATGTATTAGCCCAAGAACCTGATAGCACTGCGCTTCATTATCTACAATAATTCTTAGGGCAAAAATATCATATAATTCGGATACATAATTTTTGTCTTTTTTTCTTAATTTTTTATAAATACTATATGGATTTTTGATTCTACCCTCGATGATTGCATTTACTCCAACCTTGTTCAAAGCTTTAAGAAGCGCAGTTTTACTATTTTTTATTGTAGTATTCTGTTTCCCGATCATTTCATCCAACTCTTTTTTAAGGCGGGTATAATCATTTGGATATAAATATTGGAAACATAAAGTATCAAGTTCATTCTTTATTTTGTAAATACCAAGCCTAGAAGCTATTGGTGAATATACATTTAGAGTTTCACTAGCTATTCGTTTGCGCTTATCCGGATTATCCAGATGGTGGAGAGTTCGCATGTTATGCAACCTGTCTGCCAATTTTATTAAAATTACTCGTATGTCTTTGGCCATAGCCAGGAACATCTTACGTAAGTTTTCCACCTGTCTTTCTTGCCCCCTATAATAAACTTTACCTAATTTTTCCAGCCCCTTCAAAAGTGGGACAAGGTTTTCACCAAAGTTTTTTTTAATTTCGCCTATTTCCGTTGGTGTATCCTCAAGAACATCATGAAGTAGGCCTGCAATAATTGAATCTTCATCAGGTTTTAATGAAACGAGTATATTAGTAACCTCTAAAGGGTGCTTGATATAAGGCTCACCAGACAACCTAGCTTGCCCTTTATGTGCTTTGTTGGCAAATTCATATGCAGATCTTACCCTATCTGCATCTAAAGTGGGCAAGTATATTTTCACCTTTTTGATGATTTTTTCTATTGTGGTGCCGTTGCCCATATATAAATTTAATAAGATTTTTATATTTTAGCATGTTTATTAGTTACAGCAAAATATTTTTAATTAAAAATATATAAATGCCATATTGGATTGTAAGTTAGGTATTTACTTTATATTTTAAATATGTTATAATTATTAGATAATAATACCAAATTGGTGATCCGATTGGTGATCCGATTGGTGATCCAATTGGGGATTTAAATAATAAAAAAAATCATGAAAAATATATTTAATACATTATCCGTTGTCTCTAGATTTTTTAATAGGCACAAATTTGTTAATATGACACCTCCCGGAACGCATACGGAAAGAGCTACAGGTGAAAAAGCTGAAGCGCAACCCGAAAAACCCAAAGGAAAGGCATTAAACAAAGAAAAGGTAGAAAGTTACGTAGATTGGGCAAAAAAAGAGGCGGCAAAATTAAGAAAAGAAAAACCGCAAGATCGTCCCACAGGAAGGTTGGCTGCATTAAAACATGAAATAGAAAAGTACTCAAAAATGCTGGATAAGGCGAAGGGGCAAAATGGGCGGCCAACAATAGCAGCAGCAAAACCAAGAGTAGAAAAAACTACAGAATCAAGAGAGGT
>CAYWJA010000048.1:0-7152 GCA_964458485.1 uncultured Candidatus Peribacteria bacterium | reverse complement strand
ATAATTACATATTGATTACATATTGATTACATATTGATTACATATTGATGAAAATTGCTTCCATTTGTAGTCCACTTGTAGTCTATCTGTTAACTATTTGATACTACTTTCCATCTCTTAAGTTTACTAATAGGATTGGTTTCCTGAATAGTTACTTCGTCACCTATTTGAAATTTAGAACTGTCATCACAATGAGCATAGAATTTTTTAGAAACCTGATAACGCTTCTTATATTTTGGGTGACGCTTATAAGTAGTTACTAAAACTACTAAAGTTTTTAACATTTTATTGCTTGTGATGATTCCAGTCTTTGTAAGCATAGTGATTTGTTTAGTATTTCGGATCTCAGATTTGGCATTCAATTTGGCATTTTCTCATTTTAGCAATTATTTAATTTAGTTAGTAAATGTAGAATGCTAATTGGACAATGACAATGCGAAATCAGAAATGCGAAATGCGAAATATATTAATTATTTTTGTCTTTTTCTTCTTTTTTGTTATCCGCAACCTTCTTCTTAGCCTCTTCAGCCTCCACTTCTTTTAAAACTGTTAAAATTTTAGCTACATAATGCTTTGTTTTTTTAGCTTTACTACCATTTTTCTCCTGTTTTGTTTTTATATTTATACGTGTTTTCTGAGCTCCTTTTCGAGCTTTTTCTAATTCTTGTAATAATTCTTTAATTGTTGATGATCTTAATTCTTGAATTGAAAACATATTATTTATTTAGTATTTCAGATTTCAGATCTCAGATTCGATTTACCATTCTTATATTCTATCATTTAGTATTTACTTGTTAGAATATTCGAATGAAAAATCTTGAATCGAATCAGAAATCAGAACTCTGAAATCAGAAATTATTTAATTATGCCTGGTTACAAATTTTGTTTTAATGGGTAATTTTGAAGCAGCTAATCTAAATGCTTCTCTGGCGATTGCCTCTTCAATACCATCCATTTCAAACAAAATTCTGCCTGGTTTTACTCTAGCCACATAAAATTCTACACTTCCTTTACCTGAACCCATTGGGACCTCCGCAGGTTTACGGCTAATTGGTGTATGGGGGAATACCCGAATCCATATTTTACCACCACGCTTAACGTAACGTGTCATAGCTCTACGAGCTGCCTCAATTTGTCTTGATGTTACCTCACCCGTAGCCTGTGCCTTTAGGCCAAATGTGCCAAAATTCACTGCATTACCGACATAAGATTTCCCCTTGAATCCTCCTCTGGCTCGATGGGCCTTCCTATACTTTTGTTTTTTAGGTTGTAGCATATAGAATTATTTAGTATTTCTGATTTCTCCCGATTTCATCGGGGTCAGATTCGATCTATCATTCTTATATTCTATCATTTGGTATTTACTTGCTAGAATATTCAGATGAAAAATTTTGAATCAATTCTGAAATCTGAATTCAGAAATCAGAAATATTTTATTCCTCCTCCTTAGCCTCCTCTTTTTCCTTCTGTGCCCGCCTCTCCCTCATCACCTTCTCCTTTTTAAATACCATCCCCTTATAAATCCAAACCTTAATGCCAATTACTCCATATGTTGTATTTGCCACAACTTTTGCGTAATCAATATCTGCTCTTAAGGTATGAAGTGGTATATTACCGTCTTTAAAATATTCATTACGGGCAATCTCAACACCATTTAACCTTCCTGCTATTTGTATTTTCACTCCCTTAGCACCTGCTTCCATTGCCTTCTGTAAACCGATTTTAACTGCTCTGCGATAAGCAATGCGCCTTTCAATCTGTGATGCAACCATTTCACCTATTAACTGAGCACTTAAATCAGGATTATCGACTTCATGGATATTTACTTCTATATTTTGACCAAATTTTTTCTTTAAAAAATCTTTAAAATCTTCGATCATTACTCCCTGACGACCAATAATCAAGCCTGGTTTTGCAGCATGAACGTTTAATGTAACTTTTTTTGCTGAACGTTCAATTTCGACCTTAGTCACTGCAGCGTTCTTAAGGCGTTCGCGTACTATTTTTTTCATTTCCAAGTCAGCATGAAATAATTTTGCAAAATTGCGCTTAGTAGCAAACCATTTAGAGTCCCAGGTAATAGTAATGCCGATGCGTAGACTTTTTGGATTAACTTTTTGACCCATGAGATAGTAGTGAGAAATGCGATCCGAATGCAATGAGGACAACCATAGGAAGTCCGAAATGTAATGAGGATAAATCATGTAGAAAAGTTCGTGTGGTTCACCTCCAGAACTTTTCAAATGATTTAAGCATTTCCCTATTGAGTTAGATTGGTAATAAAAAATTAAAAATTACTTCTTATCAGTTTTTTTTGCCTCTTCTTTATTGGTTGATTTTGTAGTTTCTTTTTTCTTTGGTTCACTTTTTGGCTTAACGGCATCTGTTGGATTACTGCTTTTAACAGATTTTTTTACAATTTCCTTACCTTCAGGTAAGCCAACCTCTACAGTAATATGTGATGTCCTCTTGCGTATTGGATGTGTACGACCCCGTGAAATAGGTAAAGAACGTTTATATGTAGGGCCTTTTGTAACCAAGATTTTTGCAATAACTAAGTCGTCAATTGATTGTTTAAAATTACTCTTTGCATTTGATGCGGCTGATTTAACAACTTTATAAATTATTTTAGCACCCTTTTTTGGCATAAATTTTAAAAGATCAAGGGCATCTGAAACTTTTTTTTCACGCACTATACCAGCGATCAAATTCGCTTTTTTCGGGGAAATCCTAATTCTGCGTAATACTGCTTTCATAGGTAGTAGCGAGAAACGTGGTCCGAAACGGAGAGTTTCTGAGGTCTCCCGAGGAAACTCGGAGAGAAGGATGAATCATGCTGGAAAGTTCGTGTTCCCGACTTGTCGGGATCCAGAATTTTTCAAGTGATTCAAACGTTTCCCTATTGATTAAAATTTATAATTTAAAATTTACGGTTTAGCTTGGGTTTTTGCCATTTTACCGCCATGGCTTTTGAACTTACGTGTTGGTGAGAATTCACCGAGCTTATGCCCAACCATGTTCTCTGTTACAAATACGGAAATGTGAGTCTTGCCGTTATGGACGCCAAATGTGTGGCCAACAAATTCAGGAGATACAGCACTATTACGTGCCCATGTACGAATAACTTTTTTTTGACCGGAAGCTTCCATCATTTGAACTTTCTTCAGAAGTTTTGGATCAACGTAAATTCCTTTTTTTAGACTCCTGCTCATGTTTTCTTAGGATTAAGGATTTATTATAGAATTCAGGCGTCAGCTCTCAGAATTCAGTCCTATTCAATTAATTATACTGACGTCTGACGGCTGATGGCTGATGGCTATTTTTTTCTTTTCTTTATAATTAAATAATTGCTCTGCTTCTTCGGCCGACGTGTTTTAACGCCAAGCGCTGGTTTACCCCAAGGAGTTTTTGGATGTTTTAAACCAATCGGGCATCCGCCTTCACCTCCACCATGAGGATGATCAGCAGGATTCATTGCCTTACCACTTACCTGAGGTCGACGACCCATTAAACGCTTACGACCAGCTTGACCAATTACAATATTGCTATGATCTATATTACTTACTACACCCACTGAAGCATAACAGTCTTTTGATACATAACGTACTTCACCTGAAGGCATCATCACCTGTGCCATTTTGCCGTCTAAAGACATAATTTTACCAGACGATCCTGCGCTACGTATTACTTGCGCACCTTTGTTTGGCTTTAATTCTAAATCATAAATATTAAAACCAACTGGAATATTCCTTATCTGCATACAATTCCCGGTTTTGATCTTTGCTTTTTCACTACAGATGATACGATCATCAACCTTGAGCTTATGAGGGGCGATAATATACCTCTTGTCACCATCTGTATAAATCAATAATGCAATAAATGCAGTTCTGTTCGGATCATATTCAATTTCTGCCACTCTTGCAGATATATTTAATTTTTCGTAACGCTTGTTATCTACAACACGATATCTACGCTTTACACCACCCCCTCTATGACGAACAGTTATACGACCCTGATTATTACGACCTGCCTTTTGACGCCATGACTTGAGTAAGCCCTTATTTGGCTTTTTCGCAGTCACCTCTTCAAAGGCATTTACGCTCATTCCACGTCTCCCCGGAGTTGTTGGTTTGTACTTTTTTACTGGCATCTTTTTATAAGTGCTTTAGTGCTGTAGTGCTGTAGTGCTTTAGTGCTTTAGTGTTATTTATATAGTTAGCACTACCGGACTACAATTTAATTTTATTAAAATCAATTGAATGTTTCGGCATCAAAGTCACAACAGCCTTTTTGCCACTGTGACGCTTAGTAATTTCACGGCCACGTCCTACAAGACGAGCCTTTTTTAAAACAGGAATTATATTTACACTTTTTACTTTCACGCCATATGATTTCTCAACAGCATTCTTTACTTCAACTTTATTGGTTTTTAAATGAACCATAAAGGTATACTTTTGCAAAGTTTGAGAGTGAGTACTCTTTTCTGTGACTATCGGTGATAATAATACTTTTGTTAGATCCATAAATATTTAGTATTTCTGATTTCAGATTTCTGATTCGATTTAGTATTCTATTATTTAGTATTTACTTATTAAAATAATTAAATAAAAAATGTGGAATCGATTCTGAATTCTGAAATCAGAAATCAGAAATTATAAAAAAAGCTCTTCAGCTTTTTTTAAAGCAGGTTCAAGGAACATTATTTTTTCGTATTTAAATAAATCGTGTAAATTTAAATAATCCACCAACAACACTTTTACATTAGGAAGGTTATTAGCAGATTTTTCCAAATTTATATCTTTTTCTGATGTTACAACAAGTAATGTTTTTGCGTCTGGCAGTTTTGTTAACAATGAATTGAATTCTTTTGTTTTTGGTGTTTTTACTTCGAATTTATCAAGTGCAATTACTGATTTCTCTGATGCTCTTTGGGAAAGACCTGACAAAAGTGCTGCACGACGCGCCTTTTTCGGCATTTGTTTTGTAAAATTCCTGTCATTTCTAGGCCCAAATGCAACTCCACCACTCCTCCAGATAGGATTGCGAGTAGATCCAAAACGTGCACGGCCAGTTCCTTTTTGGCGCCATGGCTTTTTACCACCACCACGAACCTCCCCTCTATGTTTCACATGAGCGCTAGCCTGACGTGCATTGGACATTTGACGAACCAATGCTAAACGCATTAATTCTTCGTTTACCGGAGCGGCAAACATTTTATCGTTTACATCGACAGCTCCCTTCTTCGTGCCTGATTGTTGATACAGATCTATCTTCATAGTGCTGTAGTGCTGTAGTGCTTTCGTGCTTTAGCCCTAATTAGTAGAACACTATAGGACGACAGCACGATAGGACGACAGCACTAGAATTTTATATAAACATAACCATTCCTGGCCCCTGGTACAGGCCCCTTGATGGCAATTAATTCTTTTTCAGGAATAAGTTTTACTACAGGACGATTTAAAAGTGTTACCTGTTGTACACCCATATGACCAGGCATCTTTTTGCCTTTTATCACACGACCCGGCTTAGCACACATACCAATTGACCCAGGTTCGCGATGATGATGTGAGCCATGAGTTTCTGGTCCGCGGGAGAAGCCATGCCTTTTGATTACACCCTGGAAACCTTTACCTTTAGAAATTGAAGTAATAGTTACAGCTTCTACATCCTGAAATTTTGTAAGATCAATATTATCTCCTTTTTTGTATTCATCAGAATTTTCAACACGGAATTCCTTCATAGCCTTAAACTTCTTATTTTTTGAAGGATTTTTGTACGCATCGAAACCCAGGACTATCGCCGGATATCCATCGCTACTCTCTGTCTTTACCTGAACCACAGTATTTGGCTTGCATTGAATGAAAGTAGTTGGGATCACACGACCATCGTCTTGAATGATCTGACTCATACCTAATTTTTTGCCGATTATTCCTGGCATAATTTATTGGTTAAGGGGGCTTTTGGACTTTATTCCTCAATTGATTTTGAGGAGCCTCAGCCTCTCTGATAACGTAAGACGTTTTTTCAAGAACGCCTCGCTATTTTACAGAGCTCCAAAGTAAAGTCAAGCTTTTTTTATACTTTTTTTAGACAAAATGTCCAACTCAATAGCCAATAGTCAATGACCAATAACCAATTACAGTCTTATTTAACATCTTTCTTTACTAAAACTGCCCCCGAAAAATACACACGATTAATTTTATTGCTTTCTATTTCGCCATATATAGAATCAAAAATTAATTTCATTTCATACGGCTTATTAGTATAAACAAAGCTTAAAGACTCTGTTGGTAATTTAATTCTATCTTGCTTATTATCCTCACTTATACTTTTAACAATATTTTTGAAATCTATATCGAATATTAACTCTGTGCCTTTTAATAACTTTAGCTTGGAATTTTCAAGATCGTACTTCATTAAAAAAGATTCATTCCATAATTTATAACTTCTTGTCTTTTTGCCATACACCCATTCCTTCATAAGAAGGGAATATTCATAGCCCTTAATATCAAAACCAGATCCAACCCTCTTTATATCAAAATTCTTAATATTATTAGTGCGGTATGAGCCAAATTTTCTATATTCATATTTAAATGGTAAAAGTTCACCAATTTTAGTGTATATGCAATAACCATAAGTACAATCCTTAGCTAAAGTAGCTAGATCTGTATTAAATAAGGGTTGCAATGTACTAGTGCCATGCCTTCCTGTGATGTATTTAACAATGGAATATCCACTATTAGAATCTTCTACTGATATATCTTTTTTGGTAACAGATTCAATTTTCCCGCTAATTATCAAATTATTATTACTAAGAAGGCTTTTAAATATCTTCATTTGATGGCTAGCTGAAACAGAATTAGAACCCCATGGCCCGACTAAAGTAACCAGCATCAATATAAAAATACTGATTGGGATTATTATGAATTGCCTCTTTTTTATCAGTAGATATATAGACATAGCAAATAGCCAAACCCCAAACAGCACCACATAATAACGCGGCTCCGTTATTCCATAGTCAGATAGTCGGATGCCTATAGCTACAAAATAAAGAACAAGTAGTGGAATGACTGAAGTAAAATAATACTTATTAAACTTATCTGTTAACCATTTTCTTCCCTTAAACCAATCCGGAGAAACTATAAAATTAAT
>CAYWJA010000047.1:0-7911 GCA_964458485.1 uncultured Candidatus Peribacteria bacterium | reverse complement strand
AGTCTTTATATTTCAGTGCATAAGAGCAGTATTCCATAGCTCTGGCAAAATAAGGCAATGCCTTTATAATCCTTTGTTGAGAACTTTTTGCCCTAATTTTTAATTGCTCATATTTTGGGTCGTATTTATATATATCGTAAGTATATTCTGCATCAAGTTTTTGTGGGGTATTTATTTTTATTTGAGGTGAGGTGGATTTAGTTGGTGTATGCTTAAGTATGCCTGCTTGATTAGACCTCATACTTAAAGGTGATCTTTTTGGTGGGAAAATCATACTTTTGTTACCTGAATTTAACATTTTTACACCTCCTTTTAAAAATCCATCCCTTATTGATGTTGCACAAATAATTGCCCCTTTTATTACTCGTTTATCAATGGTTAATTGATGTTTTTCTATTAAATTTTTATTGCTGATTATTGTGTCAAATAATTCAATAGCATCAAAATACTTGCCATCTGCTAATAAGTCAGCGGCTTTTGTATAAATAGCATCCATTTCCCTCTTTATAGCTTCCTTTACTCTTTTTTGTTTTGGTGTTAGCTCAAGAGCAGGAAGCTTTGCAGCTTTTTGGATCATTCGATCAGCTTTGGGGTGTACGTGTGTATCTTTTGCAGTATTGCCAATTGATATTTTACGTTGCGGTGTTTTTGATGGGTTTCCTTTTGACATTATATTCAATCTACTAATTATACCAAAAAAATGACTTTTTATCAACAATAACCTCTGTTAGAATATTAATTGTAAGTGCTTAAGTCCGTAAGTTCTCAAGTGCTCAAGGTGCTATTTTTTTCTAAAAAGTACTTAAGCACTAGCGAGCTTTGGCGAGGGATAAGTACTTAAGCACATAAGCACTTAGAGATATGAAAATAGGAATAGATGCCCGTATGTACGGCTCTGGCTTCACAGGAATTGGTAGATACAATTTTGAGCTCATAAAAAATTTATCTGAATTAGATAAAGAGAATGAATATGTAATTTTTTTGCGCAAGGAGGCATATAGTAAATTTAGCATTCCAAATAAACGTTTTACTAAGGTTCTTGCTGATTTTCCACATTATTCTTTTGCTGAACAAATTAGTTTTTTAAGCCTTTTAAATAAGCACAAGTTAGATTTGATGCATTTTACTCATTTTAATGCGCCAATTTTTTATAATAAGCCATATGTTGTAACAATTCACGATTTAACGCTTTCGTTTTTTCCAGGCAAAAAGATGAATAATTTTATCAGGCGATTTGCGTATCGTTTGGTCGTGAAAACCGTTACCAGAAAGGCAAAGAAAATTATTACAGTTTCCAATAACACCAAAAAGGATTTACAAGATATATTTCATATCCCAGAAGATCACATAAAAGTTATTTATAATGGGGTTAATCCGGAATTTTCTGAAAAATCAGAAACATCCCGGCCTGATTTAATGAAAAAGCTTGGTCTGCAAAAACCATATTTTTTATACACTGGGGTTTGGCGTAATCATAAAAATGTTACAGGCTTAATAAAAGCTTTTGCGCAGCTAAATCAAGATCTTGGCGATCAATATGACTTAGTTATCACAGGGCGCCATAATCCAAGTTATAATGAAATTCCAGATACCATAAAGGAAATGAAAATTGAAGATAGTGTTCATCTTGTAGGAATGGTATCTGAGGATGATTTAAAGGCTCTTTATCAATATGCCTTATCGTATGTATTTCCATCATTTTACGAGGGATTCGGTTTGCCACCACTTGAAGCCATGCAATGTGGCACACCTGTGGCCGTTTCGAATAAATCCGCTATACCTGAAATATGCGGAGAAAATAATGCGTTGTTTTTTGAACCCTACGATGTAATTGATATTAAAGAAAAGATGCGAATTATTGCTACGGATGCATCTGTGCGCCAGCGTTTAGTTGACAATGGATTTGAACGTGTTAAGTTTTTTGATTGGAGGAAGATGACTAAGGAGGTTCTTACTATCTATAGTTCTTTTTGAAGTTTATTTTTCTAATTGTTTTGTTATAAATTCCAAACCCCAATTCCAAAGCACAAAATAAATCCCAATATACAAATTTTGGACTTTAAGTTTGAAATTTAAATTTTATTTAGGATTTTGGGCTTGGAATTTGAGATTTGAAAAAGTATGGATAAATTATCAAACCTAATCAAAGGCCGCCTAGATAAACATAACTTAAGCACTTCTGCAAATGCAGCTGAAATATTAAATAAAGCAAATATTTTAATTGCAGATCAATTTGGTGATTTAAAAAGCGGTATAAAAGCATATAGATTTAGCAATGGCGTAGTTTTTATTGCAGTTGAAAATTCAGTGCTTGGACAGGAGGTGTGGGGAGGGCAAATAGCCATTTTAAATAAGCTAAAAAAACAGTTTGGAAAAGGTAAAATAAAAAAAATCCAAATAAAAAGTTTGACAATTAATTAATGCTCGATTACAATGCCTGCGCTATCTCGTTAATATTTAACTCCAGAAACGTCCGTGTTAAGAATCCGTCTCCAGCGTACAGGAAGAAAAAAAATACCGTTTTATCGCGTTGTTGTTGCTGAACATTCTGCACCAATCCAAGGTAGAATCGTTGATCGTATTGGTTTATATAATCCATTGATTAAACCATGGTCTTTAGAGGTTAATGAGGATAAAATAATAGAATGGATAAAAAAAGGCGCTCGGCCAACTAATACAGTTGCACGCCTACTTAAGGCTAATGGAATGAAGGATATGGAGAAGTTCATTATAGAAATGAAAGATAGAAAAAAGAAGAAGGAAAAAGAGAAAAAAGAAGAAAAAGCTGACGCCCCAACAGAAGGTGGTGAGCCGTCTGAAGCCAAAAAGGAAGGTGGTGAAGCACCTTCGGATACCCCTGCTGAATCTACTGATGAAGCCCCAAAGGAAGAAGTAAAAGAGGATAAAAAGCCAGAAGAGCCTAAAAAGGAAGAAAAGCCAACTGAAGAATCTGCAGAAGAACCGAAAGAAGAAGTAAAGGAAGAAGTACCAGAAGAAAAAAAAGAGGAAAAATCAGATGAGCC
This sequence comes from uncultured Candidatus Peribacteria bacterium, assembly GCA_964458485.1. GTDB lineage: Bacteria > Patescibacteriota > Gracilibacteria > UM-FILTER-43-11 > UM-FILTER-43-11 > CAYWJA01. Next base: position 4,888 of record CAYWJA010000047.1, on the reverse strand, counting down.
AGAAGAAAAAAAGGGAGAGGAAGATCCTAAAGAGGAAGTAAAAGAGGAAGCTCCGGCAGATGAATCTCCTAAAGAAGAATCCAAGGAGAAAAAAGAAGAAAAATCAGAAGATACCCCAGTAGAAAAGTCAAAAGAAGAAGAAAAATAATTTATGATTTTTAATTTATGATTTATTAGCCTAAATCATAAATCTTAAATCTTAAATCTTAAGTATTATGTCTGACGAAGTAACTGCTCCAGAAGGAGATCAAACTACAGGTCCTGACAAGGATTTTGTCGAATACGTAGTAAAATCCATAGTAGATCAATCTGATAAAGTAGTTGTAAAACGCTCAGTTGATTCTATGGGTGTACTTTTAACAGTACAAGTTTCCAAAGAAGATATGGGTAAAATTATTGGTAAGAGCGGTCAAACAGCTAAATCTATTCGTATATTACTTCGTGTTATCGGTGCAAAAACCAATACACGTATTAATATGAAGATCGTGGAGCCAGAAGGTGGTGAAGTGAAGGCTGGGGAACTAGAAGATGAAAAAGAAGAAAAAAGTGTTTTGGATGAGCCGGATCTTGATATATAATATTTAGTAGGAGTCAGGAATAAGGAATAAGGAATCAGTTATTTTTTTTGAATCCTGATTCCTGAGTTCTGACTTCTTTATTTTTAATTTTTATTTTATGGATAAAACACTAATGGTCACTCATCAGTTTAATATTGTTGATCTTCTGAATTTGGGGGTGGCTATTGCAATTATTGTTGCTGGAACTCTCTCTGTGTTCTACATTTTTTTTGGCGGCATTTCTTTTATTTTGTCAGGTGGGCAGGAGGATAAAATTAAACAAGCTGTACATACAATTCGTTATGCTATTATCGGTTTAATAGTAACAATATTATCTGTAACCATTATTAAAATACTCGGACTTATTTTTGGGTTTAATCTACTTTCTCTTATTAGCTGGGATAGAATTTCTGAATTAATGAGTGATCTTATTAATAAAATAGCCAATAGCGGTAGCAGTACATCGACTTTACCAGGAAGCGGAACACTACAGTGATCTTAGATTTCAGAACTCAGATCTCAGATTAATATTTGGCATGTAATATCTTTCATTTACTTCTTTTTATTTAATTAAATAGTCAGTAAATGATAAATATTAAAATAATAGATGAAAAATCAGATCTGAGCTCTGAGATCTGAAATTTGAAATATTACTCAGTTTCCATACAACTCACCTGAATATTTTTCCAGTCATAAGGAAATTTAAAAGATTCTGTTGCCCGGACGAGAGTAGCAAATAGACTCCACGGGCTATCTTTTTTATATATAAACGCATTTCCTTTTTCTAGATTTGGATTATAATCTTCAACAAAATTTTGAGGCGGAGTAATTGGTACGACTCCATAATTCATCGCTTCTTTGGATGTACTAATGCATTCCTCGCTCAATGTAGGGAGTAATATCATATCTGATGCAGCATAAATTTTTCTTTTTCCCAAATCAGAATTATCTGCAATAGTAATTTTTTCACTATTTTTTTCAGCAAGATCAGTAAAATATTTTTGGTATTTAGCAGTGCCAATGCTAGTTAGGATTATTCCTATATTTTGCTCTAAAATACCATTCATAATATCTTGGATCATCTCCAGATTATTTTTATCTGTAAGTGGATATGTAATACACACCAGAGGAGTTTTTTTGTCGAAAATAAGGCCAACTTCATTACAAAAAAGTTCTTTATTTTTTATTTTATTTTCAATAGTTTTTTTACTGTATTTTTGGTGGATTTTATTGTCGTAAGCCGGGTTGTATTTATTTTCAGTCATATTTTGGTTCTACTTATCTAACTATTATAGCATATTTTGAATTAAAATGGTAGACTTATTTTTGTAAAATAGTGCTGTAGTCCTGTAGTGCTGTAGTCCTTTCGTGCTGACTAATCAATCAGGCAGGACTAAAGCACGAAGAAAGCACGAAAGTACTAATATATGCATCAAAACAACCACCAAAAAAGATTAGTCGTCATTGACGGCAACCACCTCATCCATCGTGCCTTTTATGCAATTCAATCACCCTTAAGAACATCCAATGGTGAGCAAACAAATGCAATATATGGTTTTGCGAGCATGGTTCTAAACATAATCGAGAGTGAGCATCCGGATTATATTGCTATGACTTTTGATGAACGTGCTCCAACATTCCGCCATGAAGCACATGATGGGTATAAAGCAACGCGCAAGAAAACTCCTGACGAACTACATGCTCAGGTTCCCCGAATAAGAGAAATGGTTAAGTGTTTCAATATGCCTATTTTTTCCAAGGAAGGCTATGAGGCTGACGATATGATGGGTACTCTTGCTAAAAAAGCAGAAAATGAAGGTATAAGTACACATATAGTTACAGGTGATATGGATATGCTGCAGCTTATTAACGATAATATAATAGTCGCTTTTCCACATAAGGGCTATAAAGAACCTACCTTTTTTGATGCGAAGGCGGTTCACGAAAAATATCAAATTTATCCGGATCAGGTTGTAGATTATAAGGCACTGGTGGGGGATACGTCCGATAATATTAAAGGTGTAGATGGCATTGGCCCTAAGGGTGCTAGCAATCTTCTTGCGGAATATAAAACTCTGGATGGTATATATGATCATCTTGATGATATTGCATCTGTAAATATGCGCAATAAGCTTGTAAATGATCGTGATGCTGCATATTTCGCCAAATCTCTCGCCCAAATAGTTACAGATGTGCCTTGTGAATTTAATAAGGAAGATGCAGAACTTGGCAAGCTCGATTACCGAGCATTACTCAAGTTTTTTGAGGAAATGGAGATGAAGAGCTTACAAAATAGATTGAAAAAGATGATCCCAGAGGATAGGTTGCAACCAAAGGAGCAAATGAGTTTGTTTTAATTTATATTTAACGATAAGTGCTAGCTTAAAGTCCAAAGTGATTAATTAAGTAATCTTGAGACTTGATCCCGACTTGTCGGGAGCACTTGAGACTTAACACCATGTCCCATCACTTACAACACCATATTCACAGGAGAGTAAGGATCCATAAGGGTCATCAAGAATTTCCACATCCGGATTCAAGAATGCGTTTTCTTGATAATGTTTGCATGTTATTTTCTGTACTAATGCCTATGACGGCAATACCACAGATTTATAAACTTTATTATTTCCAAAATGCTGATGGGATTGCCATTTGGATGTGGATTTTACACTCTATAGCAATAATACCCTTTCTGTTATATGGAATTGTACATAAGGTTCATCATATAATAATATTGAATGTTTTATGGCTTGTGGTTCAGATGATTATGATTGTGGGGATAGTTATGTATGGTTAGGATGTCAATTGGCTTTTAAAATTCATAAAATAGGTGTACAATAAAGTCTATTTTATTTTTTTAAATTAGAATAAAATTGATTTAAATTAAAAGTATATGACACGTCGTATTTACCAAGTAGATTCATTCACAAAAGAGGTGTTTTCCGGTAATCCGGCGGGTGTTGTTGAGAATGCTAAGGGGCTGACGGAAGATCAGATGCAGAAAATAGCGAGAGAAATGAACTGTTCTGAAACAGCTTTTATTCATCCACCAGAAGACGATAGCCATGATTTAAGGGTCCGATTCTTTACACCTACAACAGAAGTTCCAATATGTGGTCATGCCACTGTGGCAGCAATGTATATTTACTCAAGGAAAGTCAGGGCAGATTATACTAGGATTTTGCAAAAAACAGGCGCGGGTATTTTACCTGTTCTTATTTGTAGGGAAGATGATGGTGATTATAAGATTGTTATGACACAAGGTAAGCCTGAGGTTGGCCCTGAAATTACAGGTGAGCATAGATATAATATGTTGTCAGGACTTGGTATTACAGCAGATGATTTAGACTGCCGATTTCCTATAGCAATTTCTTCAACAGGTCATTCTAAGGTAATGATAGGTATTAAAAGTCGGGATGTACTTAATTCTTTAAAGCCAAACATGGCAGCACTTACAAGAATTAGCGAAGAGATTGGGTGTAATGGATATTTTGTATTTACATTTGATTCAGATGATCCGGAAATTTTATCTCATGGTCGTATGTTTGCACCTGCTATAGGAATTGATGAAGATCCTGTTACGGGTAATGCCAATGGGCCTTTGGGTGCTTATTTAATTCATTATGGACTTGTGGATCATGATGGGTTTAGATTTCGATTCAAGGGTAAGCAAGGGGAGGCAATTGAACGTCCTGGTATAGTTGAGGTGGATGTTACAATTAAAGGCGATAGGCCTGTCCAGGTTGAGATTGGTGGTGATGCAGTGGTGGTTTTTGAGGGTGAGATCAAAATTTAGTTAATTCATATTATTAATATTTATGCTATAATAACTCCGAAGTAACTAATTGGATATGGAAGTCCAATTCATCAATCATAAAGAGTGGGGGATTGAGCCGAAGGGATTTGAGAGGTATATCAATCGGCTGAAAAAACATGTTAAAGACGTGGATGGGATTTTGAATGTGGTTTTTGTTCATGATAATTATATCCAGTCTTTAAATAAGCAATATCGCAATAAGGATGTGCCGACAGACGTACTTTCTTTTTCTTATTTAGATACACCAGATTTTAAAGAAACCCATTTGATCGGTGAGATTTATATAAGCGTGGATACAGCTAAAAAACAGGCAGAGGATTTTAATCACGATTTACATAGCGAGTTGAGTAAATTATTTGTTCATGGATTTTTACATATATTTGGATATGACCATACAGATAAAAAGGATTATGAAATTATGGAGGAATTAGAGGGTAAGATATTAAGTAAATAATATCGGTACAATATACATTGTACGGGTTTGCTAAACCGTTAGTCGCTCTATTATTCCATT
>CAYWJA010000046.1:0-9114 GCA_964458485.1 uncultured Candidatus Peribacteria bacterium | reverse complement strand
CAAACACATAAACACAAAAACAAAAAACTTTGTGCTATTTAATTTAAACTTTAATTTTAAATACTTAATTATGATCAGCCTAAAACGTCACGTTGCTATTTTATTAATAATCTCCCTAATTATCCCTCTGTCCGGCATAGCCTATGCAGATGAAGCTGCTCCTATATCAACCAGGAGCACAGATGTGGAAGCCTCTGAACCTGAGTCGTCAGACAATACTGCAGAAATGCGCGATAGTACACCACAAAAAAATATACAGACAGAAGAGGAGATAACTGATTCAAATTCAACTATTGCAGATAAGGTCGTAGATGAAACATCTGTAAATAAAGATGAAATACAGGAAAAACCTCAAGGAATGACTCAATTGGCATCAGGTAGTACCGGTGGAGGCGATGAAAGTGGGCCTGATAATAGTGTAAAAACAGACCCTCTTGGCTCAAGTAAATATTTAAAGAATAATTTACGTGTAGGTGAATTTACAGGTGCTGCCATATACGACTATCCATTGAATATTCCTCCTGGAAGAAATGGTATGACGCCTTCTGTTTCATTAACATATAATAGTCAGAATAGTTCACTTTCAAATATTGCAGGGTATAGATGGGACATAAATATGTATTCCATAAAGCGCTTTAATAAAAATGGTGTTGAAAAAATGTATAACCAAACAGATTTTGTAGCGAATACACCAATTGAAAATGGCGAAATTATAGCCACAAAAATAACAAGCGGACAATATGGTAAATATGCGCAAAAAGTTGAAAGCAATTTTTCTAACTATGAATATAAAAGTGATGGCAGTTGGGTTATGACAGACAAATCCGGAACTAAATATACTTTTGGCAAAAACACATCAGCAAGACAATCAGACCCTGCTGATAGTAAAAAAATATATCAATGGATGCTGGAAGAAATTCGTGATACGAACAATAACTTTATTAGATATACATATTCAAAAAATAAAAATCAGATTTACCCTAAATCAATTTATTACACAGGACATGGCACTACTGATGGTATTTTCGAAGTAAAATTTAATTCAACAGGAAGAACAGATAAACATTATGGCTACAGCAGAGGTTTTCGTGTAGATACTGAACAATTGATAAATAGCATTGAGCTATATGTAAGTAATAAAATAAGAAAAAAATATGATATTGGCTATACAACCGTAAATCCGATTATAAAACAGACAATTTCACAAATTACGGAGACTGGATATGACACAAGTGGACTTTCAAAATCACTGCCTCCTGTGAAATTTGAATATACTAAATCTGATGTTAAATGGCAGGAATCTACTAAATACAAGCCGAATTGGTATATTGAAGAATGCCATAACTATACTGGCAAACCTTCCGGCGGTTCATGCTCAAGCGGACCGAAACATGTAATTTCATGGGATATGACAGGTGACGGACTTACAGATTTTGAATTCCGTCAAGCAATACCAGGGGGGTATAAAGTAGTGCGAGCTATTAACGATGGGAATGGTGGTTGGAAATATGAACCGGGAAAATTTCTGAGTGATAATCCTGTGTACGAGCAAGGAATACCTTCTATACGAAGAAAATCACTTGATTTTGATGGCGATATAAGAAATGACCTCATACAGTCAATGTCCAGTCAATATACAGGAAAATTAGTTACAACTAGCGGAATATCACTAAATAGCGGCAAAGGCTATAGTGATACAATTCCAATCGCAATGTATTGGGATGAGGTACACAAATATGACAATGGTGCCTCTATTGCGGATTTAAATGGTGATGGTTTACCGGATATTATACAAGCACGTACTTCAGGAATAAAGTGGACGCCTCACAACAAACATACGTGTTTAAACACAGATGGTAGTGCATGCAAAACCACAAACCTATGGCAAATGCCTTTTGTTATTATAGAAGATACCCAATACTCCCAAAACCCAAGAAAAGTTTATGTGCAGGATTGTAATATGGATGGCCTGGCTGACATTTTAAACGCTGGCAATGGCGGTAATAAATTGATTAATGACGGAAAAGGAAACTTTATTACACCAGGAGCCCAGGATATATGTAGTTTTAACTTAATGGATTATAACATTCAACGGTCTGCAGATTTTAATGGTGATGGAATTCTGGATCAAATTCATTCATACAAGAGTCATGCAGGAACAGGGTGGACTGTAACCAATATCCTTGCAATAGCATCAGGTGGGGCTAAAGGTGTGGAATATAATAATCTCTTCCCGGTAATACTTGGCTGGTCAGACAATTATAAAACTGACATGGGCGTACGTATAGTAGATTTAAATGGGGATCTTCTGCCGGATGTTATACACAGCCAGATAGACAACATGAACAAGGTAACAAAAAAGATATATATGAATAAAGGTAGCAGGCCTTACTTTTTAAAAACAGTAACAAATCCCCAGGGTGGCAAAATTAATCTGGAATACAAAACATCTGCGCAATATACAAAAAAAGATGGAACTCAGGCTAACCCGAATTTGCCTATTATAGTTACCACTGTAAATAAAATTACACACGACAATGGATTTGGAAATAAAAGCACTACTGAATATTTTTATGAAGATGGGCATTACTATTATGAATCTTCGGATGACCGTGAAATGGCCGGATTCCGTATAGTTACCAAAACAGATGCAAAAGGTAACATTGCTAAAAATTACTATCATCAGGGCGAAAAAAGTATTTCTGATGTAACTAATGGGGAAAACGATGATCATATAAGTAAAAAGGGATTAGTTTATAGATCTGAAATTTATGACAATAAAAATAATTTAAGAAGGCTCATGCTTAATAAATGGGCTAAGACGTCAAAACCAGATGTAGATGCGGATGATGACAGATTCTTTGTATATTTAAAAAGAACTACGGATCTAGATTACGGTGAGAATAAAAAATTTAGCCCAAAGGCTGTTGCGTATGTATACGACGGATATGGAAATGTGAAAGAGCAAATAAATTATGGAATAATAAAAGGAGTTAACGCGCGAGGGGATTTTCAGGATTCCGGGACAGATAAAATTACAACAACTACAAATTATGCATACAATACAGCCAAGGGCATACGCGGAGCTCCGACTCAGGCAGAAAGAAAAGATTATTACAACAAATTAATTGGTAGACAAAAAATCTATTACGATAACCTTGCTTTCGGCCAGGTTAATAAGGGTAATACAACCAAAAACGAAAATTATTTTAGCCCGACTGAATTTGTAACAACAAAAACAGCATATAATAACTATGGTCTTGTTACAGATACAATTAATCCAAGAAATTATAAAACAACAATTATTTACGACAGTTTTAATTTACATCCGTCATCGATTAAAAACGCAAAGGGCCATATTACAAAATATGAATACGATTACGGATTCGGTGTGGCGACAAAAGTTACCGATCCGAATAATGCGGTTGCGGAAACTATTATGGATGAACTTGGAAGGGCAAAAGAAGTAAAAGTAAAAGATAGTTCCGGCAAAATGAAAACAATAAAAAAATATTCATATGACTTAACAAATTCCCCTACTTCAGCTACAGAAAATGTTTACCCGAACAACAAAGATTACACAGGTAAGAATATTGAAGTAACAAGCAAAACTTATTTTGATGGCTTTGGGCGAACTATACAAAAAAAGACTGAAATGGAAGGGGTGGGAAAATACAATGTTACAAGCATTACTTACGATGAACTTGGTAACGTAAAAAAAGAATTTCTGCCAAAAAATTCCACAACATTAAATTTTGAAACCATTAATGCATCGGATTATGGTAATGAATACACTTATGATGTACTTAGTCGTGTAAAAACCATAAAAAATCCTGTTGGAAAGACATGGATTGATTATCATCACTGGAGAAAGAGAATCAGGGATGCCAATGGCAAAGTAAAATATTTTGTATACGATGCACGAGGAAATTTAACTCAAGTAAATGAATATACATCTACAACAGTATATCCGGCATACTACACATATGATGCGAATAATAATCTTATAAAAATCAAAGATGCTGAAGGTAATATTAAAAATATGACCTACGACTTTTTTGGCAGAACTCTAAAGCAGGAGCTTTTACATAAACCGAGTGCTACTAATATAAAATCTTATAAATATACTTACGATAAAAACGGTAATATACAATCAAGAACTGACGCGAAGAGCCAGGTTATTAATTATAAATATGATGAATTAGATCGGGTTACATCTGAAAATACAAATGAGGTTATATACAAATATGATACTGCCCAAAATGGAAAGGGTAAGATTGCATCTGTAAATTATACAGGTGGCTCCAAAGCGTATAATTATGACATTCTGGGTAATATAACAGATGAAACAAAAGCTATTGATAGCAAAACATGGAAAACATCTTATGAATATGATATTGCCGGCAATATCACAAAACTGATTTATCCGGATAATACCTCTGTTTCTTATGAATACAATAATGCAGGGCAGGTTAAGGTTGTTCCAAATTATATTACAAAATTCTATTACAATCCTATTGGTGCAGTATCCCATACATTCTTTAAAAACGGAGTAGCTACAGTAAATTCATACGATCCTTCGCAGATGTACAGATTAAAAAGAAAACATACCCGTTTTAATGGTGTTAATTTACAGAACATTTGGTATAAATATGATGCTGTTGGGAATATAAAAATCCTTCAGGATTATTCCAAAAATAATGCTGCAAAAACTGCATATTATACTTACGATGATTTGCATAGACTCACTAAAGCCCAGATAACAAGCGCTAAAAACGGTCAGAATTACACAAGAACATACAAATACAGTGGAACTGGTAATATTTTAAATAAATCAGACGTAGGAAATTATGAGTATTCAGGCAGCCATCCTCAAGCTGTTACAAAAGCAGGGGGCAATACATTTAAGTACGATGCCAACGGCAGTATGACCTCCGGAAAAAATTGGACACATACCTATGACAAAAGAGGAAGGCTTGTGAAATCTGAAAAGGGGGAAATTAAAGGAAAAATTCTGTCGCTTAATATGGATGATGGGAAAGGCGCAAAATCATTTGCAGATAGTTCCGGTAGTAAGGGTAGTGTGCCGTGTATTGGTAGTAAGTGTCCTGTTTGGGCAGCATCAAAATCCGATAGCAATTATGAATTTAATGGAATAAGTGATTACTTGACAGTACCAGATAATACAAACCTTGGTTTTACAAATGAATATACTCTTTCCGCATGGGTGAATCCGGATACAATTCCAATTTATGCTCCGGTTTTCGTCAGAGGATCAAAAACAGGGGATGATATAGAAGTGTATATAAGAAAGGATGGATTAATACTCGCTCATAATAGGACAAATGGAGGAAAGTTTTCTTATACGCTGAAAGATAATTTGCCGGATAATCCTCCTTCAAATAGATGGAGTCATTTTGTAATCACATGGACAAACAACAAATGGAAAGTTTACATGAATGGTGTTCTTAAATACACATCGGCGACAAAAGAAAATCCAATAAATACAGGTAAGTGGTATATTGGCAAAACATTCCATAAGGCCTTTGGTACAAATAATGCTTTTGATGGAAAAATGAATGATATAGCCATCTTTGATAAATCTCTTACTAAGACTGAAGTCTCCAGTATGTATACACAAAGCAGGAATAATGGATTTTGCAGTAGTACAACCTGCCCAACATATACAACAGGAAAATTGTCAGGTGCATATGATTTTGATGGCATTGATGATTTTATTGAACTTCCTAAGAATACAAACCTTGGATTCACAAAAGAATATACCCTATCTGCATGGGTGAATCCGGATGTAATAAAAAACTATGCACCAATATTTACACGAAGTACGGGAACCGGTGATGATATTGAAGTTTATATAAGAAAAGATGGTCTTGTGCTTGCGCATAACAGAACGAATTTAAATGCAAAAAAATTCACACATGTTAGTAAGTGGAACAATCCTCCTGCTGGAAAATGGAGTCATCTTGCAGTTATATGGAAAGATAAAAAATGGAAACTGTATTTAAATGGCGAGTTAAAACACACATCAGATGCAACACATGATCCAATAAGTACAGGAAAATGGTATATAGGGAAATCTCCGCACAAAGCCTTTGGCACAAGCAATGCTTTTGATGGAAAAATGGATGAAATCGCCTTCTTCAACCGCGCCCTAACAGACGTGGAAGTAACTGATATATATAAAGGAGGAGATACTAAAACCATCACCTATTCATATGATGAAGGAAAGGAAAGGGTAATGAAAAATGAGGATGGTAAGAAAACATATTATGTAAATAAAAATTATGAAGAGGATAAAAAGGAGGTTAGAAAATTTATATACGCGAATGATGTAAAAGTAGCCTCTTTAACAAAGCCGATAAACTCATCTGTCGAAAAACAGGCATTTCATCATGCCGACCATTTAGGTTCATCCAACATTGCGACCAATAACACCGGTAAAGTAGTAGAAGTAAACGACTATTACCCATATGGAGATACACGCGTTGAAGAAAAAGATGCCAGCTACGAAAATGATTACCTTTACACCGGCAAAGAACTCGACCGTAACTCGGGTTTATATTACTATGGAGCCAGATACTATGATCCTTCAATTGGTAGGTTTACAGGGGTTGATCCTGTTGTTACAACGGGTGGTAAACAGTCAAATAAAAACATTACTGACACTCTCCAGAGCCCCCAAATGATGAATGGGTATAGTTATGCGGGCAATAATCCGCTTAAATATACTGATCCGACTGGGGAATCTCTTGTCCCAGCGCCTATATTTATTGACCCCACAAATGGTATTACAAATAATGGAACAAAAATAGAATGGGGGCAGTCATATACACCGACGCCAATGAGTACTGGCGAAAAAATAGCTGGCATAGTAATGGGTACAATGGCAACCGGTGGCATACTAGCATCATATATACTTACACCTTCTGTAATCACGACTAGTATAAATGCAACAAGTTCTGCGGGGGAATTAGTATTGGGTGCTAAGGCTGGGAAGGAGGCTACTGGGAAGATTGGGAATAAAGAAGTAAAAAAAGTGAAAAATGCAGAAAAAATAATTCAAGACACACGCAGTAAAATCATTAACTCTGAAAAAGCCGCAGCAAGTATGGAGCAAATGAAAAATTTAGGACATAGAATAATATCTCCATTCAGGGATGCTGCATTTAAAGCGAAAAAATATGGAGGTAAAGCATCTGATTATATAAAGCAATCAAGTCATAAATATGAATCATCTGATGGACTTAGGATAGAAATACATTCTATCAAAAATACAATAACCAATAAAATATATGAATTGAAATCAGTAATTCAAAAATTAAAATAAATATAAATATTATTAATTAATTCTAAAGAAGATATGAATAATGATCAAATCACAAATAAGAAAAGGGAAATCATAAATATAGCAAAACAAATTTTAAATGAAGATATAAATTATATTATTGGCTGTAGGAAAATATCCGAATTACTTTATGGATTATTTAAAGATTCTTATATATATGAAAATTTTTCTGTATTTAGCACAATTAATTCTGCTACAGACCATCTCCCTACTGGTAAATATAGACAGCATTGGAATAAAGAAGCTTTGAAAAAAAAAGATAAAGAAGTTCAACAAATATACAGGCTTTATAAAAAAGATTTAACAAAGGAGACAAAAAATCTTATCGAAAAATTGAGTGATATGTAAAGATTGTATCATTATGGAGCCAGATATTATGATCCCTTAATTAATAAATATGTAAGTATCGATCACATAATTACAAAAGTTGGACAAATATAACCCACTACAGACCTTATGGCGAATATAAAAAATAAGAAAAGAGGCTCAAAATCGATAATATTTATATTCATAATATTAATTTGGAATCTTGTTGGCACTATAGACCGTTTAATAAATTACAAAACATCCCTTGATTACAATTTGTGGAATAGTTTAGGTATGTCTAACATGTTTTTTACAGTCGGTATAATTACCATATTATTCATCCTAACTAGTGGATGGATTTTGATAAGGCCAAATTATACTGGTTATAAAATAATTCTTACTGGTCTGTTTTTGGCTGTTTGTGAATATTTATTTTTTATCTTCGTTTCAATAAAAAACTATAGTACTGTTCTTGATTTCTATATTACAAGTCGAAAAGCTCGTGGCCTACCCCTTTCTGACAAACAAATTGAGTTCTTTTCATCATCATACGGCCTACCTATTATAATAGGAGTGTCCATTATTTTTATTTTTGTAATAATATATTTAATTTATAGAAATAAAAATTATTTTAAAAATCCCTAAATAAATAATTTAAACACAATGAATCCAATTACAACACTTATAATAAGTCTGATGACACATTTTTGTATCCAGTCTTTATCAATATATTATGGTGGAAAAATATTTAAGCTGAAGAATATTACATGGAATAAAACGTATGCAATCTCAGGATTATTATTGTTTTTAATCATTATTATTAGTGCAATATTTTATATTCCAATACATTTTATTCCGAGCCTAATTGAATCCAACATATATTTATTAATGGGCTTTGTAGAGCTTATAATAATGCTTACATTTATTCATGTAATAATTAATAAATATTACAAAACCTCTATATTAAAAAGTCTGTGTGTGTATTTTGTGGGATACATCATAATTGTAGTTCTGATTGTAACTATAGTTTCACTTATTAGATTATTTATATCCCCTTTTAGGGTTGTAGGATCTTCAATGAGCCCTGCTTTTCCTAATGGGAAATTTCTTATAGCTAATAAAATAGGTTATAACCTAAAAAGGACGGATGCTGTTATAATTAAATATCCTGAAAATGAAAAAGCTCTTATGTTTACAAGGATTATTGGATTACCTGGAGAAAAAATTCAAATTAAAAAAGATGGTGTTTATGTAAATAATGAGAAATTAAATGAAAATTATATAAAAGAAAAAATGGTCGCAGGTGAGTATTTAAATAAAGTATGGAATTTAAAGAATGATGAATATTTTATCATGGGAGATAACAGAAATCATAGTGCCGACTCAAGAAAATTCGGACCAATTAAAAAAGAGGCAATAATTGGAGAATATTTAATATCTAT
>CAYWJA010000045.1:0-9368 GCA_964458485.1 uncultured Candidatus Peribacteria bacterium | reverse complement strand
AAAGCTTTGCGGGAAACAAAATGCTCTAACTGATGCTGATGAATAGCAAAACATTCAGGGTTTATACAACGACTCACCACTTCACCTTCAGGCCGATCTATTTCGCCGTTGCACACAGGGCATTTTTTTGGAAATTTATACCTCTTTTCATTGCCTGTGCGCAGATCAGTTATCACCTCCACAACCTCCGGAATAATATCGCCAGCCTTTTGAATCACTACGGTATCCCCTACTCGGACGTCCTTACGTTCAATTTCATCTTCATTATGAAGTGTTGCACGGCTGACTGTTGAACCGGCAATTGATGTTGGTTTTAATATGGCAACTGGGGTAAGCGCACCAGTTCTGCCAACCTGAACCTCGATATCTAAAATCTGACTAGTGGATTGTTCCGCCGGAAATTTATAGGCCACAGACCATCTTGGCGATTTTGCAGTTGAACCCATTAGATTTTGATGGCGGATTTGATTAATTTTAATAACAAGGCCGTCAATTTCGTAATCAAGTGAGTCACGTTTCTTCTCCCATTCCTTCATCTCTTTTAAAATCGGATCAAGGGAGGTGTGATGAGTGAAATGCTTATTCACTCGAAGTCCGAGCTTCTGCAAAAGCTCAAGACTTTCCTGGTGAGTCTTTGGCTCTGTAATTGAGGAATTTTCCGGAAGTTTTATTGAATAAAAATACATTTCCAGATTCCTGTTTGCGGCTATTTGCGGATCCAACTGGCGTACTGTCCCTGCTGCGGCATTACGAGGATTTGCGAATTGCTGCTCCCCTTCTGCATTTATCTTTTCCAAGCTTTCTTTCGACATAAAAACCTCCCCGCTAACTTCGATAATTGGATAATCTTCGAGCTTCAGCCCATCCACTTCAAACAACTCGAGCGGTACGGTTTTCATTGTTTTAACAGTATGTGTCACATCTTCCCCAAAAACACCATTTCCTCGAGTTACAGCTTTGTAAAACTTTCCTTTTTCATAAATTAAAGAAAGATTCAGTCCATCTAATTTTAATTCACTTATATAATCCAGTTTTTCGCCTGGAACTAGCTTTTGTATACGTTCTCCCCAATCACGAAGTTCCTCATCATCAAATACATCGCTGAGGGATTGCTTGGGAGTAATATGTTTAATTTTGGCAAATTTACCACTCAAGGCGCTCCCAACTCTCTGCGTCGGAGAATCCTGTGTAATGAATTCCGGGAATTCTTTTTCAAGCTCAGTCAGCTCTTTCTTTATCTGATCCCGCGCAGCTTCTGATACATCTGACTTATCCAAAACAAAGTAGTCGTAATTCCACTTTTTTAGCCACTGTTTTAGTTTTGTGATGCGTTGTTTTGCTTCTTGCTTGGTCATAATTTGTCTATATCTAACATATTACGCTTTTGTCATCCTGAACTTGTTTTGATTAATGTACCTATCTTGTCATCCCGCACTTGCCTGTCCCGCACGAAGTTGCGGGGATGCGGGATCCAGTACATTTGCGTGTCATCTGGATACCTCCCGCCAAGGCGGGAAGGATGACAAGCTGCATAAAACTAACCACCTACTTCATCAGATAATAATAAACCACCCCCATAAAAATTATAAGAAAAATTACAAATGCAATATTTCTCATTATATTTTTAATTCTTTTAGTTGATTCATCTATCTTTCTTTTTATATCATCCGGATTGCTCGGTAAAGCATCAAATATCTTTTTCAAAGATTCTGGTGACCTTTTTTTAAATTCTCCAAAATATTCAGATAAATTATTATATTCTTTTCCTTTTAAAGTAAATTTTGTGGAATGATCCTTGTTAGATTTATTATTTTTTATATTTTTTTTAAGTATCTGTTTTCCTGCAAGAAAAACAAATAATATGGCGAGTGTAAAGAAAAAAATGAGAACTATTATCAATGTAATTATTTCATTATCCATAATTATCTATAAAAATATCTCAGCCATACCTTCTTAAACACAGGTATGGATAAAGTTGATAAAACAAAGGCAAGCGCCGGAACGATTGCGCTGATAAATGGCTTATCTATTTTTGCGCAGTAGAAAAAAATCGCAATTACTATATATGTAAGGATTAAAATTATAATTTTTCTTAAAAAACTCGTTTCCCAGGCCTTGTCGGTCTCAACGCGTTTATTGCGTGCTTTTATATTTTTAATTTCGTGTTTAATCTGTTCCAGGTCGGACATATTTTTTATTGTTGGGTTGTGGGTATATATTATGGGACAGGCATGCCTGTCCCCTACAATAATATACACAATAATTAACGTGACGGACAACAATAAAAAAACCATCAAAGTGTGATAGTAAATTTAAAAAACACCATCCTATCTCAAAAACGCCCTAGCAAATTCTACAAAGTCTTCACCAGTAAGATCTTTTGGAATCCCTCCTTCGGTACTATGACCAATTCCAAATTTTAATGCCCATCTCCCCTCTTGTAATGTCATCCATAATGACTGCCCTATAGTTAATTCATCTTCATCATAAATATAAAAAAATAACCTCCTGTAACTATATACCTGCTTTTCATCGGATAAATCTATATCAATATTCTTTAATGTAGTAATTATTTTAGTATGAAGTATTATTGGAACCTTTTGCCCCTCATCTAACTCTGCCAAATAATCAAGCATTTTCACAAACCTTGGCAAAGTCTCACCTAAAGGTATATTTGAAAATTTTTCAAGTACTCTTGTGGTAACAATTTGTACTGCCTCAGAACTTTTGCTTTTAATCTTTGGGAAACTGCCATAATGAGGTCGCCCCGTTAATAATTCAAGAAAACTATCTAAATGATCTAGAACCTGCTGCTGAAATTCACTATCGTCTGGTACTTCTGGTGCCATAATTTTCAAAAGCTATAATCGTAAATTTTAAACTTAAGATTTAGGGTTTAAGACTTTTATTTCTTAAAAGCTCCTCCTAAAAACTCTCCAAATTCCCTTCTTTGCCGCGCATTCATATGCATTGGGATGGCATGCGGAAATGATTCGGCTACAAAAGGTGCATCTATTTCCATGCCTAATCCCTTAAGATATCTGACCTGATTACTCACCATGCTATCCGGAATTAGAGCATCATGACCCGCTTGCATTATATGAGCCTTTACTCCTTTTGCTGCTTCGGGTTTAAAAACTTCCCTTGGTAATCTGCCTTTATTCAAAGTGACCTGAAAAAAACGACGAGATGAATCCGGTACAGATCCTGCGTGATGATCACTATGGTCATGAGCTTCTGCCTCCCCTTCTGTTTCACTTTCTTCACTTCCTTTACCCTTCTGAACACTAAACATAATTCTATCATGACTTTCTTTATCTATTGGTACAGGGTTTTTCCAGTCAAGTGAATATTTTACATGATTTCTTACTGTCCATAAAAAACGCGGGCTAAATGTTAGGCCGACAGATTTATCTGTACAAGGCATAAGCTGTATCATATTTTTAACCCTTCCTTCCAAAATATCCAGAGATGCCATTGCAGTTAGTGTACCCATGGAATGGGCTATTAAGCTAACATCACCCTGTATTACACCTCTATCTAATAAAATTTTAACCAATACCCTTACATCTCTAACCTCATCTAATACTCCAATGCGTGAAATTAAATTAGTTCTTTCTACATATTCCCTGGTACCCTTTCCGCATGGATTAAGACAAAGTAATTTAGGATTATCATGTCCTCCCGCCCGCATCATCTCAAATGCAATCTCCGCAGGATCACCTTCCATTTGTGCTGAAGTTTCGCTAAAACCAGGGTAGTAAATAGCGGTATGATCACTAGGCTCTGTAAGCTTCGGAGACATTTCTGTAATAACACGCCTATTTGTAGGCATATTTTCTGTATGTGGTGTATCGAATTGAGTAACTCTGAACTGATGTGGCTCATTGTTGGCAAAAATACCACCTATAATTTGCCCATTATATTGTTCAATATAATGTCTGGTAAATGCATTCCACATAGAATGCATTTTGGTTAAACCGGGGTTTGGGTTGTTGGAAGGATTATTCATACTTCTTACGTTAAAAATAGATAACATTTTATAATAAATAAATTTATTTGTCAACCCTATAATTTATACATTTTCTATAAAATATGTTATAATAAAAAGATAACGTATAAATATGGAAGAAAATAATCAATTATCACAATCAGAAAAACGCGAAAGAGAGCTAGCCTCTATAAGTTATTTATGGATCTTTAGCGTATTAATTCTTATTGGAAAACGAGATAATGAATTCATTCAGCATCATGCCCGGAGAGGGGTTGTGCTATTTGTGCTTTCTATAGTCTTCTGGCTGGTCCCCATGCTTCATTACGGAGAATTTGCAGTGTTGGCGCTTGCTATATTCGGATTTATTTCCGCTGCACAAGGTAATGAAAATACAATACCGATTCTATCTGAAATAGCTGATGGAACTTTGCGTGTAAAACATTTAAAACATTATTGGCATCACACAAAACATGGGGCGATTAGAATGGTAAAATCAGATCACGTTACTCCTGCAATACAGGCAGAATTAAAAGATCAGGAAAAAGAATTATCTGAGCAGGAAAAAATGCTTGAAAAAGAAAAGCATATGGTTGAAATAGAAGAAAAAAAACTCTCATCCCTCTATAACCGTGTAAACGAAGATGAAAAACGGATTGATGAATTAGCGGATGAAGTTCATAAGTTGGAGGGGGAAATGAGTGGGATGAAGAAATAATTTAATACCGTTTGTCATCCTGAACTTGTTTCAGGATCCATATAATGAGGTAATGATTATTTAACTAATACACTAATTATCCATTTTCCTGATATTGCGAAAAATATTCGCAAGTTCAGATAATCTGAATACTAGTAAAAAAGTAAAAATATCATCCATTAACCACATGGATCCCGGATCAAGTCCGGGATGACAAGGGGCAATTTTACAATCATAAATACGGCTTTGCACACAACCCATACCCCGCATCATTATCCCCACTACTTTCAGCAGTTGCTCTACACCCGCCCTGGCAACCATCCCAGCAATCACATGTATCGCATGGTTCCCCTACTAGAGCTTGATTGAGATTTTGCCGAGCTATCATCACTTCTGACTCCCGTGCTTTTTTAATGGCATCCGGATCACTCATATTCGCAAGAATAGGCAAACCGCTGGTTGAACATGCTTTTATGTCGCCATTTAATGCAAAATAAAGATGGTGTCTGCAATACATACATGCATTAAAAATATGCGGCATGGCAATTGCTGCTTCAGGTAGGCCCAAATCTGATCGAACTTGCTGTAATCCCCGTATTAACTCGGCAATTTGCTGTGGCTCTGGTGATAGCTCCCAATAAGTTTCATCTATTTCTCCACCACTGCTCATTAATTCAAAATCAGCACCAATTTTATTTTCTAAACACCACCTATAAAACCCTAGAACATATTTTAGATTATCCTTCCTGAGTACATTGTTTAATCTAAGAAGCGACTGATCATATCCTGCTGATATCAAAATATGGATTCTTTCAATCATTTTTCTTGCCGTATCTATAGGCCTACCTATCATATCAGCCTGCATTTTAAGTTGCTCTTCATCTCCATCTGGAGAAATATTTAGCTTACCGGTAATTTTGACTTCATTTTTAAATAAAAATCTAGACACCCTGTAGCTGGTGGCAATCATATTTGTATAAATTTGAATATTAATTCCCCGCTCTTTTGCAAGCTCGATAAACTTTCTTAAATGATCCCAAAGTAATGGCTCACCACCAACCAATTGAACTTCTGAAATTTCAGATCCTTTATAATCTCTGCTGCGATCCAATATTTCTACAGCCTGATCAAGGTGTAACTGGGTGTCGTCACCATCCATCTCTTGATGCATATAGCACCCAGGGCAATCTAACTGACAGCTCAGATTAGTTTCAATTATTGCAATATCGTAACCTGAGTATTTTTCTTCTCCGAATTTCATAGGTAATATTTATAAAAGAATAGTATAATACCTATATTTAATTGATAAATCAAAAATAATTGACCCCACTTTACCTAGGTAGTAAGATGACATAGAAAATAAACTTAATATTTGAGAAATACGTTCCCTTATGAGTGGCCCCGTGCTGTTTCAATAGGGAAATGCTCAAAATTATGAATAATCTGCTTAAAATATTAAAAAATATTTCTAAATAGAATATCAGTATAAATGTATGATTCGCAGATTTTCATAATTTTCCCCTCACTTCGCTGCCCATGAACCAGGCGCTTCGCTTCGGTTCATGGTTGCTGCGTTCGGAACGCATTTCTCACTACTTATAATGTACAAGCGAATAATGCTCAAAATCTCCGGAGAAGTGCTTGGGGATAAAAATGGAGAAGGGATTGACTCGGGATCTCTTATTAAAATTGCAAAAGAAATTGTAAAAGTTAATAAGGCCGGGAAAGAAGTGGTAATTGTTTGTGGCGGAGGTAATATGTGGAGGTATAGAGATACAAAAGATACTGGCATAGAAAGAACCACATCTGATTATATGGGTATGATGGCAACTATCATGAATAGCGTAGCCCTGCAAAGTGCAATCGAAAAGCTTGGTGTTTTTTGCAGAGTAGCAACATCATTGGATCTACCTCAGATTGCAGAGCCATATATTCGCCGGCGAGCTATTCGCCATCTGGAAAAAATGAGAGTTGTTATTTGTGGCGGAGGTACAGGGAATCCTTATTTTACAACAGATACAGCAGCAGCGCTTAGAGCGGTTGAACTTAACTGCGATGTACTTTTAAAAGCCACTAAAGTAGATGGTGTTTACACTGCTGATCCTGAAAAAGATAAAAATGCTAAAAAATATGACAAAATCGGTTTTCAGGAAGCTATTGAAAAAGATCTTAAAGTCATGGATCAGACCGCCTTTTCTCTTTGTAAGGATAGTAAAATGAAAGTTCTTGTATTCAATATGTATAAAAAAGATGCTATTTTGAATGCTGCGAAGGGGAAGAAGATTGGGACACTAGTGTCCTAATTTCGGATTTAGCATTTCTGATTTCAGATTGTCATTTTGTATTTTAGAATCTTACATTTAACTATAACTTAAATCTTAAAACATAAATCAATCATGATAGAAGAATTAATCAAAAAATGCCAAGACGCAATTGATCATCTCCACCAGGAGTATGCCAAAATCCAAACAGGCCGTGCTAATGCAGCGCTTGTTGAAAATATTATGGTCGATAGCTATGGCGTAAAATCTCCACTTAAAGCTGTTGCAAATATTTCCATTCCTGAGGCAAAACAAATTGCAATTCAGCCCTGGGATCGCAGTCAGCTTTCCACTATAGAAAAGGCAATAATAGAAGCTGATCTTGGTCTGAATCCTCAAAACGATGGAGTTGCAATACGCTTAAATTTACCTCCTCTTACCGAAGAACGCAGAAAGGAGTTAGTTAAGTTAGTTCATCAATATGCTGAAGATGCCAGAATTTCAATTCGAAATGCACGTCATGAAACGCTTCATCAGTTTAAAGAGATGGAAAAAGCCAAAGAAATTAGTGAAGATGACCTTAAGGGTAAGGAAAAAAACGTTCAAGAGAAAGTAGATGAATTTAATAAAATGGTGGAAGAAGCCTCTAAGAAAAAAGAGGAGGATGTTATGACTGTGTAGCCACAGTCATAAATTTCTGATTTCAGATTTCTGATTTCAGAATCATATTTGGTATTTACTATTTAGTATCTACTTATTAAAATATTTAAATCTAAAATGAAAAATCGAATCTGAGATCTGAGATCTGAGATAAGATATAAGAATATATGTTAATAACAATAATAGCCTTCATAATAATCTTTTCCCTACTAATCCTCGTACACGAATGGGGACATTTTGCTGCAGCAAGGCGGGCAGGAATTCATGTGGAAGAATTCGGAATTGGGTTACCACCTCGTGCAAAAAAACTTTATACAGATAAAAAGAAGACTATTTTTTCATTAAACTGGATCCCTTTTGGGGGTTATGTGAGGATGTTTGGCGAAGATGCAACCGATCCAAAAATACTTAAAGATAAAAAAAGTTTTGCATCAAAAACTATTTGGCAAAGGACGACTGTTGTTGTTGCCGGAGTGTTTATGAATTTTTTGCTTGCATGGATACTTATAACTATAGGATTTACTTTTGGAATGAAGCCTTTTTTAGTAACACAATCTGATTTGGATCAGGGTATTAAGAATGGCATTATTGAATCTCAAAAAATCTATTATATACACGATATAAGCAATGAATCACCTTTAATTAAGGTTGGCTTAAAAAAAGGTGATGCTATTACGCATGTAAATAAAACTCCGGTTAGTAATAAAATGGTGCTCAAGGATATTATAAAGCCAAATGCAGGTAATTCGTTAACCTATATGCGAGACAAAAAGAGTGCTACTGTAAATGTACTTGCAGATAAAGACGGTAAATTTGGCATGACAATCTCAACGCAAGATCTAATTTTAAATGTAAAGAATGTTAAATATCCTTTTTATCTAGCTCCTATAAAAGCTTTTTCTGAGGTTAAAAGGCTTTCTGTACTTACCGTGAAAATGCTTGGTACGGTGCTTTCCAGCCTTATAGCAAAGTTTACTGTACCAGAAGGTGTTGCAGGTCCTGTTGGGATTGCCCGCATGACGCACTACTTTGCGCAGCAAGGCTTTATGGCACTTGTTCAGTTTACAGCTCTTCTTTCTATATCTTTGGGGGTAATTAATATTATGCCATTTCCGGCACTGGATGGTGGACGGTTTTTATTTATTGTTTACGAATTTATAACAAGGCGAAGAGCAAATGCTAAATGGGAGGCCATTATTCACACAACCGGATTTGCACTTTTAATGCTTTTTATAGTGATAATTACGTGGAATGATATCATACAATTGATTTCGTGAAATCAATTGTAAACTCTCAAACATCCAGATATCCAAACTTCCAAATACTAAACCGTAAATTATTTAGTATTTGACATTTTTAGGTTTTTTCTCTATAATCCTCTCCATTCCTATAACCTAAAATATGTCCTCATCTATCAAATCACAGGCATTGGAAGTGAGAAACCTCATTGAGGAGGCAGATACGCATGTATTGCAGGATGAGGTTAGGAGGAGGGTAACTGAGTTAATTAAGGGGGGTGAAATATCTTTAGCTGAATTAGCTGAATGTTTGGGGCTTTCTATGGCAATGAAAGGTATACATGCATCAAGGCTTGCTATTGAAAAAGAATTACAGAAGAAGTTCCCGCCATTGAAGGAGGAGGAATCCCCTACTTCTGTTAATGCGCCTAAATTACCTGAATCCATCCATGTAGAATTTGTAGATGAAACATTTGTACCACCTGATGATATTGAAATGGTTATGGGTAATGGTGATGGAG
>CAYWJA010000044.1:0-9732 GCA_964458485.1 uncultured Candidatus Peribacteria bacterium | reverse complement strand
TATAATTATAAGATAGACCTTAATTTATTTAACCATGGCAAAATCAAAAAAAGCACCGGAAGTGAAAGAAAAGGGTGGAGAAGGAGCAAAAGAAAGAAGTCAGGTGCAAATGGCCCTTGAGCAACCTGAGGTTGCAGAGCTTGTATCTCAATTAAAATTAAGAGAGCAATACAACAAAGCTGTTGATGTTTTAAAAAATACAGGGTTTTTAGCAGAAGATGGCTCTGCTTTACCTGGAGATATACCTATGCCAGCTACATTTGAGGAGGCAATAAGTTTACTATCCTCAGATCCAAAAGAATTAGAGCGCCTACTTGCAATTGCTAAGGATTATTACAGGCCTACTTTTTTATTGGTTCCTCAGGCAAATGTAGATAGTGATAAATCAATATGGGAATCACCATATCCAAATTGGAAATTTAGCAGAAATGATACTAATGAAGAAAAAATTATTAAATGGAAAGTTGTAGTTACCGAAGGGGAGCAGGAAATGCCATTTTTAGAAGGAGATGATGTTACTAAAACAACTGGTGAACGTGCAAATTTTCGTAGGCATAAACGCAAGAAGGGCGAAAAGGGAATGACATATGATGTATTTTCAATGCTACATTTACGGTTAAAAGAAAATGGTGAGCTTCTTGATGAAGACACACGTACATTGATGGATGGTAATCCAAAAGAAGGTAAAAACGTACATGCTCTTAATCCTGCATTTGATAGATTCACATATTATAGTCACACTCACGGAGGATCTACTGATGATTATATAAGTGCAGAAAATAGATTTAGGCGTGTATTAAGTGGTAATCAATAATGAAATAAGTAGCATGGGACCATCAGAAAATAGTACAGGATCGGCTGAGATGAGTCTAGAAACACAGATTATACCTAATATTTTAGATGGATCAGATCCAAATAGTCGCGTTATTGAACCTAGTAATACAATTGATGATCTTTTGAGCACTGTCATACCACCAGAAGCTCATAATCCCATAGGCGATATATCATCCGAAGTTGACAAGAGGCAAGAATTTGTCGATGTTTATCCGATTAATAAACTTGATACAAGTGCTGATCCCAATCGTGGGGTCCAGATTCGTTATAATGTTGATGTTAGGAGAGTCGATGAATTAGATGAGCACGGAAAGAATATTGTAGATAATTTATTTAAGCTTTCTACAATCCAAGGTGTACAACGTGAGTACGCAGCTATGCGTATTAGCGTTGGAGATAAAAAATTTACAGTTTATCATACATCAAACCATCCATTTGGCGTACAGCCAGAAGATTATGATAGGGCTAATGAAATTTTATATAAAATGGCAGAGGAAGATTCCGAAATTGCATCACATTTAACTGCATCCGGTGGAGATGGAACAGGAATAGTCGTGGAACATTTTCACACACATCCTGATATCGTTGCCCCTATTCAAAGTGTAGGCGATATAATGGCAATGCAGGTTCATCAGAATACCATGATGATGTCTCAACTTGGCCCAAATGCTACCTGGAAGAGCCATGTCATTCCAATGCAAAACAATGGCGAAATAATATCAACTTTTGATCCTCAAAAAAACTTTGCTAATCAGGAAGGTATAGTTCAGTTGGGCTAATATTTATTCAAATTTCTTCTTTTTCACATGGACCGTGATCAGATTCATATGAGGGAGCATGGCTATGCCATGGTCCCGATATTTTGTAATAAGGTTCAACCTTATCTTTAAATACCTAAAGGTTGAATTTTAATATCCCCCTCTTGATCCAATAAATAAAAGCTGGCAGATGACCATTTCCAATATTCCGGCACATCGACATATTGTTTTTTAACCGGATTATTATGAACATAGTTCAGTTTTTGTTCAAAAAACCAATCATTTTCAATTAATTCAGGCTTATTACCTTTTTTCCAAATATTGTGTTCCCCATTTTTTGAGTCAAATAAATCTAATACATGCGGTTCATATTTTCTAATACTTTTAATTATCATTTTTGCAGTATGACGTTTAAAATCCCGTATCACACCGCTAACATCCGGAGCCTGTATAATTAAATGAGTATGATTTAACATAAAAACATATGCAATGACCTGAAGCCCTTTATTTTTCTGACAATATTTCAATGAATCTGCTAATATTTCCCATCTATTATGACGATCAAATATGTAATACCAAGAATTAATTGTCATAGTTACAAAATATATTCCATCGTTTAATTCTTTTGAGATTCTTGGCGTTGGCATAGTTTACTGGCTATTGGCTCTTAATTATATATTAAAAACAGTACAAGGCATAGCCTTGTATCTAAATATCGGGAACAGGATTAATCCTGTTCCCTCATTCGAGGCCAGACTAGAACAAGACAGACAAATATTAACTCCGATAGACGAACTAATTAAAGATTAATTTTTTACTCAAATTTCCTCTTTTTCGCATAGCTAGTAATCAAAATTTCATCTTGTTTTTGTTTTGGTAATTTTTCAATATATTTGAAAAAATCAACAACTACAGGATTTTTATGAGCCTTACGAAGTTTCATTTTGTCATCAATTTTATAAAGTGATTTAATACGCTTCGCAATTATCGCATCCGTATTAGGCAGGGGTTGACCACCACCGCCGATGCAACCACCTGGGCAAGCCATCATTTCTATATAGTGGTATTTTTTTGGATTTTTCTTTAATTCTTCGATTACCTTTTTTGAATTTTTAGCCATTTGAGCAACTGCAATTTTAATAGTCTTTTTACCAATCTTAATATCAGCTTCTTTTATATCCTTCATTCCTCGCACGGCTTTAAATTCAATTTTTTTAAGCTCTTTGCCTGTTAAAAAATAATAAGCAGACCTTAGCGCGGATTCCATAACACCGCCAGAGGCGCCATAAATTGCAGCAGCACCGGAATATTTCCCAAATTCATCCACCTTACTTACTTTTAATTTAGGTAGATTAATTTTATGTTTTTTCAGAAGAGCACCGGTTTCACGCGTTGTTAAAACATGGTCAACAGGATCCATGCCATTTATCCGAAATTTTTTCATTTTTGCTTCATATTTTTTGGATGTACATGGCATAAGGGAAACCACAACTATTTTTTTCGGATCAATTCCAACCTTCTCTGCCCACCATGTTTTATATGCCCCTCCGGAGTGAATTTGCGGAGAGCGCGCATCAGTAAGGTGAGGAATTAATTCCGGATGATAAAATTCCAGATATTTTACCCAACCGGGGCAACAGGATGTGAACATGGGTAAATGTTTATTTTCTTTTATTCTATGAACAAGCTCCATTGCTTCCACATAAGTCGTAATATCCGCCCCCATATTTACATCAAAAATATAGTCAAAACCGAGCTTACGTAATGCTGTGTACATTTGACCCTCTAGATTTTTACCTGGATCTAGTCCAAATTCTTCACCAATGCTTGCACGCACAGAAGGCGCCATTTGAACGATTACGATTCGATCTTTTTTATCTTTAAGAAGTTTTTCTACAGGTTCCAAATGACTCTGTTCACGAACTGCAGCTACCGGACAGTGTGCAGTGCATTGGCCGCAATAAACACAGTCCACATCCGGATCACAATTATATGTAACATGTGTTTTAGCACCCTTGTCCTTTAGCTTTAAAAATCCAATTCCAATCCTCTGGCATATTTCTACGCATTTATTGCACGATATGCATGCATTTGGATCAAATTCCGCTGCATCACCCATTTTATGAATTGGGTCTTTTATAGGACATGGTTTGTATTTAGTACCTGTAACTTTATATTTCTTCATCGTCTCTGCAGTTTCGCAAAAATATCCCTTTTTGCATTTATTGCACATTTTTTGGTGGCCGCTAAAAAGTAATTCCATATTTTCCTTACGCAATTTTTTTACCTTGGGCGAGTCAGTCAGAATTTTTAAATCTGATTTTACTTTTAAATTACAAGAAGTTGTAACCCAGCCCTTTGGCTCCACTTCCACAAGGCAAGCCCTGCAATTGCTGTCGATTGGCAGATCTTCATGGTAGCAAAAATGAGGTATATCTATTTTTTTGCGTATGGCAACTTGTAGGACTGTTTCATCCTCTTTGCATTTTATGCGTTGCCCATTGATGTAGATGAATATCTTTTTCATATTGTTACCAAATGGTTTCCAGATAGTTATTTATAAACAATTTGGCAACTATTTGGAAACGCGAGCCTGAGCCTTGAGCTTGTCGAAAGGTCGAAGGTAAGCAGGAGGCAATATGGTCTTATTATTTATTTAAAATATTACCAATATAACTCTTAATCGGTCTCCCAATCGACCTTCCCAATGCACAAAAAGATGTTTTTTCCATTACTTCCACAATATCCAGAATTTTCTTCCATGGGATATTTTTACTATTTTTCACCATTTCATATAACTGATAAGTACCCTCCCTGCATGGTGTGCATTTGCCACAGCTTTCATCAGCATAAAATTTAAACCATGTAAGTAATAGCTTTCGCGTATCAGTCGTAATAGGAAATATTTGTACTGACCCAGCACCACTCATTATTTCTTTTTTTACCTGATCCTCATTATAAATAATACCACTTGCACCACCACCAACCTGAGCAAAAAAGTCGAATTTTGGCAGATTTTTCGTTTGCTCCAATATCTGATAAATAGTCAAATCATCCGCCAAATGATAAACCCCCTCGTTTTTCACTTTACCGGATATACAATAAAAACGTTTTGGTTTAAATTTGTTTTCAGCAACGCGCGCAATATTGTATAAAGTTTCAACATTATGAATTAACGTCGGCCTGCCAAAAAGTCCGGATTTACCAGGATACGGTGGCTTTGACCGAGGTTCAACTCGCTTACCCTCAATTGCATTTAAAAGCGCTGTCTCTTCTCCTCCAATATAACTTGGTGGCTCTTGGTATATGTGAAACTGATACCCTTGCTTCTCATATTTTTTGAGTATTGGATTTAATTTAGATTTAAGTTGTTTGTAATAATCCGCATTAAAATTAAAATAAGACTCTTTAGTTTCTAAAAAATCCATTGCAAGAACCATGCCCTTAATTACATCTTCTGCATGTTCTTTTAAAATAAAAAGATCTTTAAAAACCCCCATTTCCCCCTCACTAGCATTGCAAATAATGTATTTAGGGCTTCCCTTAGCCTCCTTCGCAAATTCCCATTTCAACGCAGCCAAAAACCCCGCCCCCCCACGACCTACCAATTTTGCTTTTTTGATTTTTGTTAATAAATTTTTCATACTTTATAATCTCAGGTGTAAGTCTTGAGCGATCCATTGATAGCCCTTGAGACTTGAGACTTGAGACTTGAGACTTAAAGTAGCGTCATCTGATCTTCATCACTTTTTGATTTATCTGAAGGGCTCTGGCATTCAATCCTTTCCAGAACTTCCTCTGTTATATTGCCAACAGGATATTTACCACCCATACAAGCCCAACAGAATTTTTTAATTTTCGGGTTACCTCTTGTAGCTGCTTTTTCCAGATTTTTATATTTTTGATAGTAAAGTTTATCTGCACCAATCATTTCGCATATCTCTTCATGTTTTAATTTATTGGCTATAAAATCACCCCTACGAGGCATGTCAATTCCGTACACACAAGGATGGATGAGTGGTGGAGCCGCTGAGGCAAAATAAACTTTTTTAGCCCCTGCCTCTCTGACCATAGATACAATTTGCTTTGATGTATTACCCCTTACAATACTGTCATCTACAAGTAATATATTCTTTTTCCTGAATTCTAAAGGAATTGGATTTAATTTGTATCTGACAGATTTTTTTCGCGCCTCCTGATTGGGCATTATAAAGGTTCTTCCAATATAACGATTTTTTACAAAGCCTTCTCTGTATTTAATTTTTAATTCATTTGCAAGTGTTATTGCTATATGCCTGGACGTTTCTGGTACAGGAACTACGACATCAATATCTAATTTATCTTTTTTAATTTGTTGGGCCAAATATTGCCCCATTCTAAGTCTGGTTTTATATACACTAATGTTGTCAATTAGGCTATCTGGCCTGGCTAAATATACATATTCAAAAATACAAGGTCTGATTTTAGACTTCGTACATTTTTTACTGAATAGTCCTTTTTCTTTATCAATATAAATTGCTTCTCCAGGCTCAACGTCTCGTAAAATTTTGTATCCAAGGGTTTGTATTGCAACACTTTCAGAAGACACAATATATTCTTTTTTGTCTCCTCTTTCGCGGACACCTATAGTAAGAGGTCTAATACCATTAGGGTCGCGGAAGGCAAGAATGCCATGATCAACAATAAGAGCTATTACTGCATATCCTCCTATAATACGTTTAAATACACGCTTCATAGCCTTAAAGATTTTTTCTGGCTCAAGTTTTGCAATTTTATTTCTGGCAACAAGGCCAAGTTCAAAAGCAACAATATTTAAAAGCACTTCAGAGTCTGATGTTGTATTTAAATGCCTTAAATTATTTTCATGCACTTCTTTTTTTAGTTTTTCATAATTAGTTAGCGTTCCATTGTGTGCAAGTGCTATCCCAAAGGGGGCATTAACATAAAAAGGCTGAGCTTCTTCTGCCCGACTGCATCCAGCAGTAGGGTAACGAACATGAGCAATGCCCATATTACCTTTTAATTTTTTTATATTGCCATAATGAAACACGTCACGCACTAGCCCATTACCTTTTTTCAGATGCACTTGGTTGCCTTTTAATGTAGCCATACCCGCAGCATCTTGCCCACGGTGTTGTAATACGATGAGGCCATCGTATAAATCCTGCACAACTGGATCAGTTTGTATAATTCCTAGTAAGCCACACATAGTAAAATTTTTATGGGATAAAAATTTTTATTTCAGATTTCAGATTTCTGATTTTAGATTCCAATGTATCATTTTTTCATTTTGCACACCTTTGTCATCCCGACTAACATGGAGGGATCCCTTCGATTATCCGTTTACCTAAGGGATTTCTCCACAGGGTCGAAATGACAAAGGGTAAATGATAAGTGCTAATTACAAAATGACATTGCGAAATCAGAAATACGAAATGCTAAATGTTTTGTCGCTTCGCGGCAGAAATCGTATTAAGTATCAAAGAAGCCACAGTCATTGGGCCAACGCCTCCTGGTACGGGCGTTATATAGCTTGCTTTTTTAGATACATTCTCAAAGTCTACATCTCCGCACAACTTACCATCATCCGTTCTATTAATACCAACATCAACCACTACCACACCATCTTTCACAATATCTGAGGTAATCAGATTTGCCTTACCAACTGCCACTATCAGGATGTCCGCACGTTTGGTATGGCTAGCAAGATCTTTAGTATAAATATGACATGTCGTTACAGTTGCATTGCGATTCAACATCATTGTACTAATAGGCTTACCTACAATATTACTATGCCCAACAATCACAACCTCCTTCCCGCGGATTGGAATGTCGTAATGATCTAATAACTTCACAATTCCGGATGGAGTTGCTGGCGGAAGGTCTTCAAACTCCGGGCTTAAAAACATTTTACCCAAGTTGTATGCATGAAAACCATCCACATCCTTTTTTGGATCGATTGCACGTATAATCAGAGGTGGCTCAATATGATCCGGGAGTGGCATTTGCACAATAAAACCAGTTACAGAATCATCATTATTTAATTTTTCAACCTCTTTAATTAAATCTTCCTGAGTAATTGTGTCCGGAAACACCCTTTCATCATAATTAATACCAGCTCTTTCACATGCCTTTTTTTTATTTTTTACATAAGTTAAAGAAGCTGGATTTTCTCCCACCAAAATCACAGCAAGGGTTGGTTTCAGCTTTTCAGCATCTTCTTTTACGGAATCAATTAACTCGGAGGACAATGATTTACCATCGAGTAATTCCATAAATATAAAAAATAAAAATGACCCGCCTATACGACGGACGCAAATATTATAGCGGAGAGGATTATTAATTACAAATTTTAATTTTTAATATAATTGACTATGACTACCTAGTCTTGAAAATTTTATAATACTATCATTTTTTTCAAATTTATAAACAGCACGAATATCACCAGTAATATTTATACTGAATCTACCTTTCAATTTTCCCTTGAGTTTATGATTATTTAGCGTCGGATGTGTTGGGTCAATCCTAAAAAGCTCGAGCCTATTTTTAAGCTGAATAGCTTGAGGCTTATTCAATCTACTTACATCTTTTAAGAAGCTTTTTGTAAATTCAAATTTTATACTTTTTTGCATGCTTAATCATTTCATCGATAGTCTCAAATTCTTTTGTTCCACCTTCTTTTTCAGCACTTAGTATACTATCTTCAAACTCTGGTGTAAATCCATTCTCAGTAACACATCGCAAGTCTACACCGTCTTCACGTATAGCTTTTTTTAGCAATACATTCATAAGATCGCTAAAACTAAAACCTATTTTTTTAGCCAGCTTTTGCGCCTTTTTCTTAACTTTATTGTCTATACGAATAGTTGTTGTAATCATATCATTTGTATATTAAAAATATATCACTTATATATCATAAGTATATCATAATATGTTTAAAAATGCAATATAAATATAAAAATGTAAGATGAAAGATTGAATCTGAGGTCTGAGTTCTGAGATCTGAGATAAGATTAATATTCCCCCCAACTTTTTATCTCCAAATCCTCCACTTTATACTTCTCAATCGAACGAACGAATGTTTTAGCAACCTGCACATTTGTAATTAATGGAATATTTCTGTCAATTGCTTTTCGGCGAATTAAATATCCATCAGTTGTTTCTTCATGTGCATAATTTGTAGGGATAACAAATACCATATCTAATTTTTGCTCATCCAAATGACTACCTATATTTGGATCCTTTTTTGATTTAACTTTATGTAACATTGTATTGTTCACCCCATTTTCCTCTAAAAATTTAGATGTGCCCTGGGTTGCAAAAAGTTTATACCCCATTTTTACAAGTTTTTTTGCAGTACCTAGCATATCTAATTTATCTTCCATTTTACCTATAGAAAGTAGAATATTCTTCTTCGGTATGCGCCCACCTGTTGCCAAAAATCCCTTTAAGAAAGATGCCTCCAGATCATTTCCAAAACACGCAACTTCTCCGGTACTTGCCATCTCAACCCCAAGAACAGGATCTGCACCTTTTAGCCGAGGAAATGAGAATTGTGGAAATTTAACACCAACATAATCCAGATCAACTGTTTGGTATCGCACCTTTTTATCTACATCACCAAGCATTGCATTAGTTGCGATTTCAATAAAATTATATTTGGTAACTTTCGATACAAATGGGAATGAACGGCTCGCACGTAAATTACATTCAATTACCTTAATCTGATTTTGTTTAGCAAGAAATTGAATATTAAACGGACCGGTAATTTTTAGTGATTTAGCAATTTGTTTTCCTATCTTTTTTACACGTCTCATAGTTTCCAAATATGTCTTTTGCGGAGGAAGCACAATCGTAGCATCACCGGAATGCACACCTGCATTTTCTACATGTTCTGAAATTGCATAAATAATAACTAATATAAGACTCACCTTTTTATTCAAAAATCCTTTAGAAATATCCATCTTATTTATTACTTTTTCCTGATCTTTTGTTCTTGATTTAATTTCATATCTAAATTCTTTTAAACCTGATTTTTTTATTTTATCTAATATAAAAGCAGAATGTTTGCAATCATTACATAACCATCTAGTTGATCCTCCCCAAGAAATCATCTCTCTACTCAAATCAGGACTAACAT
>CAYWJA010000043.1:0-10436 GCA_964458485.1 uncultured Candidatus Peribacteria bacterium | reverse complement strand
AATGGAATAATAGAGCGACTAACGGTTTAGCAAACCCGTACAATGTATATTGTACAATCTAACTCAGTTCCTTCATTAACCCATCAACCTCCTCCTTTAAATCTGATGTAACAGTAACAGTAATGGGTGCAGGGATGACTTTTTCGCCAATAACCAATTCGACCTTTTTATCGCCTGGATGTTTAACAAGGAGTTCTTTTAATTTTACAAAAAATTCCTTATTCACTTCTCTATTAACCATAATCGAATAAACATCATCTGATGCGTCAGAAATATCTTTTGTGCTATCTTCTTCGACTTCTAATACCTCTTCTGCATCAGCAACCTCCTCTTCCTCTAAATGTAGACGAGTTGTGCGCTCAATCTTCTCGCCCTCTGTAAAAAGACCTTCTTTTTTTGCTGTTTCTTTTAGTTTTTCCAAAGTTGTAGCTTCTGCCTTATTTATTATCACTTGCATTTCACCCATACGTTTTTCCAGAATTCCATCAACAAAAATTAAGGCATCTTCATGTAAAATATCAAAATTTGTTTTGTATGCCTTTGGGAACATCACAGCATCAACTTTACCAAAAGGATCTTCTATTTGCAGCATCGCCATCATATCACCCTTCTTTGTAGTAATTTTACGGAAGGAACTGATGATACCTCCAACTTTTATAGGCTTGCTAATAGTTTTATTAATAAGCTGATCTGATGGAACTACCTTCTTTTTAAAATATTTTATAAAACCAGCTAAAGGATGAGACGAAACATAAAGACCAAGATATTCTTTTTCCCACTTTAGCTTTTGACTGTCTGTTGCAGGCTCAATTTCTGGCAATTCCAAATGGTCATCAAGGGCGCTGTCTTCTATATCATCAAAAAGACCAGCCTGACCTACAAGATGTGACGACTCTGCCCTTTTGCCAAAATCTGCAATAACTTCAAAATTAGAACCAAGTTGATTACGTTCACCAAGGCATTCCATAGCACCGCTAAATGCAAGAGCCTCAAGGGTTTTTTTGTTAAGAATTTTGTTCTCAACGCGTATTGCAAAATCTTCGATTGAAGTAAATTTACCGCCCTCTTCTCTGGCTTCAATAATTTTACGAACAGAACCTTTTCCGAGGCCTTTTATAGCAGAAAGCCCGAAGCGTATCTTGCCATCTTCAACATATGTAAAATTAGAAAGAGATTCATTTACATCCGGTGGTAAAACCTGAATACCCATTTGTTCACATTCTCCAATTTCAATAACAATACGATCTGTATTTCCATAATCAGCCGACATTAGTGCGGCCATGAACTGGGTAGGATACCTGGCTTTTAAATAAGCAGTTTCATACGCAATTTTTGCATAACATGCAGCATGACTTTTATTAAATCCGTATCCGGCGAATGGCTCAATTACTTTTTCAAAAATCATAACTGCAAGGCTTTCCTTGTGCCCCTTTGCAACAGCGCCTTCAATAAATTTTTCACGCTGAGCTTCAAGTTCTGCGATAATTTTTTTACCAATAGCACGCCTTAGTAAATCTGCCTCCCCCAAGGAAAATCCTGAAAATTCCTGCGCAATTCTAAGGATCTGTTCCTGATAAATTGCAATTCCATATGTAGTTTTTAAAATGGGCTCAAGTGATGGATGAATATATGTAATTTCTTTTGTTCCATGTTTTCCTTTAATGTAATCCGGTATCCATTCCATAGGACCAGGGCGGTAAAGCGAAACCATAGCAATAATATCTTCAAATTCTGTTGGCTTTAGGCCTTTCAAATAACGTTTCATACCACCGGATTCCAACTGGAACACGCCTGTTGTTTCTCCACGAGATAAAAGCGCATAAGTCTTTTTATCATCAATGGGGATCGTTTTGCGATTAATTGTTTTGCCTGTTGTACGCTTAATAATTTTGAGCGTAGTTTGTAAGATTGTTAAATTCTTTAATCCTAAAAAGTCCATTTTTAGCAGCCCAAGAGTTTCAAGAGATTTTGCTTCATACTGAGTAATTAGCCCCTCGTCATGCTTGGGTGGCCGTTGTAAAGCAGTATATTTAGTAAGAGATTCATCCGCAATCACAACAGCACAAGCGTGTACGGAAACATGACGGACAGCACCTTCTAACTTCAGAGCATTATCCATAACCTGCTTAAAAATATCTGATTTTTCGATTGCCCCGCGCAGCTCCGGAGACTGCTCTAATGCTTCTTTTAATTTAGTACCTGGACGTTCCGGGATTAATTTTGCAAATTCATTCATTTCAACAAAAGGAATACCAAGTACGCGGCCAACATCCTTTACTGCAGCCCTAGCTGCGAGCGTTCCAAATGTACAAATTTGCGCAACACGATCACGACCATACTTTTGAGCAACATATTCAATAACATCATCACGTCGGTTGTCTGCAAAATCCAAATCAATATCGGGCATAGATATACGAGCCGGATTCAAAAACCTTTCAAAAAGAAGATTATATTTAAGAGGATCAATTTCTGTAATATCTAAAGTATAAGCAACAAGCGCTCCAGCAGCAGACCCTCTACCTGGCCCAACTATAATACCATTGTCCTTCGCCCACTTCACAAAATCCCAGACAATAAGAAAGTACCCCACAAAACCCATATCGATGATTATTTTGAGTTCATATTCCAAACGATCAACTAACTTCTGAATTTCTTCTTTGTCTGAAAGTATATTCTGTGATTTGGTATTTGGTATCTGGAGTTTGTTTGTACGTTTGGACATCTGGGCATCTGGCAGTTTGTCAGGATCAATATTATATTTACTAATTAAGCCTCCATAACATAAGTCTCTCAAATATTCAGCAGGATCCTCCTCCCCAGGAACCGGAAAAGCCGGTATAAGATACTTCCCAAATTCAAAATCAACATTGCATCTTTCTGCAATTTTTACCGTATTTTCAAGTGCCTCAGGGATATGTGAAAACGCTGTGTACATTTCTTCCGGACTGCGCATAGAATAATCCGAATTCATCATAGACATCCTTCCTGCATCATCCAGATTTCTGGCGGTTTGGATACAAAGCATAATGTCTTGCGCCTCATTATCATCTTTTTCCGGATAATGACAATCGCAGGTAGCTACAATTGGTATTTCCATTTCCTTACTCAGTTCAACCATCTTCTTGTTAACCGTATCCTGCTGTGGAAGCATCGGATGATTCTGAATTTCCAGATAAAAATTTTCTTTACCAAAAGTTGAATGAAAACGTTCAATTAATTCTTTTATTTTATTGTTATCGTCATTCAAAATCGCACCTGGAATATCACCATTTAAACAACCAGATAATGCGATTAATCCTTTTGAATGTTCTTTTAAAAGATCCCAATCCACACGTGGCTTATAATAATAACCTTCCAAATTAGCAACAGTGGTCATCTTGAGCAAATTCTCATACCCCTCATTCGTCTCAGCAAGCAAAGTTATATGCGTGCGCTTATTATCTATTTGATGGCGTTTATCTGCTAGCTTATTAAACGCAACATACATTTCGCAGCCAATGATCGGTTTAATATTGTGCTTTTTACAAGCCTTATAAAACTCAATACATCCATGCATTACCCCATGATCCGTAAGCGCGAGAGCAGGGCTACCCTGATCAACTGCCTTTTTAACATAAACCTCCGGTTTACTTAAACCGTCTAAAAGCGAGTAATACGAGTGTACGTGGAGATGGACGAATTTCTTATCCATAAAAAGAGGTTTTGGGGGATCTTAGAATACCAGACCCCCAGAAAGTCGACAAGCGCTTGTCGACTTTCTGGGGGATTAAAAATTCAAGAAAGATATCCTTCCACAAACTTCCTCGCCTCATCTAAATCCGATACAACCCCTTCAACCTGAGCCATTCGGAGTTCTTCGAGCACTTCTTTTATTTTTGGGCCAGGCTTTAAGCCAAATTCTTTTTGTAAATCATCGCCGGAAAGTTTTGGTTTAAAATGATCTTCAAGTAAAGGTTCATTTTGATATTCATCATAAAGCTCCATTATCTTTTCATAAAGTGAGAGGTCAACAGGGTGAGAGCCATGCTCATCGGCATAATGCAAATGCATTAAATCTAAAAACCAGGGATGAATGAAATGGTCAACTTGGTGAGCCCTTCTCATATCCGGAATGAACCCAATAGACATATGATGATCGATTAACCATGCAATTTTATTAGTTTCAGCATTGCTGAGTTTAAGGCGTTTACAAACTACACGAGCCATCTTTGCACCCAATTCTGCATGGCCATTAAAGTGAATTCTGTCTGATTTTCTTTTAAAAGTCGTAGGCTTACCAATATCGTGCAACAAAAGTGCCCAAATAAGTTCTTTATTGATGAACTCTTCCGGCACATCATGTAGACATTTGAGAATGTGAGAAAAAACATCACCCTCCTGGTGGTATTGAATAGGTTGTTTTACATGTTTACAGTCCGTAATTTCCGGCAAAATACGCTCCATTATACCGTATTCATCCAACTCCTTCATACTATGTGCACGATGGGGATGTAAGAGCATTTTAGTCATTTCATCGGATATACGTTCATTTGATACGCCTTCTATAAGATGTGAGAGTTCTTTTATAGCCTTTTTAGTGTTTGGCCCATATTCAAAGCCAAAATTATTTTTAAAACGAATACCACGAACAAGGCGTAAATGATCTTCTTTTATACGCTCATGTGCTTCGCCGATGAAGCGGACTACCTTATTTTTTATATCTTTTTGTCCATCTACAAAATCTAAAACTTCCTTTTTTATTGGATCATAAAATATGCCATTAATCGTAAAATCCCGACGCAGAGCATCCTCTTTTGCTGACGTAAAAATAATTGCGTCAGGCCGCCGACCATCGGAATAACTGCTGTCGGATCGGAATGTAGCAACTTCAAAATGATGCCCATTAACAATGCCAAGAATTACTCCAAATTCCTTCCCAATTGGTATAGTTTTTGGTATTAATTCTTCAATTTCATCCGGCTTTGCAGATGTAGCGATATCGTAATCCTCCGGCTCCTTCTCCATCAACATGTCGCGAACTGACCCGCCTGCAAAATATGCTTCGTGTCCAGCCTCCTGAAATGTTTTGATGATTTGGATTGCGGTTTTTTCCATAAATTAATACTTTAAAATATCTATAAATTTCTGAAAAACCTGATTTAATTGTTCATCTGTAATTTTACCTATTTTTTTACCCACCCTAGATTTAGAAATTGTTTTTATTTGAAAAGTCAAAATTTCTGAATCATTTTTTAAATTATTGTTATTATTTTTTTCTACAAAAAAACTACCTGGGTAAAATTTTAACTGTGAAGATATGGGGCATACTATCAACAGTTCAATTTTTTTATTCATAGAATTGCCAGAAATAATTACACAAGGTCTTTTTCCTCCTTGTTCCCTGCCTACAGTAGGGTTTAATTTAACCCAATAAATCTCTCCTTGTTTCATAAATATTTATTTAATTGCCCACAATAACTTGACATATCTTCTTCAGCCATTTCAACCATTTCTTTCATGTATTCTTTGTCTTCAGCCATCCGTTCATATCCTTTCTCTATTTCTCTTTTTTTTATAGCATGCTTGTAATAATTTACAGCTTTTTCAAGAACATTACGTTTTGTAGTCTGCTCCTTTTTAGCACGTTCATCTACCCAGTTCATAAGGCCAGATGAAAATGTGCTCGTAAAGGTGATAGTATCTGATTTCATATTTATATATTATATTTATATTCCATATTTATAATACATAAATATTTATTAAAAATCAATATAAATTAATTATAGTAAACAAATGTTTACCAAGTCAATATAAAAAATTATTATTAATTGTTCATTGCTGAAAATGATTAATTTTGGTAATTTAATAAAGCATAATAATTAATAAAAAATAAATAATAATGAATGCTAAAAAAATCACAGATCTATTGGATCCAAAAAATCAAAACCTCCCAAAAGTAGATATTGGTAGTTCTTTTAAAGGATCTGCAGTAATTTATATACCTGTCATAGAAAAAAAAGAAAAAGAAATTTATAAAATTTTCCCATTCTCAAAAAAAGAAAAAGTAAAAGGTAAAAAAGGTGAAAAAAAATCTATTATAAAAAATAATCAAGAATACGTTTTTGTAGGAATTGGACCGGAAAAAAATGTGACATATAGAACAATGCGCCGATTTTATGGAAGCGCATATCTTGGGGCATCCGGTAGCAAACCAAAATCAATCGGACTGTATTGTGATTTAGATTGGCTGGAGGCAGGCACAGTCGGTGTAGTTGTAGCTGCATTAAAGCCAGATTTACTTAAGCCAAAAACTAAAAAAGATAAAAGCCTTGCCAATGTATTATTTATAAATCCAGTATTCAAATCTAAAATGGCATATGCAAAAGAATTGATGAAAAAAGGTAAAAAACTGGCAGAAGGAAAAAATATCATGAGGATTCTGGGTACAATCCCGCCAAATGAACTAAATACAAAAAAATATGCGGAAGTTATTGTACAACTCGCAAAAAAATGGAAAGTAAAATGTCAAAAAATAAATCCAGACAAACTAACAAAATATAATCTTTTAAATGCTGTTTCTGCAGGAAGTAAATACGGCTCGGAGCTTTTAGTTTTTACAGTGCATCCAAAAAAAGGTAAAACGAAAAAAACCACAGCACTGCTTGGCAAAGGTCTTTGTTTTGACTCCGGTGGAGTACAAAGTAAGCAAAATTACATGAAGTCTATGAAAGAAGATATGGCAGGAAGTGCATCTGTAATTGGCACTATTTTTAACATAGTCAAAGGTGGACTGGATTTGAAAGAAACTACTTACTTTTTATTGCCTCTTGCTGAAAATATGATGGGCAGAAAAGCAATGAGGCCAGATGATGTTTATATTGCCGGAGACGGACAAGCAGTTGAAATTATCCATACAGATGCGGAAGGAAGATTGGTCCTTGCCGATGGTATTTGTTATGTAAAGAATAATTTTAAAAATAATCATAAATTTTTCACTATCGCCACACTAACTGGCAGTTGCATTATTGCACTCGGAGAACATTATACAGGGGGTGTTTGTAATGATGAAAAGCTATCGGCAGAAATCATAAAAACCTCTCAAGAAACTGGTGATTATGTACATGTAGGGCCATGGGACATGGAATATGATGACAACAATTCACCAATTGCAGATATGGCTAATTTGGGCGAAAAAGACAGAGATGCGGGATGGATAAAGGCGGGAATGTTTTTAAATAGGTTCATTCCTAAAGAAAAAAAAGGTAAAGAAAAGGCAAAATTCTGCCATTTCGACATTGCGGCAACTATTGATATGGATGCAAAAGGTAAATCATGGAGGCGTAAAGGCTTTTCTTCTGGTGTTGGGGTTGGGTTATTGAGTAAACTGCTAGCAGAATAAATGAAGGATATTGCCACCCATTGTCATCCCCGCGAAGGCGGGGATCTTGTGAATAGTTAATGGATATATTACTAAAATACCAACTATCTATTTTACTGATATTGCGAAAATATTCGCATATTCGGTAAATTTGATTTTTAGTAAAACAGTAGTAATTTTAAGCATCAATTACCTAGATCCCCGCCTTCGCGGGGATGACAATGGGTTGAACAAAGTTCTGCCTTAGACCCTTGACAATCGGGCAAAAGTATGCATATAATGAAGAGATAAGTGGTTCTGCCCAGCAACAACCCGTTTTTTTAATATATTGAGTTTCTTGAACCGACTCTGTCATTAATACAAATCTTTGAATACATACAGAGTCGGTTAAGAAGCTATTGCATAAAAAATGTTTATAGATAAATTACCTTGACTTTTACCTAAAAATAATTATATAATTTTATTCTTTAAAATTTGACTTTTATGGCAAGGGTAAGACCACCAAAACCAAGGCGTAGACACAGAGGGCGTGCAAGACCAGTGCGTACATCACGCAGAAACCTTATGAGGCCGGAAATACCTGGGCAGCAACCTGCTACAGACACACGCGCAGAAGTACAGCGTGTAGTTGAAAATGGCAGAGGCCAACAGCCTGTACAGGAAGCAATTGAACACAGAGATCTAACCCCTGAAGAGCAAAAAGAAAGAACAGCAATGCAAGTAAGAAGAGCTATTGCACTTCTAGTGGCATCTCTTGTGGTTGGTGGATTAATTGCATTAAAAGATGGTGGATCTTACATGCCTACAGGTGAAGATGCTGCAGAAAAGGCTGCGAGAGAATATATTTTAAAAACATGGGGCAAAAAAGCTATAAGAGATCCTAATACAGGAGCTGTAATCGTAAAATCTTCACTAAAAAGGATTATAAGAAAAGAACAAAAACAGGGAATAAAAAATCCACTAATTTGTAAAGATATATGCGGTAAGGAAGTATGTGCAGTAAGGACTGAATTGGAAGCTTTTATGAGGGCTAATAAAAAAGCGGTGGCAGATGGTAAGGGTTGCATAAAAGTTGGATATTCCCGCCGTACACAAGCTTGGCAATGTAGAAACCATAAGCGTGCAAGAGTAATGAAAAATGGTAAACCTGTATGCAAAAGATATCTTAGAGGCGCAAATGGCAAAAAAGTATGTGTACCTAAAACAAAATATCCCATTGCAATGTGCGGTTTTAGTTTTCATGAACCAGGAAGGGCATTTGACGTTACTAGCTGGCGTAAACATCAAAAATATTTATGGGATGAAGGATTTTCCGGTGGCATACGTGGTATAAATAAAGATTATGCCCATTTCAGCCGTGGTGAATTTAGTAATAAATACTGCAGACCAGGGCTCAGCTGGAAAAAAATAAAAGAATGTATGAAATTAGGCGGTAATTTACTTGATTCGACAATCAATAAACTAAAGGCAAAAGGTAATAAATATCGGAGATGGATTAGAAAAAAAAGTAATAAAAAACCTTAGCACAAATAATACAAGATAAACAAAATATTAACTATGAGTAGAATAAGACCACCAAAACCAAGGCGTAGACACAGAGGGCGTGCAAGACCAGTGCGTACATCACGCAGAAACCTTATGAGGCCGGAAATACCTGGGCAGCAACCTGCTACAGACACACGCGCAGAAGTACAGCGTGTAGTTGAAAATGGCAGAGGCCAACAGCCTGTACAGGAAGCAATTGAACACAGAGATCTAACCCCTGAAGAGCAAAAAGAAAGAACAGCAATGCAAGTAAGAAGAGCTATTGCACTTCTAGTGGCATCTCTTGTGGTTGGTGGATTAATTGCATTAGAAGATGGTGGGTCGCTTGATCTTTACGATAGTGCAGATAGTTTTGACGATGTTGCGGAAAATGTTGATTTAGAAAAAAATGAAATTAATGCAAAGGCCAAAGCACGTGTACTTTTGTATGAGCCTGACCCTAGGGTAATTTCATTATTAAGCAAAAATTTTGATAAAAACGATCCTCTTATAAAAGGAGACAACTGCGTTATTAAGGGTTTTTCAAGCAAAATTAAAGTAAGATCAACAACTAATGATTGTTTTCAGGTAGCTAGAAGTATTTGTCAGGAAATGGGCTACGATATTGTAGGTACATCTGGGTATAGATCAGAAAAAATGCAGAAAAAATTATATCCAAAATGGTATCAGCCTTGGCGCTGGAAAAGGCGGGGTAAGGTTGTAGCTAAGCCAGGAAGATCACCACATCAAACCGGAGGAGCAATTGATTGTGCACTTGTAAGATTATCTGATGGAAAACGAGTAACATACTTTGATTTTGATAATCAAAAAAATACCCAATATACAGATGCTTTGGAGTTCTGTATGAATAGGGCTGGATTTGT
This sequence comes from uncultured Candidatus Peribacteria bacterium, assembly GCA_964458485.1. GTDB lineage: Bacteria > Patescibacteriota > Gracilibacteria > UM-FILTER-43-11 > UM-FILTER-43-11 > CAYWJA01. Next base: position 671 of record CAYWJA010000043.1, on the reverse strand, counting down.
ACGGTACAAAGGAGAAATCTGGCATTTTGAAATCGGCACAAAAGATTGGGTAACAATTATGCAAAAACTAGGTTCTTTGCCAAAGGGGAAAGCGCCTAAATCTAAATATAGATATAATTTTATAAAAGATTAAATAATTATATAGTAAATTAAATACCTGCCGCTTATACGAGCAAGTTCATTAAATTGTAATACAAGGCTTGCTTTTTAGTCGTAAATTTGATATAATATATCGATTGATATAAAAAATAAAAAACAAACAAAATGGCTGAGGCACCAGATACAACCAATGCACCACAGGAAACACCTGCAGAAATTCTCGATAGAGCAATTGATCTTTTAAATAAAGGTGCTTTAAGAGAATTAAATGATCTTATTGCCCAAAATCGTGACGCCATAGAAGCTGCTGGATTGGAAAAAGAGGTTGTTGTTGTAGAAGTACGTGAAGCTTTGATGAAATTATTATTGCATGATTATATCCAAAGTATACCTGCCTTGGCTGATACAAGAAAAAAGGTAATGGAAATATTAGGTGAATTTGAAGGAAATGTGAAAAAAGGACCAACTCCAACCCCAACTCCGACACCTGCGCCAACTCCTGCGCCAACACCGACACCACCACCAGCACCAACACCGACACCAAGACCTACAGCAACACCAACACCAAAACC
>CAYWJA010000042.1:0-12060 GCA_964458485.1 uncultured Candidatus Peribacteria bacterium | reverse complement strand
CCTGCGCCAACTCCTGCGCCAACTCCGACTCCAACTCCGACTCCAACTCCGACTCCAACTCCGACACCAACTCCTGCGCCAACACCGTCACCAGGAGGAGCACCAAGATTAACCACTATACCTGATGCACCCGTAATAGACTTACCATTAGAAATAATACCAGACGTACCAACAACAATTACAATAAGTGATTTACCTCAACCAAAAATACGACCAACTCCTCCAATACCTCCTATAACACCAACGTCAGGAGCTCCAACAGGTCCATCGGCACCTTCAGGCGTAAATATACAGATCATGCTAAACGGTTTACTAAGAATAGATGGTTTTAACGCTGAGGACAGCCCTGAATACCAAGCTGTAATTGAGAGAATCCAGGCACAAACTAATGATGTTAATATAACAGATTTAACCAGGTTTTTAAATAATCCGACAGCATACATGGCAGAAGACTTGGGCATAAAGCAAGATCATCTAGATAGAATACATACACTAATGGCAGATAGTAGCAGTGGTGTGGATAGGGGCAATTATTCACAAGCGAAAGAATATTATGAAAATAGGGATCAGAAAATCGAAGATGACAAAAGGGAAATTGATGATGACAGGCATTATATATGTCTTGATAATGACGACAACAGTCGCCAAGAAGAACTTGATAAGATGGAAAGGAATTTAAAAAGAGGGATAGATGATAACCAAGATACATATACATTATTAGAAAATGAAGAACGTGAATTAAACACAGCAAATAAATTAATTCAAAAAGAAATAGATAAACGCGATAGACAAATTAAACGATTGGATGACACTCTAAATAGAGATGATCCTCCTCATAATGAGGATGATTTAAGACAGCAAAGAGATGCTTTAGTAGAGCAACGTAATGTATATGATAAACAACAAACAGAAATTATAAAACGGGAAGAGCAGATAAAATTGGCTAAAGAAGCTATAGATGAAGCCAGAGAAAGTGGCAAAATCCTTATAGAAGATGCAAAAAAACAGTTAGAAAAAGATAAAAAAACGGTGAAACGATACCTCAATAATGAAAAACGCGAACTACCTGCATTGATAAAAGCAGCTGATCAATTAGCAAAAGCATCCGATAAACCCAGTGAATATGATTCACCACGCGCGATATTAGAAGCTACAGTTTATTATTTACATAGATATCATCCTCCTCCAGACAAAAAAGCGAATAATTTAAAAGACCCCGCTATTCAACGGGAAGTCGATATAGCAATAAATCGACAAAGAGGCCCTATAGAAACTAGGCAAAGAGGCAGAATAAGAGGTTTAGAGTGGCTATTAACCACAACAAGACCCACTCTTAAACAAACTTTAAGGTCATTGTCACATCAGGATGATACATTTGCGAATATAGGTGAAGATCCTGAAAAAGAATTAACAAAGCTTGTGCCATTTTTTGGTAACCCTAGTGAAAGTTCTGTTCGGGAATGGGTAAGGCATTTACCAAAGTCTGCGGACAAAAAAGCGGTTGTCTCAAAGCTTCTTGCTTATTTAGAATATGCCGTACGAGTAGGTAGAGTGAATAGCGTAATCGATTTCGGTGCGACCAATGCACTTATTGAAGGATTAAGAGTGTCTCAAAGGGAAATGATAAGAAAAGAGGTTGTAGATGAAGGATTGAATACGCCTCAAGAGCAGATGCTCTCGTATATTAAAAAATTAAATGAAGCAGCACGTGCAGGTAACGATATTGACGAAGAAATTATAACAAACAACGCAACGTGGGCTACGGGTAAAACTCTTGGAGTAGCTGGGGTCGGTGCAGCATCTGCTGCTACAATGGCACTTTCTTCAGCAGTGGCATTACCACTTGCAGGGGCAGTAACGGCAATGGGTGTCGTACAAGGTATAAGTTATTACTTAAACAATAACCTCCCCGATAGTGAGCGTACAAAAGTTGCTCAAAAAACAAAAAGATATTTATTATATGGAGGTTTGGCAACAACGGGTGCACTCTTATGGGCACCTTTAGCAGTAGCACTCCCATTAATACCATTTGTACCAAGAGCAATTAGAGCTTTAAAGGAGGCAAAATTAGATAGTGATAGACTTCTCTCTGGAAAAGGCAGCCGAAAACAATTGAAAGAAAAAAATTAATAACATTTAACAATTAATATTTAACAATTAACATTTAAGCGGGCTGATTAATCAGAAATGAGAAATGATAATTGATAAATGCTAAATAAATTACAATGCAAACAAAATTAAAAACATATTTCGATCCAAAGGTTTACATTGAATCGCTAATGAAAGATATAGGCTTCGAAGATGCCACAGAAGAGCAAAAAAAAGAAATGCGAAAAGGGCTACAAGAGCAAGTTTCACACCTAATAACAAATGCTATTTCTTTATATGCTGAACCTGAGCAGGTTGATGAAGCATTTACAAAGTATGGCGACCTGGAAGACTTAGGTAAATTTATTGCAAAATTAGTTGAAATAAGCCCGGAAGCTCAAATGGCAATAGTGGAAGCTTTGGATAACTTCTACCAGGAAACTGTGGAAACCTATGAGCAGTTTAAGAATATGTAACCTATAGGGGGTCCAATGGGAGATCTATAGGGGATCCAATAGGGGTTTAAACGTATATGCCCCAATCGGATCACCAGTCGGATCACCAGTCGGATCACCAATCGAAAATGAACCCATTAATAACATCATCAATAGACCCTCAATTCTTTTCAGAAAAAAGGTTTATTTATCAGGAAAAACCAAGTATATGCCCTAAGGTACCAGGGCAAGACCCAAGGGAAAGGTTAAAATGCCTGGCAAGAGCTGTAAACAAAAATAAGCGACAAGTAGAGAAAACTGAGCAAAAAGAAACGCTATCCAAGGATGAAATTCCTCGTATGGATAAAAGTATGAATGTGATATTCCGGCTTTTATTGCAACCATCATTTTTAGACCAATCAGTGCTTCCGCACCAAAGAGATGCCGCCGAAAAAGCTATGAAACTGGCCGCAGAACATTATGATAAGATGGAATACACTAAAAAGGATGGTGACATTGTTATTCGAATAAGAAAATCAAAAACTAATGATTTCAAAATAAGAATCCAAGGTGGAGTAATTAAAGAAATTGTAATGGGGAAACATGTAATAAATAAAATCGGCAACCCACGAGATTGGAAAGTGGAATGGAAAGAAATGCAGACTAAATTGACTGAAGTAGGCAAAGTATATCCCCCAAGGCCGGGGCATAAATTTCCATCACATTTGCTTCCGCATATGAACTATTTTTTCTATAAATTACCCCGTAAATACAGAGATTTACTTTTATTGAAACAAAAAATGTTCCCCCTGGATAAGGAGGAAAAAAGTGTGTTAACAGAGCTGGAACATGCATTGTCTAAACAACGTAAGCATCATTTAGACAAAACAGGTACAGATTATTTTTATGTATATCGTAAAATAAGGGGAGCCGATAAAACACCTGATTATGTAGTCGAATTTATCTACCCACGAGGACACAAAAAAGCAACCACAACCAAACATAAAACTTTTGCACGCTTTTCTTTTGATGGGTTCTTACAAAAAGATGCAGGAGGGGGAAAGTATGAAAAAAGCTCCAGCTCTTTTGCTGCAATGTACAAAAAAAAGCATAATATTAACTAAAAAAATGAGAGAATGAGGTTATTTTTAGCGACTTTTTTCAGGGTACAAAAATAAATATAAAAGCGACAATAATCGTCGTCGCCATAAATAACATATCCGTCAAGGCTACTCACTAGCAAAAAAGTGTAAAATTTGGTATAATATATTGATATACCTATAGGAGATCCAATTGAGGATCCATAGGAGATCCAATGGGGGTTTAACCAAATTAGCCCCAATGCAGCCTACGCAGCCGCTTCGGCGCAGTATGCTCGGATCACCAATCGGAACAAATGAACCTACTACCTCAAAATCACCAAGACAAAAATAACTTTAGCCCGGATCTATGGCGATTTATTTATATTGGTCCTCGTCGTCGCCCAGATGTTCATACTATGACACAAGACGTAACAATAGACAGGCCACCAATAGTAGAAACTGAACAAAAGTTAAATCAGCATGTAGATAAAGCCAAAAAAAAGGTTCTGAAATATAACGAAAAGTATGCAAAAAGACCGTGGTTGCGGGAAACTTTTAACTGCGACCGCAGACCTTTTGAAAAAGCAATAAATATTGTTGATTTCGATAATCCACAGGTAACCATTGCACACATTGATGCCTTGCTGGATACTCCGTATAAATTTGATGGAAGAATGAGGAAATTAAGAACCCATATTCCTTCGCGCGAGAGAAGAAGCCAAAAACATGACTTATTAAAAATAAGAAAAATGTTTGTGGATTATATAGCTATGAAAAACGTGGAAAGAGGTGAAAGAAGCTACTTCTTGGTACGCAAAAGCAAACGTATTATGGAAATGGTAGATCAGAAAAAAGGCGTTGAAAGAAAAAAGCCATACCAAGATTTATCTAAAGATTACGACCAGGTATTTGGCATATTAAGCGGAAGAGATAAAGATTTTAAACGTTTTTATGAAAAGCCGGATGGCACTATTGATCCATCTAAGGCTCGTGAAAGCAAACAATTATTCTTTTCAATATTAAATCATGAAACCAATGGATTTAAGACTGATTTTGTTTTAGGTAAATTCAATAATAACCCTGATGATAATAAAAAGAATTACCCATTTATTTATCATAAATGGTTAAAAATACAAAAATTTGATTTAAGAAAAAAAGAAGCTGCATATAAATTGGCACAAGACAAAGCAAAAGATCTGGGGCTCGCAAAACCTGATGACTCTATAGGTGCAGTAACAGGAATTTTAAATAATATAAATAGAACAGTTACTGCTCCAGGCGCAGGGTTGCAGCCTTTTAGTAATCCTCTTACAGCACTGACATCTTTAAGAGGACCGGCAAGAAGATCTGCAAAAGGTCGCAGTTATTATACAAGAGTAGAAGAAGCTTTTAAGACTATCTGGAAAGATATAGGTTACAGAATAGATGCTATAGATAATGACCCGCGTCCTAAAATGAAAAAACTTGTTGAATCACTTAGAAAATCCAGAAAAATAATATATAAATACTATGAACTGGCAAAAGCACAATACGACTGGGCGGCGTATAAAGCCCAAGCTAAAGATATAGATACAAAATTTACACTTAAGGAATTAAGAAAGCCAAAGAACAAACAAATAGTTCTGGAACTTGCGATGCTTAAGTTCGCAAAGGCTATGGAGCATGTAGAATCACCTTCAGTAAATAAACAAACAAATGCTGGGGATCTTCATGGGCGGAGAGTAAAGCGTATGCTAATTGCAACCATGTATTATGAAGGTGTTGGCAGATATGACGATACAACAGGTAAATACGTAGACAACGTTTCTAGGGAATACAAATGGGCTCTTTCTAAATTAGCCCAATCAAAATATTTCAATCCAACAGAAGGAAATAATTATCTTACCCCTGAGCAAAGAGGCTTTTTGTATATAGTTAGATATGCAAATTTGGCGCTATCTAATGTTAATTATTTAAAAAATGATGTTGTTAAAAATTTAAAAGCCATAACAGTAAGGTTGCAAGCAGCAAATTTGCCTGTTGCCGCAGGATCACCCAAGCTTGCACAGGTAAATGCAGATATAGCAGTGATACAAAGGCATACAGGAACAAGAATCAACCAGACAAATGCAATCAGCCAGGCGCAGGGCATTATTACAAACAAAGAAAGTGAAATAATAGTTCTGAAAAAATTCTACAAAAAAGCTGAGGCTATTATGGCAAATCCTGATAGAAATAAAATGCGTGCTTTTCTTGAGGAAATTAAAACATCCGGCTCATCTGTGCTTAATTCACCAGGCAATAAAAAGAAACTTGAAAATTTTACTAAATATCTCCAATCGGTTGATCTGAATTACAACATGTTTGACTTCAAGGAAAAAAGTACAGGTGATTATTTAGAAAGGATGGGAATAAAACCTGATGCAATATACGAAGCATATAAGAAGTATACAAATCCAGATTCAAAAAATCCGCATTCAGATATGACAGTAGATCAGTGGGATCATCACATGAGAGACGCAAAAGGAACCCAAAAGCTTCTTGATATGTTCGGAAAAATACTTCATGAAGGTAAAAACTTTACAGGCAAAAAAGAGTTCATTGGTATCCTTTCAACATTGCATGGTTTCAAGCCACTTGCTACGAAACCAAAAACCAGTGAAGCTCAAGCTGTAGCAATAAGTATATATACTACATTAAAATTGGAGATTCGGAAGCGTGAAAATATGCCGAGTAAAGGTAGTGCTAAATATAAAGAAGCAATGGAAGCTCTAGATGGAATGACGTTTGGAGACAGGGTTACCGAATATGTAGGTGGAGTTAAAGATATGCTTTTAGGACCCGGCCAGAGCTTAGCGAATCGAGCTGCAGGTTTTGCTATTTTGTTCGCCCTTTATAAGGTGGCAAATCATGCAATAAGAGGGAATAAGGGGAAAGGAAGAACACTTTTACGTCTTTTATTTATGGCAGGTGCTGCGGAAATTGCATTAAAACAGCTTACTGGAGAAGGATTAACAGATAAATTCAAACTTACAGGATTGGCTAAAAAACTTGGTGGCACTTATGAGGATGTGCTGTTGGACAGGGCTAAGGACAAGTTTGATAATACGAAATATGCAGGTGAATCTATTACAGACACTGACCACAGCAAAGCGCTTTTAGAGTTAAGAAGGAGTAATGTTCCTTTTTCTAAAATTGTAGATTGGTACAAATCCACAAAACCGGATGGTTCACCTAGATCAAGCAAGGAAAAGGTCAGGCTTCCTATTGATTATTCTGCTATTGTTTCCGGTTCCGTAGATAAAAACAGTGAAGACCGTGGTCGTTTTATATTAAAAAAGACCATAGAAAACTTCTTTGAATATGTTGCAAATAAAGATAGGCAAGCTGGCAATAAAGCTTCTACTGGTATGAATATATTAGAAGAAGTATGGGTAAAGCCTGTTAATAATAAAGATTTTAGTATGAAAAGTACAAAATATGCAGATAGGCAATTATCATCATTTTTTCTTACTAAATTGCGTAATAACCCACGCTCTGTTACATGGACAATGGTGATGGAATCGGAAATAAGATTGAAGGATGTAGAAGATACTAAGAAAAGAAAGGCAACACAACGTGCAAAAGATTATGTTATTGGCAGTTACACTTCGCTTAGCAGATGGAGTAGGAGGCATATTGAACAAAGGGCTGGTGCCGGTGCTGAAGGCTTCTGGAAAAACGTTGATACACGTTATGCACCTGCAATAAAAAACTTCCTTGTTAGCATGGGTGAATCTGGTGCAACAAAATTGCGTTATGGCACACGCCATGTTGAACTTTGGTATAAAGGTAAAAAATATGAATTACGAAAATTTGCAAGAGAGCACTGGGAAGTAGTAGTTGAAAGTACAAGGTTTGTATTTGATGTAATGTATGCTGGTGATCAATGGCTAATACCAAGGGTTTCTAAGTGGGCAAGGCAAACACGCGAAATTATACGCCCAGACAAGATAGTTACCATACCTCATACCAGAGATTTACAGATAGATGATATTATGAATAAGACTACTTTTGATAAATTTCATGGAAAAGCTAAAACAGCCACAACACCTATGGTGCGACCAGAACACCCTCATTATGACATTTTTGACAAGAAAATAAATCCAAAAGCTGAGTATTTTGGTATTTATACATTTCCTTTTTATAGGGCAATGGAACAAAAAAACCTTGGCAGACAAGCTTATTATGAAAGTAAAAATCAGTCAGCATCTCATCTGAACTTTCTGGAGGGCAATCCGAATATCGGTTATTATATTTCGGAAGTAAGCGAAGCAAAAACACCAGGTTTAAAACCAACAAATTCAAGAAAGGAACGCACCTGGGCCATGGATGCCGCTTCACGGGAACAGGCTAAACAAGTTTTTTTAAGCAAGGGTGTACCTCCAGGAAGAAGAATAGAATATGCGAAAGATATAGACAGATATATGAGGCCTGTGCATGTTATAACTAAAACTGCAGGTCCTAATAACAGGCCTCCTGCAAAAGTGTACACATTCTGGAGAATGCCTTTATACCACAGCGAGGAGTATAGGCTAATAAAAGAAGGTAGGCTTCCTGATTTTATTGATGCTAACAGAAGGAAAATGAGTCCTCCATTTAAGATTGACCCGACAAAGGGTGTTATAGATAACCTAATAGCTGCCTATGGAATAACAAGTCCATTCCTGCGTAAAGGCGGTAGGACTATATCTATAGCAGCTGCACAATGGTTGCATGTAGCACTGGGAATAGTAAGAACAGCAGGAGATGTTGCACAATGGGGATTGCACTGGCCGGAAGTTGATGCAAAACTTCAGAAAATTGGATTTCCACCTGGACTGCTTAGCATGAACCCCGAAACCCGTAATTTTATAGAAGATCTTTCTAAACTTGGTACAAATGAAAAACATTTGCAGTGGATAGATGAATATTTAGGAAGTGCAAGTTTTGCTCCCCTATCTCAACTATATAAAGTCCCGAAAAATTCAAATAATTATAAGCAGGCAGTTGAAATATCAATGAAGAGTGGTGAAAAAATAAATCTTAAAAGAAATGAAAAAACTGGTAATGATTGGGATTGGGAGGAAATACTTATTGATACAGGCAGGGTAGATGACAAGGGTCAAAAAATTTATTTAGGAGGTATAGACCCAGTAACGAAAAAACCTATACCGCAGGGCCGTCTAAATCTGCACTTATATCCGGGAAAAAGACCATAAGCTTTCATTTCGCATTTTGCATTTTTGATTTTGCAATGTCATTTAGCATTTAGTATTTTGCATGTACTAATTAATTAGATAATACAAATACTGATTAGCAGATATTGACTGACTAATGATGAGTAAAATGCAAAATGCGGAATGGCAGAACGAAGTTCTGCCTTAGACCCTTGACATTTGGTAAAAAGTATGCATATAATGGATAGATGAGTGGTTTTGCCGAAGGCAAAGCCGTTTTTTTGCAACCGTCTGAAAGCGATGATGATGATTATCGTCGCAACAAAAAAACGTGTTTACAGAGTAAAATCTATTGACTTTATATAAAAAATATTGTAAAATAATCAGCCAATTAATGCGCCTATAGCTCAAGCTATCTCTAGGTCTAAAAATTATCACTTGAGACTTGAGACTTACACTTGAGACTAAATTATTTGCTCTTTAAAATCACAGTTTAAGACGCAATTTATGCGTCTGATAGCAGAGACAAATTTGCCGTTCATTCTCCGTTTGGAGTGGTGTACGGCATATCAATCTCTGCTATCTCGCTATTTTAAGTGGCGAGAAACGTGATCCGAGCCGGTAGAGACGTCGATTTATCGCGTCTCGTAGGCAAGGATGAATCATGTAGAAAAGTTCGCACCATTCACGGTCAGAACTTTTCAAGAGATTCAAGCATTTCCCCATTGAACGTCTAATGGTTCTGTTGGCAATTTAAACCAATGTAGGGGATAGGCATGCCTATCCCAAAATATATAAACCATAAATTGCCAACAGAACCATTAGACAAATCCGGTACAACCGGAAAGGAGACGTCATGAACAAAAAGGATCGGTCTCTCACGACCGTCATGGTGGCTGCGCTTTGCGTAGCTGTAACAATAACCCTTTTTCCCGCCACGGCAGAAGCGGGTGTGCTGGAGGAGCTCGAAGAGGCATGGGCCGCTGTCAAGCAGGTCGGGTCCATCGTCAAAACAATCTTCTTCATCAGCCTCTGGTGCGCCTCCAAAGCGTACCAACTGATGAAGTACTCCATCGGCGCCCTGCCGAACCTCAGCACCTGGTACCTCTGGGTGCCACTGTGGATCATGTGGTTCGCATTCCTCACTCAGCCGAAGAAGATCGACACGGCCTTCGACACCACGCTGAGCAAGGTGGGGACCATTGCGGAGTACGTTCACAACTTCGTGTGGGAGCTGAAGTTCGTTGGGATCCTCCTGACCATCTTCACCTTCCCCAGCACGATCGTGCTATGGGTCCTCAAGAACCCCCGGGTCAGCAGAGCGGTCATCAGCATCGCCCTCATCAACGTGCTGGTCGGTAAGCTCGGCCTGTTCTTCTCTTACATCCTGGTCATGTCTATGCTGACGATCTGGTATGTCTTCCTGCGCTCCGAGGAGTACAATAAACACTTCTGGGAGGTCATCCGCGCAAAGCCCGGCTTCGCAGGATGGGTGAGGGGCATCCCGATCCTCCTCCTGGAGGACTTCATCGAGTTCACCCCGCCCAAGAAGACCTGCCCCGCGTGCAACACAAAAAACGACGCTGACAAGAATTTCTGCAAGTGTGGTGCTACGCTGCCCAGCAGCATATTCAAGTGCAAAGCGCCCTGCCGTACGGTGAACGACATCGACGCCGTGGTGTGCCAGGGGTGCGGCAAGCCCAACCCCCACATCTGGGTCTGCCCCAACTGCAACACGGCAAATACCAGCAACGATGCAGCCTGCCAGAACTGCCCCACCACGAACCCCAACCAGGCACAGAACCCCTTCCGGCAGCCAGCACCTCCGACACCGGAGGCGTGCCCAAACTGCGGCGGACTGTCGTACGGATCACAGTTCTGCGCCGACTGCGGCTACCGCAGGCCGCAGCCGCCCTCGACCATCAACTGCCCGCACTGCAACACTCCGAACCGCCTGCAGGCGCGGTTCTGCGGAAACTGCACCCGCCCCATGACCACGAGCCGCACGACCACGGGCGGAAGAACTGCCACCAACAACGATCCCTGGAACTGACCGGGAAAAGGAGAAGTAGATAGCGAGATAGTCGACGGGGCCCTGCGTACCATGCAGGGTCCCCGTCACTACTCCAACCAATTGTCATTCCCGCAAAAGCGGAAATCTAGTAAATAACAAACAAATATAGAGCTTATAAATCAATATTCCCACTCTTACGAAAATGACAATGCAACATAAAAATATTTACCAACCAAGAAGTCTTGACAAAATATAATAAATATATTATAATTTACACCCAATAAATAATATGACAAACAATACATTAACATCTCAGCGCCATAATAAGCTTAATACTGAACCTACAATAGATTCTGTTACGCCACCAAATACGGATGTTGTATCAGAGCTTCGCCCGAAATTAGAAAATGCAATGTTAAGCGTCACCCCATTAACACTACTATCTGCCACATCAGAAAAAGCCAACAGTATTCTCCCTCCTGAAGCTATAGAATATCTAAATAATTTAAAAAATCTTGAATGGTGGGAACCTGTACTTTTCGGATCAATGATTATAGCCTCATACTTTGCGGCAAATCGTATATTGCCCAAAAAATGGGAAAAATATAGCCTACCAAGCTCATTAGGAGTTGGTGCACTAGCTGTACTAATAGCAAATGGAATGGGTCCTGATGGCAAAACCATAATAGGAACAATGATAGCACTTGCAGTTGCCATAGGAGCAATAATGTTAGTAATCAAAAAGGGTAATCTATCAAAAGATAATTTGAATCCTTTTAAAGGGAATAATGCCAACACGCAAGATACGCCACCTGAAGCAGGTGATACAGGCATGCAACGCCTTCCTTGTGGGCAGTGCAATGAAGATACACCAGGTGAAAATTGTTGTGATTGGTGCGGTACCCTACGTAATACGGAAAATAATAGTAATCCACCACCAATTCCTAATGACCCCAATACAGGCAGTGGCGGACCACCGCCACCTCCTCCAGTAATCAATAATGACCCATGGAGTTAGGCTAAAAAGTAACCAATAACCCAAAATATCATGGCATGGTTTAAAAAAAATCGTCCGACAGTACCTCATCCAAGTGATTTTAGATTTCCTGGCTCACGGGAAGAAGAAGCACGAAGGATGCTACACCTACCAGAACCACAACCTGGGCAACCACCAGAGCAACAAACTGTGCAAAAAAAAGCGAAAAAACCACTGCAACCAAAAAAACAAATATATAAACTAAATAAAAAAATAAATGAAATAGTAA
>CAYWJA010000041.1:0-12433 GCA_964458485.1 uncultured Candidatus Peribacteria bacterium | reverse complement strand
TTTTATGAGTGCGGCGCTTTTAACTTTGTTTATAAGTAATTTTTTTAGTTTTTCGTTAACAATTCATTATATTTTTATCGCAATTAGTTTGGCTTTGGTATTTGGAGATCACTTAAAAGAGGCGATAATTAAATCTCATATATTACTTAGGGCATTGGCAATAATTGTGATTATTATATTTATCGGTAATGCAGGGCTGAATATAGCCTTAGCCCACTCTAATTTGCAATTAAAGCGAGCATACAATTATATCGCTATTAATGATTTTAAAAAAGGTGTTGTCAGTACGCAGCAGGCTATAAAGTGGGCGCCTCAATACCATGAAATCTATTCAATGGCTTTTAATAATTTATATGTTATTTCTTTAGTAAGTCAGTCCGATGCAGTTATTAATACGGCTTTAGCTATTAATAATAGATTTAAAAAGATGAGCATGTATAGTTTAAAGTCACTCCTTAATGAAGCTAAAATTTTAATCCTCAAAGAAGATTATATTGGCGCTGAAAAGGTTTTCAAAAGTATTTATATTCTAAAAGGCGATCATCCACTTATATATGAAGATTGGGGGAATATGTATTTTAAACAAGGCAGTTTTGCAAAAGCAGCAGTTGTTTACGATAAATTACTTAATTTAATGCCGGATTACTGGAAGGCACCACTTACATCCGGTAAGAAATTAACTTATGAGCAGCGAATTTTCTGGAAGACCCATCCTGAATTTTTGGAGGTTTTAAAAAACATGGCGTTTGCATATGAAATAGCAGGAAATAAGAAGAAGGCAGAGGGGGTGCTTAAATTACTAAAGTGATTATCTCAGATCTCAGAACTCAGATTTGATTTTTCATTTAGTGTTTTTTACGGTTTGTCATCCCCGACTTGATCGGGGATCCAGTGCATTCGCATGTGATCTGGATCCCGCATCAAGTGCGGGATGACAATGAGTGATTCGGAAGTTGGAAATCTTAGCTCTGAAATAAAAAGCCCTCTTCGTAAGAAGCAGGGCTTTTTGGCAACTTTATTTAAAACAAGGTTTCTATTTTTTACATTTTTTATGAATAAGACTTCTATTTATTTGATTTTGAAAATCAACATGCTTAGCAAGTGCTTCAAGAGTCCAAGATGAATTTCCTATTTTATTGTGTATACCGTTAAGTTTATTTCTGTCATTTAGTTGATATGTATTTTGAGCAAGTGCTTCAAGCGTCCAGCTAGAAAAACCAAATTGACCATTGTAACCTTTGATTTGTTGTAATAAATGAGCTGTAACAGAATTTCCATTATAAGTAATGCCCTTGCCTAATGCAGAGCTAGTGTCTGATAACTGTTTTTCTAAATTATTTAATTTATTTAAAACATCACAGTTATTCTTTTTACAATTTGCTGTAACTACAATTTCTTCTTCCATACCCCTAAATCCTCTACCTGCATTATGCATTTCAATTTCTTCTTCCATTATCATAAATCCTTTATAATTTCCTACAGGAATATTAAAAATTCCATAAGAAAATACCATTCCTACAAGGAATGCTAAGGCATATAAGAGATATTTTTTATGTGTTTCATGGTGCCAGATAAGGCTTTTAATTTTGCTAAACATTTTTATTTTTTGTTAAATTATTTTTTAATTATAACATTTTTATTAAAAAAAAGCAACTCTTTACACTCTGTTTACGTTTGTGATACAGTACAAAAGGTTATGAAAATAAAAAATACAGAATAATGAATAAAAAAATAAAAAATATTCTAATTTGGCTGAAAGATGTATGGCTAAAAACTCTTGCAGTCTTTTTGTTTTTAGGTTTAGGTTTTTATGCATATGCAGCTGTTAGCTGGCCAACTTCTGATCCCAACCCCACAACAGGTGTGGTTGGTGTGTTTGTGGGCAAGTCTTCATCGGCATATTCTGCGAGTGTAGGTTATCAATCTGCAAATCAGTATTGTTCCAATGCTTTTACAAAAAGCCATATTTGTACAGCTATGGAAATACAGAATAGTTATAATCATGTAGCGCCTGAATCGGCTATTAAGAGCTATAATGGAGCTCCACTTTGGGTAAATAATGGCCCTCCTGGATACGTAAAATATGTTACAAACGATTGTTCTGGCTGGAAATCTAAGGTAAGTACAATTTTTGGTTCTGTGTGGGATTTTAGCCAGGATGCGAGCTATGTAACACCTTGTAATAAAACGAGGTATTTTGCGTGCTGTAAATAATTAACCAATAGGGGATCCAATGGGAGATCCATAGGAGATCCAATAGGGGTTTAACCGAATTAGCCCCAACCGGATCACCAACCGGATCACCAATCGGATCACCAATCGGAACAATGAAAAAATTAATACCAATCATCCTAATAAGTCTGGCATTACTACTACCACAATACGTCCATGCGGCCAGTATAAGTGAGGCTTGTTTTCCAGCCGTTCAATGCGACACAGGTGAACATTATTATAATAATGATTGTAGACCACAACTTAATACAATTTCTGATTGTGGTGCAGCGCAAGCTGGCAAGTATCGTGCATTTAATTGTGACAATGGCTGTCATGATCGTACAAAGAAAGCAACACCTGAATGTCCTGGTGGTGTAAAAATTGGCAGAGTTTGCTATACCCTTTTGGATGTTATAGATCATAATAAAATATTTAAAATTTGGGATGGAACAGCTTTAAGTCGATTAGTTTATATGACAGATTCTGCATGTAATAAAGGGCAAGTTCCTACATGGAGTGGGTCTCAATGGAAATGTGGTTCAGGCGGAGGTGGTGACGATGATGACAGCGGTTTATGGTCTAAGAATGGAAATAATATTTATAATAAAAATTCCGGTAATGTAGGGATTGGTGATTCAAATCCAACATTGCCATTAACAGTAGAGGGGAATAATGGACCAAATGGTATGGCTTTATTTAAAGATAAAGCAAATCATGCCAATGTTTTAATAAATGCCCCTTCCGGCAAAGATACAAATATTGTTTTTAAAGAAGGCACAGATAATTTATGGTCATTGGGTAGTGCAGGTACTGGCTCTGGCGGTAGTAATGAAAGATTTAGATTAAGGGCAAAAAAATGGGGTAAAGAAGTTTTATCGATTTTTCAAAATGGCAAAGTGGGAATTGGAACAGTAGCCCCTAATGCAGCATTAACAGTTGTAGGTAATGCTAACATTGGCTTATTTAATAATCCTTCAGGTGCACAGGCTATTGCCACAGGATTTGGAACAACGGCCTCAGGATTAAGATCGTTTGCTACGGGAATTACATCGGAGGCTAAAGGGCATGATTCTATTGCGGCAGGAGCAAGTGTAAAATCTTATGGTAATCAATCTGTAGCAATGGGATCAGGTTCACAAGCTTATGGTCTGCAATCTGTTGCAATTGGTATGAATAATATAACAGGTTGTACGGGGGGATCTAACTGCTTGGCTGCACAGGCTACAAATGGATCAAATAACGATGGAGCATGGGCTGTCGCACTTGGAAATACTAATACAGCTACCGGCAGAGCTGCCGTTGCAATGGGGGGTAGAAATAAAGTACTTGGTTATAATGGATTTTCTGTTGGTCTTGATAATATTGCTACTGATGATATGTCTGTTGCTATGGGTTGGCTATCTGAATCAAGAGCCGAAACAGCAATAGCTATGGGTTATAAAACATATGCCGATAAATATTCAGCGGTGGCAATAGGGCATGAGGCCAGGGCTACTGCAAGACATGCTACCGCGTTGGGTTATAAAACAAGTGCAACAGGGCTTGGTTCTTTTTCAGCTGGCAGCGAAGCTTATACAAAAGGAACCGGTTCAACTGCAATTGGATTTCAAACAAGTACTTCTAGTGATTATGCAACGGCAATAGGATATAAAAATACTGCAGGTTATCCAGCTGCAACTGCAATAGGCAGTAATATTCAGTTCAACGGTAATTATGGTGTTGGCATTGGGTTAGGAAGTGCAGCTAAATATGTATATTCGCCGGGGAATTTAGTTGTTATGGGTGGAAAAGTCGGCATTGGAACATCCAGCCCTAGTAAATTACTTGACGTTGCCGGAGCTGCTAATTTAAATAATGGAAAAAGCGGAGGGGCTTTATATGTGAATGGAAAGCAAGCTTTATGGTCTAACGGCACTTTCTTTAGCTGGGGTTATGATGGTAATTTAAACCAATTTGCAGATCCTATCGCTATTGGTAGTGCTACATCTAATGGGTATAATCTAAGAGTTCATGGTACTGCTGCTGGAAATGCGGCATGGACTAATTTATCTGACCAAAGACTAAAGAAAAATGTACAAACAATAGACGGCGCTCTGGATAAAGTGAAAAAGTTACGCGGTGTTGAATTTGAATGGAAGGATGAAAAAGATCATCAGAAAGGTAAACAAATTGGATTTATTGCACAGGAGGTGAATAAAGTTATCCCAGAAGTTGTCACACAGGGGTCAGATGACTACTATAGCATGTCTGCCGGGCAACTTACTGCTGTTTTAACAGAAGCGGTTAAAGAATTAAACGCTGAAGTTAAAAGGCTTAAGAAGAGGGTTGAGGAACTTGAGAACAAATAGTAACCAAATAGTTTCCCGCCTTTCGGCTCACCTTCGACAAGCTCAGGTTCGCTCAAGGCGTTTCCAAATTGTTATCAAATAGTTTCCCGAATAACAATCTGGAAACCATTTGGAAACCATCTGGTAACAATATGAATTATGAATCAAAAAAATATATCAAAAAAACACTTACGCATTATTAAATTGGTGGCAATAATTTGTATTTCATTTTTATTTGGAGCTTATTTAGGGGGTACAAATAAAGTTTCTTTTTTTAATAAATCTTATTTAGCTGCAGAGCGTCAAAAATCATATGATGCGGCTTTGAAGTATGCACGTGATAGGCTAATAGCACAAAATTTGATGTCTCAATCAGTTACGTCTATAAATAGCGCAACTGTTAAGTCTGTGAGTGGTCAAACTGTTGTGGTTGGATTCAAGGCATCTGAAATTGATTTATTTAAAGATGGGAAAATTACGCGCACTATTCAAATACCGTCAAGTGTAACCATTGAACATCGCATAAATAAAACACCAGAAGAAGTTAAATCTATAACTGATGCCTACAACAAAAAGATGAAGGCTATTTTAGTTAATAAAAAATTAGGAAGAGACGTCAGAAAAGAAATTCAGAACCTTAAGGCACCAGAGCTCTACACCATAAAACAAATTCAAGTTAAAGATTTAAAAGCAGGCGATGTAATTTCTGTACAGAGTTTGAAAGATATTTATTCTAATAAAACTGTTGAGGCTAGTGTTGTTAGGCTTATTAACCATATTGTTGCCAAGTAGTTTCCTGCTCACCTTCGACAAGCTCAGGCTCGCGTTTCCAAATTGTTTATTGAATAATTATTTATTAACAATCTGGAAAACATCTGGTAACAATATGTAATATGAAGAAAAAACTCCCACTAACAAAAATTATCGTGATTGCATGGATAATTTTCAGTGTTTTGTACATTGGCTATATCCAATATAATTATTTAGTTGGTTTTATAGGCAAAAAGTCGTATGAAAAAGGGTTGTCTGATGCAGTTTCTTCAGTAATCAGTCAGGCACAGAAGTGTGAAGCATTCCCAGTTTATGTAGGCGATAAAAAAGTTAGCCTTATTAATACAGTGTGTATCAAACAGAGTCAGTCAAATACCAAAAAGACAAAATAGACAAAAAAACTTTTGACACAGTTCTTTGCAACTGCTAAAATCTCTCGTGCTTGTTTTAAAAGTGCCAAGTGTTATGTGTTTGAGTGCGTTTCAGTACTACAGCACTAAAGCACTACAGCACAACAGCACTTTATATTAATAATTAATCAAAAATATTATGGCTGAAGGAACATTTGACCGTAGTAAGCCCCATGTTAATGTGGGTACAATTGGTCACGTTGACCACGGTAAGACAACTTTAACAGCTGCTATTACTACTGTAGCTGCCTCTAAAATGGGGGGTTTAAATAAAGCGGTTGCATTCGACCAAATCGATAATGCACCAGAAGAGAAGGAACGCGGTATTACAATCGCTACTTCTCATCAAGAATATGAAACAGAAAAACGTCACTACGCACATGTGGACTGTCCAGGGCATGCTGATTATGTTAAGAACATGATTACTGGTGCTGCTCAGATGGATGGTGCAATTTTGGTTGTGAGTGCTGCTGATGGTCCTATGCCACAAACTCGTGAGCATATCCTTCTAGCTCGTCAGGTAAATGTTCCATATATTGTTGTATTCCTTAACAAAACCGATCAAGTTGATGATCCAGAGCTTATTGATCTTGTTGAAATGGAAGTTCGTGAACTTCTAAACAAATACGAATTCCCTGGTGATGATACTCCGCTTATTAAAGGATCTGCTCTTAAAGCACTTGAAAATCCAACTGGTCCAGATGCTGAACCGATTGTTGAACTTCTTAATAAGCTTGATGAATATATTCCAGAGCCGGAACGTGCTCTTGATAAACCATTCCTAATGCCTGTTGAAGATGTATTCTCTATCAAAGGTCGTGGTACTGTAGCTACAGGTCGTGTTGAGCAAGGTATTGTTAAGGTTAACGAAGAAGTAGAAATTGTTGGTATCAAAGAAACTAGTAAAGTTGTTGTTACAGGTGTGGAAATGTTCCGAAAATTACTTGATCAAGGTCAAGCCGGTGATAATGTTGGCTTACTTTTACGTGGTGTAGAACGTGATGATATTGAACGTGGTCAGGTTTGTGCGAAGGCTGGTTCTATTACTCCTCATACAGAATTTGAATGTCAGGTTTATATTCTTACTAAAGAAGAAGGTGGACGTCATACTCCGTTCTTTAAAGGATACAAACCTCAATTCTACATCCGTACTACAGATGTAACTGGTGAAGTAACTCTCCCAGAGGGTGCTGAAATGGTTATGCCTGGTGATGATGTAAAACTTACTGTTAAGCTTGGATGTCCTATCGCTATGGATGACAGTACACGTTTTGCTATTCGTGAAGGTGGACGAACTGTTGGCGCTGGAGTTGTTACAAAAATCATTAAATAGATTTTTATCCCCGATGATTTATTCGTCGGGGTTGTAAAGTTTATTTACGACCACTACTTCGGATTATCCGAGCAAGTCAATACAATTAGATATTAACCCCAATCTTCATGGCTAAAAAGTCTGCAAATAATACTCAAAAAATACGTATTACATTAAAAGCTTTTGATCACAACGTAATTGATAAAGCGGTAAAAATGATTATAGACTCAGCCGAAAGGAGTGGGGCTATTATTGCTGGTCCAATTCCTCTGCCAACAAAGATCAAAAAAATTACTGTTAATAAATCTACTTTTGTTGTAAAAGATTCCCGCGAACAATTTGAAATGCGTGTTCATAAGCGCTTAATCGAATTACGAGAAACTACACCAACTACTATCGAATCACTTACAAATTTAAGTTTACCAGCAGGGGTTGATATTGAGATAAAGATGCTTGGCTGATTCCGAAAAACTTTCAAAAAGTTTTTCGGCCTTTTCAAACAAGTGTTTTCGCTTTTCAGGAGACTCGCTTAGCTTCGCGAGCTTTTCGTTTTTTACGAAAAACTCAACTCCTCGCTACGCCTGCTCACCTCCCTCAAAGCTCAGCTATTATATTTTTTATACGGCTAAAAAGTTGTCACCCTAGCATCTCCGTGCAAGACAGGCTGAAATGTCGACAATTTTTAATAAAATAAAGTTTGAGGTTATTTTTATTGACTAAATATTAATAATAGTATATGTTATACATAATATTTATTATTAAACAAATTATTATGACAAATACAGCATCATCTAGTAAATCCGATATACCAACAGAAGTTGGCCCTACCGAATCACTTATAGATGGTATCAGAGAAGGTTATATTAGAGTATTGTTTTTAGATAATTGTAATGGATTCGAAAGTCGGGATCCAAAAGCTGATCTTGTCGATATACCGGCAGCAATAGGAAAAAGGGAGCTTAAAGCCTTAGAAAGAAGACAACCTGGTGCTCATAATATGGGAGGAAGTTGGAAAAAAATTATGCAAGATGGAGCAATAGATCATACAGAAGTTGCATCTGGTAAAAAATCTGACTTTAATGAGGGTGATTACGACCTTGAATATAGCGTAATCAGTGGCAATTACTAAGTTTTATTTGGTATTTTAATAAAATATAAGTAACACCAAATTACCCACAAATAGCACATCCCACCATAAATTCCGGAGGAGTTTTTGAGGCTTTGAGGTAATGTCTGGATTTTTAGATAGCAAATAACTTGTTAGTGTCAGTAGGGCTAATATCCCAGCGGATTTGTAAGATGCGAATTCATTTTGATACAAAATATAAAATGATCCAATAATAATCAGATATCCTAACGCGCGAAATATATAATTGTTCTTTTTTGTATAGAATTTTAGAACTGGTTTATGCCTTATGGCTTTTGCACCGGTCATTTTAATATCATTACTTCTTTTGTGTGTTAATAGTACTGCTAAAATTCCAAACATTAACCCAAAATATGGCAAAGTCGCGATATCAGGAAGGGTATTGGTACCTGCCATCATACGGAGGACAAAGTTAGATCCGATAATCATGATATCTACTAATGGGATATCCTTTAGTCCGAATGAGTAGAGATTTGTTATTACAAAATAGGTGAGTACTATAGTTCCATAAAACCATCCGAGTGTCGCAATAGCTCCAACTACAATAATAGACAAAATTATTCCTACAAAAATGCCCATCTTCCCACTAACTGTTTTTGCAGCAAATGGGCGATGTTTTTTTATAGGGTGCAATCTATCTTTTTTTCTATCCATCCAATCATTCACCATGTAGGTAATGGATGAAACACAGCAGAATCCAAAAAACCCGACTATTAGTTGAGTTATATTATATAAATATTCCTTTGGAGCAAAAAGAAGAGGTAGGAATATTACAATGTTTTTATGCCATTGCTCTAATCTGATGAGTTTTAAGTAGTTCATGGCTTATGGTTATTCCATATTCACCGTTTGTCATCCCGGACTTGATCCGGGATCCATGGCATGCCAGCCAATGGTGGATCCTGAAACAAGTTCAGGATGACAAGAAAAAATCAATATACGATACGTATAGCATTATGCATTACTTCCAAATTAACAGTCCTCCCCTTAAATACATTGCCATCAATTTGATATTTTTTATTCCTTTTTGATTTTATAGAAATCTTTTTACCTGTAAAAATTTTTATTGCTTTTCTGAATTTCAAAAAATCACGAATCGGCCTTGGATTTAATGCATAAATATTTATAAGGCCATCGTCGGGGAGTATTCTGTGGCCTATAAAAGGTTCTGTAATTTTTAAATTTGCCAGAGGTAAAATATTAAAACACATTATTGATTTTGCCATGAGGATGTGTCTTCTTCCATCAATCGATAACCTATATGGCTTGCTCCTGTAGTAAAAAATTGTTTTTAATATAGTCCACGCATAAGCCAATACCCCCACCTTCCTTTTTAGGCTACGGGGTGTTTTACTCATTACAATAGTGTCATACCCACATCCTGTAGCGATTAAACTGTAATATCTGTTGTTAACTCTTATGGCATCTAATTCTTTCCCCTTGTTATTCAATCCTTTGTTTAAGGCCCTACCTACAGTTAGCGGTAATCTTAGGGAGACAGCTAAAATATTACCACTACCTTGAGGTATTATTATAAGAGGTGTTTTAATTTTATGTTCTATTAAAAAAGATGCCACTTCTGCAACTGTACCATCTCCTCCAGACACTATGATCTTGTCATATTTTTTATTCTTAAACTGATCTAATGGCTGTCTTTTGGCTTTTATAGTTTCAAACCACTCGTAACTATACCCCCTTTTTTTCAGAGTCTTTTGGATGATCGTTTTTGGGTCACCCCATTTGCGGAAGCCGGACATTGGGTTGAAGATTATTAAAATTTTCATTTAGTTTTTAATTTATAGTTTTTAATTTTTAATGATTTTGTGGGCTTGTGTTCCAAATAAAAACTAAAAACTAGAAAATAAAAAATAACAAAGGTCATCAATCCAATAAAGCAACTTTATATACATCTTATCATCCTTACTCGTGATCCGTTTAACTTTAATAAAATCCGCCTTAACTCTCTTTGCAAACAATCCATCAGTTAAAAATTTGTCACCAATAACCAGTTTTTTTGTAAATGATGATGTATCTATAAGCTTTATCACTTTTTTACTCGGCTTCCTTATGTCTGTATCTATATATTGCAGTCCGCATGATTTAGCTACAGCTTTGTTTCTGGTATGGTCACGACTGTTTGAACATAAATAAATTTGATTATGTTTTTTTAGCTCATTTATTTTTTTGAGAATTTCACCATCTACATCGTACTGGCTATCTTTTGCTATTGTGCCGTCGATGTCGAGGATAATGAGGTAGTCCTTTATTGCGTCTGTGCTTAATTTGGTGAATGGCTTCATATAACTTTTGTAATACATAAAAAATATAATGTCAGAAAAATTATATCATGATAAGTGGTAAATATTGACATTTAATATCAATAAATGTTTTAATTAAACTCTGTTTATTTAATAAATTAAGATATGTCAACAAATGGAATAAGAAATCGTAGGGCTGCCAAAAGAGAAAGAAGAATTGTAAGCTTGACTGAATCGATTGATTTAAACAATAAAATACTAAGGTCCGTAAAAAATGGTAGAATGTCAGGTGTGGATAAGAGCTCACTAGCAAGGCATCAGAGGCGATTATACCGACAAATGTGCATATTAACTAGGGAGTCGGAAGAATGATAGGCAGATGTATCCACAGGTGAATGTTTGGATTATATAAATTGGTATATCAAAAAATTGATAAATCAAAATTTTTAAACCCCTCAAGCACTTCATCTGCAGCCGAAAGATCCTGCGCTTCATTAAACCCATTCCTAAATCCAATACAATACATACCTGCATCTTTTGCAGAAATTACTCCATTATGTGAGTCTTCTATTACAATGCAATCCCCTGGGTTGATATTTAGTCTTTTAGCGGTTAATAAATAAATATCCGGTTCAGGCTTACCTTTATTACCAACATCTTCTGAGCTTACAATAACATCAAAAAATGGGCGTAATTCAAATCTGTCTAAAACCATATTGATCCATGTATCTAATGCTGAAGATGCTAATGCAATAGGTGTATCTTTATTTTTTAGATCATTTAAAACATTAAGAAAGTTGTCGGATAATCTACTTTTCTTCATATAAACCATAGTGGCAATTTCATTTACTTTATCTAAAAAATCAGATTGGCTCATTAAAAGGCCATAGTCTTTAACTAAAACTCCATAAATATCAATAATGCTCATCCCAATTATTTTCTGCTGATCTTCATTTGTCCACTTTTCAACTAACTTGCCATAAAGATCAATTTCACTTTTTTTCCAGTGATATTCACTGTCTACTATTACGCCATCCATGTCGAAGATTATTACTTTCACTTTTGAGTTTTTAGATGTAATGACAATACATTATTTTGGGGGGAAATTCCAATTGGAGATCCAATTGGCGATCCGATCGGGGATCCAATTGGGGTTTAATAGGATAATGAACTTTTTATGATATATTAACAATACTTCATAATTTAACCCTTAAACATGTTAACAGACAAACTAAACACATTCACAAAGCAGGCAATTAATACATTCCTGCGTTTTCCGCTTGCGATGTTAATTGCTATCTTCGGCACAATTGTAGCTATGGCGTTGGTTGATACATCTAATGTAAGGGAGACAATGCTGATTCAGATACTTTTAACAACCTTGCTCGGTCTACCTCTTGCAGTGTCGTTTAGCCTGATAGCCGGATTTAATAAATGGAAATTAAGTTTTAAAATATATGCACATTTGGCTATTGTCGCCCTTATGATTCTTTTTTATTTCCATTTGCCTAATTTTGATCTTTTTGTGGCGGGTAAATATATTATGCGGTTTATTTTTCTGATTATTTGTGCATGGTTAACAGTATTTTTTCTTCCTCTGACTATGAATAGAAAGAGCAAAATTTTTTGGAATTACATTTATTCATTTTTTGCACATTTAGCCCTAACTGTCATATTTACAGGCATTCTATATGCAGGTCTTTCATTTGTGATCTTATCTGTAGATAAGCTTTTGATTGAAATTCCTCGTGATTGGCATATTTATGAAAGGCTTTGGATATTTATAACCGGCATTATAGCTGTTTGGTTTTTTCTTTCTAAAATGCCAAAGTCTATCAAGGCTCTGGATGTCAAAAAAGATTATCCAAAATATCTACAGGCACTTTCTAACTTTATATTAGTACCCGTTATTACTACTTATGGGTTAATACTCTATATATATGGTGTACGAAGTCTAATTACGTGGAGCGTGCCAAAAGGGGAAGTAATATATC
>CAYWJA010000040.1:0-13519 GCA_964458485.1 uncultured Candidatus Peribacteria bacterium | reverse complement strand
ATCGCATCGGCCTAATTAAAGGCGGTGTGTCCGAAGGTGAAAATAATTGGTGGGGCCCTGCCGGCCAAACCGGTCCATGTGGCCCAAGTACAGAAATGTTTTATTGGGTTGGCGAAGGTGAACCGCATGGGAATCCGGATGTGAACGAAGATGACTGGCTGGAAATTTGGAATGACGTATTTATGCAGTACAACAAAACTGCAGAAGGAAAATATGAACCGCTTGATCAGAAAAATGTTGATACAGGTATGGGTTTTGAGCGTGCAATATGTGTACTTCAGGGTAAAACATCAGTTTACGATACAGATTTATTTGAACCAATTCTGGAAAAAATCAGCACGCTGACCGATCAAACATATTCTGATGCTCCAATATCTTATCGCGTGATAGCCGACCACGTACGATCTGCAGTATTTTTAGCGGGCGACGGCGTAAAACCAAGCAATGTTGACCAGGGCTACGTTATGCGCCGATTACTCCGCCGCGCAATCCGTCACGGAAAGACGCTTGGCATCAAGGGAAACTTCACTCATATCATCGCTAAAAAAGTGATTCATATAATGAGTGATGTTTATCCTCAGTTAAAACATGAAGAGGAAATTTTAAAAACCTTTCAATTAGAAGAAGATCAATTTAGCAAAACCCTTGATCAAGGACTGCGTGAATTTGATAAACTTTTAAAAGGATTCCAAATTGCATTTGAAAGAGCTGGTAAAAAAATTACTGAAATTTCCGGCAAACAGGCTTTTAAATTATACGATACCTACGGATTTCCTATCGAAATGACCATAGAAGAAGCTGAAAAGCATGACCTTACCGTCGACCGCGAAGGCTTTGATAAAGCTTTCGAAGAACACCAAGCTAAATCTCGCGCGGGCGCGGAAGAAAAGTTTAAAGGTGGTCTTCAGGATAATTCCGAAGCCACAACCCATCTGCACACCGCTACTCACCTGCTTCATGCAGCACTGCGTAAAGTGCTTGGTGCTCATGTAGCACAAAAAGGCTCCAACATTACCGCCGACCGCCTCCGTTTCGACTTTTCTCATCCGGATAAAATGACTCCAGAGCAAAAAGAGGAAGTGGAAAAGTTGGTTAACGATGCAATTAAATCCGACGCTGCCGTGACTATGGAAACTATGAGTGTAGATGAAGCCAAAAAAGCTGGTGCTATTGGATTGTTTGAAGGTAAATATGGGGAGAAAGTTAAGGTTTATACTATGGGTGATTTTTCTAAGGAGATTTGTGGGGGGCCTCATGTGGAGAAACTTGGTGAACTTGGTAGTTTTAAGATTAAGAAGGAGCAGTCTTCGAGTGCGGGCATCAGGCGTATCAAAGCAATTTTAAAATAAAGTAGTCCTTCGACGAGCTCAGGGCGCAAAATTGCGGGAGGATTAAGGCAATTTTGAAATAAATATTTCGTATAAAAACACAAGCGTTGTAGGAAATAGATAAAAACCTATCAATTATGAAAAGATTAAAATGTAATGTCGGAGAATATGGAGTCATCGTTAATAAACGAGAGGAATTTTTGATTTTAAGTCTACCTATAAACAAAAAATATACTAAAGAAGCATGGATGTTGCCTGGTGGTAGGCTCGAAGAAGATGATCAACCTGAGTTTGGCTTGCATCGTGAAATATTAGAAGAAACTGGTCTTAAAATTAAAGTTATTTCACCTATCCATACCGCTCGTTGGGACATTGAGGCTCCCTCGAAATACGTAGTATTTTTTCTATGTAAGTCGGTCGGTAAACAAAATGTAAAATTAAGCCACGAACATACTGAATATAAATGGATTAAATTCTGTGACATAGATAAAATCTCTTGGCATAACATCAACAGTAAAATTGCAGTGAAAAAATCAAAAATATTTTTAGCAAAAGGTTTTTAAATTATATCCGACAACTAACTGTTCTATACGTTTTCCTTTGACTAGTGAACAAATTTTCACTAATATGTTTATGTTACCTCTTAATTCAAAAACATGGTTACCAATAAAAAAGACCACACCCAAAGTCGGGTAGGTAAAATCATAGTATATCAGGCAAAGAATGGGGCGATTATGCTCCAGGCCGATTATAAACAAGAAACTATCTGGGCAAATATTAATGAAATTGCCGAACTTTTTAATATAAATAAATCAAATGTTTCCAGGCATATTACAAATATTTTTAAGGATAAAGAAATAGCTAAAAATCCAACTGTTGCAAAATTCGCAACAGTTCAAAAAAAGGAAGGTAATCGTACCATTAGTCGTAAAATTGAATATTACAATTTGGATATTATTTTAGCCGTTGGCTACAGGGCCAGATCAGCCAAAAGGGCTATTGAATTTAGAAGGTGGGCTAATGCAATTATTAAAAAATATATCATCGAAGGTTACGCTATTAATCCTTCCCAGATTAATAAAAATTATAAAAATTTTCTGAAGGCTGTTGATAGCGTTAAAAAACTATTACCTGCTGATTCTAAAGTTGGTACTAGTGATGTTTTGGAGCTTATCAAGCTTTTTGCAAATACCTGGTTTTCCTTGGATGCTTACGATAAATCCGATTTACCTAAGGCTGGTGCAAGGAAAAAACAGGTTGAATTTACAGCTGAGGAATTAGTAAAGGCTATAGCTGAGCTAAAAAAAGTATTAATAAAGAAAAAGGAAGCAACTGAACTTTTTGCGCAAGAAAAGACATCCGGCAGTTTGGCTGGCATTATAGGAAATGTGTTTCAATCCGTTTTTAACAAAGACGCCTATCCTACTTTGGAGGAAAAAGCAGCACACCTTATTTACTTCATTATCAAAAATCATCCGTTTACAGATGGCAACAAACGTAGTGGAGCTTTTGCTTTTGTATGGTTTTTACGTAAAGCAGGAATACTCGATGTTACACGCATGTCACCCGAAGCCCTTACAGCACTTACTTTAATGATCGCCGAAAGCAAGCCGAAAGATAAAGATAAAATGGTTGGATTGGTTTTGTTATTTCTTAAAAAGAGATAAAATCAAAAATAACAATATACTACTTAGCTTTTTCAGCAACAATAGCATACATAATCTCTGTTTCATTACTAGAAAGATTTTCTGCTTTTAACTTTAAATTAATAAATCTAGCTTCTCTTAGCATATCTCCTATTCCTTCCAAATTTGATAAAGTTATATGATCATCCCAAACTACTTTTCCTAAATCCTTAGTACTACCATCAGAATACTCTAAATATCTTGAGCCAATACCTTGTGCTACCCCGTCCGACATAGTTGTATCTTCCTGATCCATTGCCCATACAAATTTAGTTTTAGACCTCTCGTCAGTCATACAAAAATTTCCTTCAGGAGTTTGACAAACCGACGTCCCCATTTCTTCAGACCAAGGATATGCAGGTTTTTTAATTCTATCCCGCGATTGCAATACAACCTTACCACCTGGTACTAATAAATCATGAAAATCCTTAAGGGTTTTTACGTAATTTTCTCGCTCCCCAAGGTATATAAATGACCTACTCAAACAGCTGATTACATCAAATTGATCACCTTCGCCTACACTCTCTTTTGTCTTCGAATAATCACCATGTGCATAATTAACATCTCCAAGCACTCTATTAGCATTCTTTCTTATCTCATTAACAACTTCTTCAGATGGCTCAACACCTTTCCTTACTTCAGCATCTTTTTCTTTCCCCCTACCTACTAAAAAAGGTTCAATATCCCTTGATTCAACAGTTGCGCCAGTAGTTGCTAGATATCTGCTTGTATCGCCTTCCCCAGCAGCCAAATCTAATACCCTTTTGCCAGAGCCTAAGTCTAAGTCACATTTATCGGTCATTCGCATGCCTGCTTTTCTAGCTTTTTTATGAAGCTTAATTCTATCTAACAATTGTCTAAACCTAAATTTTCTCGATTTTAGCTCTTTAGAATCACCATAAAGGCTATCCGGTATATCGTCTAAAACTAATCCTACCTGCCTCCGGTAAAATTCATCTGGCTCCATTCCAAAAAGACTTCTACATTCAATGGCTACACTTTCCTGATAGCCCATACCATAACCATGCTCAGGCACTTCATGTTCTTCTGCTAGGTTCATAAAAAATTAATATAGTTATCCTTTAATTATATCATATAATGAATGTATTGTCCAAAAAAATAATCTAAGTATAGGAATACAATGGATAAAAGCGATATTTAAATAAATATTTCTTATAACAACCGCTTTATACGCTTTCCTTTGACTAGTGAACAAATGTTTACTATACTTAAGCTATATTAGCTTAACGTTTTTTATTATGGAATCAAGAATTAATATTAATGGTATAAATATTGTAATTTTTTCTAAAAAAGAAATTGATTTTATTTCTCTTACCGACATTGCACGCCATAAAGATATAAAAAGGTCAGATGATGTTGTAAAAAATTGGATGAGAAATAAGGATACTCTTGAATTTTTAGGTTTATGGGAAAAAATAAATAATCCTAATTTTAAACCCGTCGAATTCGACGGGTTTAAATCACAAGCAGGGTTCAATGCCTTCGTAATGACACCAAAACGCTGGATTCAAGGCGTGAATTCCATTGGAATAATTTCTAAACAAGGTCGTGGTGGTGGCACCTACGCCCACAAAGATATTGCTTTCGAATTCGCATCGTGGATTTCCGCAGAGTTTAAATTATATTTGATTAAAGAATTCCAAAGACTTAAAGAGGAAGAAAATAAAAGAAAAGAGCTTGTATGGAATGCAAAACGAATTCTGACTAAAGTAAATTATAAAGTGCACACAGATGCTGTAAAAGAAAATCTTATTCCTCCGCGTATATCCGTAAGTCAAAAAAACTTTATTTACGCAGATGAAGCTGATGTTTTAAATGTTGCTTTGTTTGGGATAACAGCAAAAAAATGGAGAAGCGAAAATTCGGATAAAAAAGGAAATATTCGAGATTTCGCAAATGTAACTCAGCTTGTTTGCCTGGCGGGGCTGGAAAGTATAAACGCTGAATTTATCAGGCAAAGACTATCTCAAAAAGAAAGACTTGATAAGCTTAATAAAATAGCTATTATTCAGATGAAATCACTTACGGGAAATTCTAGTATAAAAAAAATGTTATAAAAAATTAATATGGACATACATCGCTTATATCAAGTTGATTCATTTACCACAGAACCTTTTACCGGTAACCCAGCTGGCGTAGTTTCGAATACCGATGGGCTTACTGAAGAGTAAATGCAAAAAATCGCCCGAGAGATGAATTGCTCTGAAACTGCATTCATCTCATTACCAGAAGAAGATGATCATGATGTAAGAATTAGATTTTTTACACCCACAACAGAAGTGCCATTATGTGGGCATGCTACTATTGCAGCGATTTATGTCTACGCTAAAAAAGCAATAGCAAAAGCTTCTCGTGTTCTACAAAAAACAGATGCAGGTTGGCAAAAAGCTCTTGATGCACGTGAAATGGCGATAAAAGTGATGGAAAGCCTTAAAAGGAGATAATAAATAATAATAAAGTTATGAAAAATTGTCCAATAACAAAATTATATAAAAAATCAGTATTATTCAGATGGGTTTTAAGATTTTTGATTGCAATTATTGTAATTGCATTTATATCTGAAGCTGTATCTTTTGTAGGCAATAAATCATCAGTACCAGAACCCGTCAGTCAGACCAAAGCCGTTAAGCCACCGCGCAATATGACCCAAGACACCTTTAATCAATTCAATAGTGTTTTACATAAAGATAAAAGTAAGGCAATTGAGGTAAGTGTAATTGATGGTGATACGGAAGCTTTAAGCTTTGCCAATCAGATTAAAGATTACCTGGTAAAACTTGGGTATAAAGTTGAAGGTGTTAATAAAAAAAAGTACGAAAAAGACTGGGTTGATGCGAATATCATATTAGCGCCGGATAAATCTGTAAGAACTATTATAGTCGGAAGGCAATTATAATTTAAATAACAATATCCTATCTAGATTGCAGAATGGTATTATTTTATGCTATTTTATGATCGAAAAATAAATACAAAAATATGCTTAAATATAAAAATACCATTGCCACTTTGTTCGGCGCTGTTTTTATTATAATACTTCTTCATGCTGCCAGTGTGTCCGCTACGGATTGGCAGAGTTTTACTGAATCTAAAATTGTCACGTCGCCTCAGGGTAGTAACGCATTAAATGCTCCTATAATTGAAAATATTCCATCCAAAGTAGATGCTGATACTTATGTAATTTCGGGGATTACTTTGCCAAATGCAAAAGTAACTGCTATGGGCGGGCCTTATGATTTGCCACCTACTACTGCAGACAGCTCTGGTAATTTCAGAATTGAAGTCGCCCTGATTCAAAATCAGGTTAATCAATATATGGTTAAGGTTGAATCAAGTGGAAAATTTGCACCAGATGTAACTGTTTATATTGTTGAGGGCGTTAATGAAAAGAAAGTAGAAAAAACTACTACAAGTATCAAAGAGACTACATTACTTGGCCCTAAGGGTAAGGCATTTGCTGAAGATCGTACTTATGATTATCAGGTATGGAATCAACCGGTTTTAGAAAAAAAATCGATCCCAAAAAAAGTATTAAAACAACCTATCGTAAAATTTAGTGATGTATCTGAAAAAGCATGGTTCTATAAGCCTATTAATAAATTGCGTAAGCGTGGTGTTATTTCCGGTTATAAAAATGGTAAATTCGGTCCTGGCGATCCGGTAACACGCGGGCAAATGATGAAAATTGCCTGTAATGCGACTGGGCTTAATATAAAATCCTTTAACCGAACCCTTGCATTTTCTGATATTAAAGATGATAACCCTTTTTTAAGATGTATACATGCGGCAAGTCAAAAAGGTTGGGTTGGTGGGTATGCTAATGGGACATTCGGGGTAGATGATAAAGTAACACGTGGGCAAGCTGCAAAAATTATTGTAAATGCCTTTGAGCTTGATCTTATCAAGCCAACTAAACTATCTTTCCCTGATGTTAAAGTAAGTGATTGGTTTTATCCCTATGTAGAAACTTTGTCTTACCATAAAATTCTTACAGGATACGGTGATGGTACATTTAAGCCAGGAAAAATATTAAATAGGGCAGAAATCTCTAAAATTATAATTAAAACTGCGGAGAATAGTAACGTGGGGATTACTGCAGGTTTTAGCAGTGTTGAGCTAGGCAAAGATGATTGTAAAGTAATTGCAAAAATATCCAATTTAGATGAGGCTGCGCTTGCAAAATCTTTATCTGAGCAAGAAACACTTAGTTCATTAATTGCAAATTTTCAGGATACTTATGATGCTGCAAAAGAAATTTCTGTTGCAAATGATATACAGGCTAAAATAAAACAGGGTTTAGCACTTACAATGAAAGATCAGGCCTTTGTCAATATGGCTAATTCAAAAAAAGAATATGAAATTCTTCTAACAAAGGCAAAGGCAGCCAAAAAAGAATATGATGCCATTAATAAAAAAGCCACCACTGCTGTCAATAAACAAACACCTGCACAAAAAGACATTAATAAAAACCTGGCAAATAAATTAACTAAAATGACACATTTAGGTAACACTGTTAATTTTTATAAAACAGAACAGGAAATTATTAGCTTTTTAGATGTAATTCCAGTCGAACAGCAGGTCAAAACCAATGAATATACAAATGAAGCTGATAAAGCATTGGGTAAATGGTGGGATCTTGAGGAGAGTGCACTAAAAAGATATAAAGAATATTTACAGGCAGAGAAGGTTTATTTGGAGTTATGGGTTAATGCACAAGATAAAAAAACTGATATTAGCAGTATGAAAAAATACCTTAAGGATCTGGATGACCATTTAGTCAGAACTAAAAGACGTGTTAACAAAAGTGGAAAAAGTGCTATTGAGGGAGCTAAGAAGCAGTGCGCTTCCGAAAACCTTTAAAAAATTTACTGGGCAACTAATTCTAATTTTTTATTCAGCGCCTCCAAATCATTAGCCTTAGAAAGCGCATCTTCTCTTGTGATTTGTCCGTCCTTAACCAATTGTGCCAAAGATTCATCCATTAATATCATACCTTCAGATCCGCCAATCTGGATCATGGAGTAAATTTGAGAAATCTGACTTTGTGCAATACAATTACGAATTCCATCGTTAGTAATCATTATTTCGCGTGCAGCAACACGGCCTTCGCCACTGGCATGCGGTATTAAACGTTGTGATACAACGCCTTTTAGTATGTTACTTAACTGACTTCTTATTTGACCTTGCTGATCTGCCGGGAATACATCGATTATTCTATCTATTGTTTGCGCTGCATCGGTTGTATGGAGTGTGGAAAAAACCAAATGCCCGGTTTCTGCCAATGTCATTGCGGCAGCAATTGTTTCCAGATCACGCATCTCTCCCACTAAAACCACATCCGGATCCTGGCGCATAGCAGCTCGCATTGCACTTGCGAATGAATGGGTATGTACCTTAATTTCCCTTTGAGTAATTAAACAATTTTTATTCTGATACACATATTCAATCGGATCTTCAATTGTAATTATATGGGCATTACGATGTTCGTTTATATAATCCACCATTGATGCTAACGCTGTTGATTTACCACATCCGGTTGGCCCTGTAACCAAAACAAGACCTGCGGGAAGTTGCAACAATCTTTCAATCTCAGTTCCAAATCCAAGATCCTGCAAAGAAGGAATTTTATCTGATATAGCTCTAAAAGCAATTGCTTTGCCAAAGCGATCGTTATAAATATTAACGCGAAAACGCCCAGCATCCCCTATGGAAAAAGAAAAATCAATTTCAAGGTCTTTATCAAGTTCTTTTTTTTGCGACTCACTTGTTATTTCGTCAACAATTTTATCCATATCTTCCTTTGTGACGATTGGCTGTTTATCTACAGCAACAACATTCCCTGTTTTTACACGAACAATAGGCGGCTGACCTATTTGCATATGAAGATCAGGCGAATGTGAAGTGAGAACGTCTTTTATTAATGATGATAAGTCCATTTTTTTATATTTATTTTGTTGAGGTAATTGTAACCTACTTTAGGCCATTTCGCAATTCGCATTTCTGATTTCGCATTGTCATTCTTACATTTAACATTCTACATTTACCTACTTGTCATTCTGTCCCGATTCCATCGGGGTCAGAATCCACGATTAGCCCGTTTACGATGGATCCTGAACTAAATTCAGGATGACAAAGGGGAAATGCCAAATACAGAATGTGACATTTGAATGCGAAATCAGAAATGCGAATTGCGAAATGTTATTTCGCCTCCTTCAACTTCGCCTTCAGCGTCATTCCCTTTCCACCCCTCCATACCTTCAGGCTAATCTCATCTCCGGGGCTTTTATTGCCAATCATTTGTTGTAACGGCGTTTTTGTTGTTATTTTTTTACCATCAACTTCCAAAATTACATCCTTTTCTTTTAATCCTACCTTATCTGCAGGGCTACCGGGTACCACTGCGAATTCTCCTTGATTTTTACCACCAACCAAAAGGGCTCCGCCTTTTACATCTATTTTTAATTCTTGTGCTTTTTCTTCGTCCAAAAGCATATATCGCACACCTAAAAATGGACGTACTATTTTTCCATCTTTCTGTATTTTAGTAATAACAGTTTTTACATCATCTATAGGAATTGCAAAACCTATTCCCTGAGCACCACTTGCAATCGCAACATTAATACCAACCACTTCGCCATCCAAATTCACCAATGGTCCTCCGCTGTTACCCGGATTAATCGCGGTATCTGTTTGTAATAAATTGATCAAAGATTCAGTACTATTAATAGATCCTGCTTTAATATCCCGACCCTTGCCACTAATAATACCAGTTGTTACCGTATTATTATATTCTGCAAGGGCGTTGCCTATAGCAACCACACGCTGGCCAATTTGTAACTTAGCTGAATCACCAAGTGTTGCTGCCTGCAAATTAGTAGGTTTTTTACCTTTTTTATCCTTCATTTGAAGTGCAGCGATATCGTTTAAAGGATCACGACCAACAACTGTGCCCTTAAACTCAGTTCCATCACTTAAAATAACAGTATAATCAGCTTTTGTGTCTGATACCACATGCTTATTAGTTAAAATAAGGCCATCTCTACTTACAATAACACCACTGCCACCCCCAACCTTTTTTGGAGTTTTTTTAACTTGTCCGCTTGAATCTCTTTCATATTCATAAAAAGGAAAGCTGAAAAACGGATCATTAAAAATATCACCTGAATTAAATGATCGTTGTTTATAAGTTGGAAGATCTTTTGTAATAACAATACTTACAACAGAAGGGCTAACCTTTTTAACAGTTTTTATAATACTGGATTCTTCTACATATACCTTTTTTTCAGTTACTTTTTGTTGCACCTTACCTTCTCCATTCTTATTTTTTGTTAAACCAAGTATGTCGTTTGTTAATGCTCCGCCAATAAAACCGCTTAAAATAGAAATTATTACGGTGAGTACAAGTAATCCGTGTGGAATATTTTTTTTGAAGAACATTTTTTATATTAGTGCTGTAGTCCTTTAGTGCTGTAGTGCTTTAGTGCTCTAAGCTGCACTTTTGCACTAGAAGTACGAGCACTGTAATTAAATTTTTAAGGCAAGGCGTATTTTAGTGTATTTGTTAAATATTTTCAAGGATTAATACAATATTTTGGAGCTAATCCTTTCAAAAAATATTACAAGATGATAAAATTGATGGTTGACAGTTGACAGTAAACTGTAAACTATGATATACTTAGGATATGATAACAGATACATCAAATAAAATCATTAAATATATTAAAAAAAATGGGCAAGTTACTGCTAGGGAACTTGTTGACTTCCTTGGAATAAGCAGGCAGGCACTGTTTAAACAATTGGCAAAGCTGCTAAAAAAAGATCAAATTTATAAAATAGGTAAACCGCCAAAAGTTTTTTATCTTATAAAAAAATCACCTGATAAAAAAACTGATCATTTTGATGTTGACGATGATGTTAAAAAACAAATAAGGGATTCATTTCTAACTATAACTCCTGCTGGCGAACGCAAAGATGGAATGGAGGGTTTTGCTTACTGGTGTCAAAAGACTAATCAGCTAATAGAAAAAACTGCAAAAGAATATGTAAAAACTCTTAACAAATATAATTCATTAAAAAAAAATGGGCTCATTAATGGGCTCACTAAGTTGAAATCATCATTCAATAAAGTATATCTGGATAAACTCTTTTATCTCGATTTTTATAGCATTGAAAGATTTGGTAAAACAAAATTGGGTCAAATGCTTTTATATGCAAAGCAGAGTCAAAGCAGATCTCTTATTAAGGAGCTTGTATCTGGCATTAAACCCTTTGTAGATCAAATAATAAAAAAATATAATATAGATGCTATTGGCTTTATACCTCCAACAGTAAAAAGGGAATTGCAGTTTATGAAAGAGCTTGAAAGGAATTTTGATTTTAATATACCAACAATCAATTTGATAAAAATCAAGACAGATATAATTATACCTCAAAAAACTTTGTCTAAATTGGAAGATCGTATTGAAAATGCAAGAAGAACGATCATTGCTGATGAAAAAAGGGTATATAAAAATATTCTACTAATAGATGACGCTGTAGGATCTGGCGCTACATTAAATGAAACTGCTACACAAATAAAATTAAAAAAACTTTGTACAGAAAAAATCATAGGCCTCTCCATTACAGGCAGCTTTAAAGGGTTTGATGTGATTAGTGAAGTATAAACTTGATATTTCTAACATTTTGTCTCATCTTTTCCTTCTTCTAGCCTTTCTTTCTTGAATTCTTTGTATCTGGCCAACTCTCCTCTCTATCATATTTCTTGTGTTAAATAATGCATGCCATTCTTGTTCCCTGCCTCCATCTCGCATATCATCCAGGGTTGATTCTGTCCTATTATATAAATCTTTTAATACTTCAAGAAAGGCATCCGGCGGCATATGGTCATCCATTATTGAAAATGCCCGATTAAATGCGGGAGCCTCATGTAATAACCCCTTGATTAACACAAAGAATAATTTAACTTTCAAGTCTGTTAATATCCTGCCTCTATCTGGATTAACTAAAAGATCTACTCTGGACCTTAGTGTTTCAGAAATACTCTCTCTAGTTTTTCCATGAATATTATCTCCTCTTTCAGCAAGCTGATCAGACTTTGTAACTTCTCCTTCCAGGCTTTGTTTTAGATCATCCACTTCATCCAAAGGAAAACCATCTTTTAATAATTTACATCTAAGCATTAAGCCTTCATCGGAAAGTTCATCAAAACTAGAAAAAGGATTAAGTATATCAGGTTCAAAATCTTCCAAATACATATCATCTTCTGGAAACATAGTTATTTTGATTAGTTATAATATTACATTATAACATATAAATATTTATATTTCAATATTATTATTGACATTTTTATTTTTTTATCTTATCATATACATATGAAAATTAAATCTTTCCTAAAAATTACACTACTATTTTGTTTATTATTTGTAATAAACCTAAATCAATCCATTGCATCAGGATTAAGTGATATTAATGGTCATAAAAATGAAACAGCTATTAAGTATCTTTATCAAAAAAATGTCATTTCCGGTTATCCGAATGGCACTTTTAAGCCTGATATAACGGTTAATAGGGTAGAATTTACGAAAATTATTATTAATGCGAGCTTTAGCCAGAAAGAAATTGATAGCTGTATAGCAAAAAATACTTATTCCACTTTAACTTATGTGTTTTTCCCTGATGTTAATAAAAATGCATGGTATGCAAAATACATTTGTGTTGCTAAAGTTAATGGAATAATTGACGGATACCCGGATAAAACTTTTAAGCCAGCAGCTACAATTAACAAAGCAGAAGCTATTAAAATAATTGTTAATTCCCAGAAGTACAGTGTCCCTTCTATTGTGTCAGAAAATATATTTAGTGATGTAAATAATAATGCATGGTATGCACCTTATATAAAAGCTGCAAAAGAAAAAGGAATACTTGAAAAGAGCAGCGGCCAACTTGGAATTAGTGCATCTATGACCAGAGCAGGTATAAGCGAAAATATTTATCGTGCATTAATTATTAAAAATAAAGGTTTAAAAAGTTATTCTGACTCTACAAATCAGACACAGCCAAAAACTCAGCCTAAGCCACAAATCCAACCTCAGCCAAAAACTCAAGAGTTAATATGTGACCCTGGGTTTCTTAAGTATAAAAATACGTGCACTAAAAAAATGTGTGTGTTATTTGATTCAACAAAGAGTTATGTTTATGGATTTATAGGAGACTACCCAGGATACTCCAGATTATTTAACGCAACATCATCAGCTGAGTGTAATACTGTTGGTTATAATTTTTATAAAACTACTATTGTAGATAGTCCGATTAATCCCCCCGCCCCTCCCCCAACACCACCCACACCCCCTCAGCCTCAACCAGAATCCCAGCCAAAATTCAAAGAAGCTCAGGTAGGCCAGGTGCCAGATTTAAGTCAGCCTTTTTATAGCCTGAAGAAAACAACTGGTAATAAAAAAGTTCTTACAATACTTTGGGATCCTAAAAGGC
>CAYWJA010000039.1:0-13794 GCA_964458485.1 uncultured Candidatus Peribacteria bacterium | reverse complement strand
CACCACAAAAAATAGAATTAAGATTTTATTCGTCTGGAGTACAACATAACACCTATAACAACCCCTGCGACAAATAATATCGCCGCCATTAATAAATACATGGTTTCCAGGCTCCAAATATCTGCAGCATAGCCCAAAACAGGTAATGCCAGCATTTGAAGGAATTGCGAGCAAAAATTAGAAATTGAAAGAACAGTTGCCCGTTGATGAGATTCAGTTCTTTTGTTGATTTCATCGGAAAAGAAAATGTCTGTAAATGGACGGATTGTCCAATGTAATATCGGCCACATAAAAGCCAGGAAGATATGGACTTTCGCAAGGAGGATGAACCCTAGTGTCCAAAAACCGAATATGAGTATAAATGATTTTACTGAGCCAATTTTTTTCTCAATATTATGTGCCTCCCTTGCTATAAAAGCTGCAACAATATTAAAAGCTGCCAATAAAACTCCCCAATAAATAATAGGCACTTCAATAATCTCCATATAAGGATTTAATGTATGCATAGATATTTTTCTTCCTAAGGCGATAATAACTGTGGCTAACGCAAGGACAGAAACAATTCTATGTGAGAATAGCCATTTTATTGCTGATTTTGTATGCAGAAATGGATTTTTGTGTTTTGATTTTTGTCGTGGTGGCTCTGTTAAGCGGGCAACAATAACAATTCGTATTAAAACAATGGGTATGCAAATAATCATGGGAAGCCGTAAATCTATTCCAGCTAAAAACCCACCTATACTTTGTCCTATGGCTAAAACAACCAAGAAAAAAAATGTAATTCCACCAAGTACCTTCTTATGTTCTTTCTCTCGGCCAAGGGCTTTTAGTGTATCGAATAGCATTGAAGAATCTGTTCCGGATTGTGTAGCCATTGCTATGCCAAAAATAATTTGTGAAATAATGATATGTATAAAATTTTGAGCAAATGCAAACACAGAACAGCCCAATAAAAGAATGTATTCTGTGATTAAAAGGGTGATCTTCCTGCTTACAAGATCTGAAAAAACACCTGATGGAATTTCAAAAATCAAAATGGTTAAAGCAAATATTGATTCACCAATTAAAATTTGTGTAAGCGAAAGGCCTACGGTATGCATTTGATAGGCAACAAAAATAGCTCCGGCAAAAAGCAGTACATCTATGCGGTGTAATTTTAAAAGTAGTAAGTTCTGCTCAAGTTTTTTATTTTTATTTTGCATATGGGAGTATTATACCCTGTGTCATGATAAAACTAAAATAAAGAAAATAGAATTTGGCTTAAATGAACTATTTTTTATATAAAAGGGAATAGTGGAAATAAAACAAATTTTATCTTTCTATCTCACATCTTCTGCTAAATTTCTATCTGCACCCAATATTACTTCTTGAAACTCCTTTACTACTTGCCCAATCATTCCCCACAGTCTTTTATGGCCATCCATAGGATTTATACCTGGCGTTATTACAGCTCCGAAAAATTCACGACCTGCTAATGGATCTGAATTTGGATCATAATTTAGTAATTCCGGAATCATTTTTCTATAAAAAGCTAATTCTTTATAGTCATCTGGCAATACAAAATTACCTGCTTTTAAAGCTTCATAAATTTCACCTAAATGAATTTCCATGCTTTGACTATAACCCTTTCTTTGCTGCATATTGCTAAGTGCATAGTAAATAAATGCAGCTAGATGCCGGAGTGCTACTTCCTTATGCCATTCGCCTGTATCCAGATCAGTATAATCTGAATGTGGTGTATAAATTCTTGGTTGATGATCACCACCAAAGCCATCTTTAAACTGAACAGAAAAAAATTCATTATGAAAATATACTTTTCTGGATTCTGAAACTGGCACTAAACGACGTTCGGTAGGATATAGATCTGATGCTACATGATATTCCCCGCAGCATGGTCCTAAGTGTGGAGTCATTACCATCATATCTCCACAATAAAATCCGTGAGAAAAACCTCCTTCATGATGAATTTTCCCCACAGAATTTGGCATTGTATATTTCCATCCGCGTGGTATACCCCATGCCCCATGAGGTGATTCTTCCATTTTACGCCTAGTGTCTTCGATTATAGTATCCCATGCACCACTTTTTTTAAGCCTACCTTCGGTTGAAGGTAATACGGATAATCCAAATTGAATTTTTTCAGAGCCTCTTTGTAATACATGTTCTAATAATTCTTCAGTTCCTGTTGGGCATGCAGTTACAACTTTTACTTCTCTATAATTATCATCCCATTCTAAATAATCCAGAAGCTGTAATAAGTATGGATAATCTAAAGGGTCTGATGCATCATATAGCATCACCTTCCCAAGCGCGCCACCCATTCTATATTTTTCTAAAAATCTGATCAGAGGTTCAAGTTCAAAAATTTGCCTATTTTCTTGCGTATAAGGTGCTGCACAGAGCCCACACTCCTGACACTGCCCTCTACAAAAAGAGGATAGCATTAAAGCTTCTATACCCATTGCCATATGGTGAACTTCAGGGTGTGTAAGCCCTTCCAGACGTTGCCATATATTAACTTCCTCTAATCCATGTTTGTATGATTCTACCCATCTGCGACTTAAATCACGTTGCTCGTCTGTTTCCCTTTCTTGTAATGAATATGGCTTACGCTCTTCTAATCCAAATAACTCAGCTTCTCTGAGAAAATTATCATCCAATGGTCCTGGGGTTTTTGGGCTCATATTTTAGAAACATAGAATACTATAAATTAATATAAAGTCAACCCAATACTTTAAATTAAGTATATGGAAAGAGCGGGGGCGTCCGAGAGGAGCCCCCGCTCTGTGAGGTGAGATAATTGGAAGGGCACCCATCCACTGCAACACGTTGTAGCCATGTCACAGAGATTAGGTGCAGAACGAACTAGAAGTTGTTCATGCCAACACCACCAGTGCTCTCGCAGAAGGTGATGAGGGAAGGGTTGCTGGACTCAAAGGCGAAGCCGTGAACCGTGACTCCGGGGATTTCATCCTTGTGGAGTCCTTCGATGGAGGTATCGTTGTCGGTGAGAACAACGATTTCTGGGCGTGCGTACATCTCGCCCTCCTCCATCTTTTCTTCGATCCACCTGTAGGCAGACCGTATGGCAGCGGCGATGTCGGTACCACCGCCGGTGTAGTTGTACTTTTCCTGGAAGCGCTTGATGAGTGCACGTGCCTCCTCGGGTGTTTCGGCGGAAGCAGGATCTTTTATATCCACATCAAACACGCTCAGGTACACCACAGCATCTTCCCTGATGACTGCTTTCAGGCGGTTCAGGACGACCCCACACATTCTCCAGTGCTTGTCGCCTTCGCTGATCGAACCCGAACCATCCTTCAGGACGAAGATGATCTGCTTCTTTTCCTCTCGCTTCACCCTTTCGCGAACGCGAATTTGGCGGGTTGCCA
Organism: uncultured Candidatus Peribacteria bacterium; assembly: GCA_964458485.1. GTDB lineage: Bacteria > Patescibacteriota > Gracilibacteria > UM-FILTER-43-11 > UM-FILTER-43-11 > CAYWJA01. The sequence goes on along the minus strand of CAYWJA010000039.1, from coordinate 10,402 downwards.
AGAGGTAGCTGTGGTAAGGGCGTGCTGCCCTACGCAGGGCCCACATGCGTGAAGTTGAGCGTGAGAGCTCGTTCGGACCACGCATGTTACGGATCCTTATGTCATCACCCTCCATATCTGGAGTGTGTTGGACTGTTCGTCTTGCCTGGAATTTGGTGAACTCATCCAGGAGGCGGGAGATGTCGATCATTTTTCGCCAGCCATACTTTTTGTGCATGGAAGAGGCAACATAGAGTGAGGTTGGACTGTAGCTGCCGTAGCGCGAACCATCCTCTTCGCCGAGTTCATGACGCTCACCCTTGTTATCGAGCATGTCCAGCTCTTCACGCGTAAGGGAAAGTGCAATTTGCATCATGTCGTCGACGATTTCCGCCACTTCTTCGGGGCGTTCTGCTTCCCGTAGGCGTGGCTCTGCTTCTTCAGCTTCTGTGAACAGCAGCCTCATTATGGCCATTGCCTTTTCGAGCGGGGTTTTACCCGGGAAGTGATCCCAGCCACGGAAGCCGAGCATGAAATCGACAACCCTTTGGTGGTAGGAGAGCTGCTTCAGACCGAAGTCTTTTTCAGCTATACGGCGAATGTTGGTTTTCTTCCTGCCACTTACGGGACGCCAAAGCTCCCACTCCCCCTTGTCGTTTGGATCTGGCAAAGCTGTTGCAGCCGCTGCCATTTCCGCGTCGCGGTATTGTGAAGGGGGAATGATTTCTCCGCCAGCGATGATGTGGGTAAGATCAGCAGCCAGGCTATGGTCGAACTTTTTTTCGAAGTTGATCCGACTGGCAGCCTCCTTCATCTGTTCCACTGTTGGAGATCTGAACCCAGATGGCGGTTTGGTTCTTATGGTCAGTTTATCTGGCATGACTTCCCCCTACGCGCGAGCGGTGGGGAGAGCCTTGCCAGCCTGCCCATTACCACCATCTGCCTGTTCGGTGGCGAGGAAGTCGTCGGGAACGCGAGTGGCCTTGTAGGCCTCGGCCTTCGCCTCCTCCATCAGGTTCTCGCAGAACTCGCGCAGGCTTTTACGCCGATCAGCGAGGTCTTCGGTTACCTGGAGGGTGGAGAGGGTGTCGTGGATCATCTCGAACCCGTGAGCTGCCTGCATCATGGGGATGACCTTTCCGCCAGCCTTCGCGGCCGTGTAGCGTCTTGACACTGTCTCGAACAGCGCCTCCTGAACCAGCAGGCGTTTTTCTGCCTGCAGGGTCTTGTGCGCGGCGTCGATCTGGGTCTGGATGTCTCTGGCCAGGTACGAGAGCCCCTCGATGAAGCGGAGCTCCACCAAGTCGGTCATGTCCACGTCACCTCTGCTCGCCTCACCGGCGGACTCCTTGACTGTCTCGAGGGCAGCCAGTGCCGTACGCGGTGAGATGGGGTCGTTCCCCGAAGGGCGTTTGGCGAGCAGGGCCGACAGGATCTCCAGGAGCTCCGTGTTGATGTTGGCCCCCTCGATCGCCGGCTCGCGGAGCCGGAAGAGCTCCATGTAGTCGCTTGCGGCATACCGCCCCCACTCCACCTTGAGCTGCAGCGGAAATCGCTGCACCAGGGCGGCGGCGGAGGAGTTGATGTCCGCGATATCCCGGGGATCCTTGTTGCTGATCCCGATGATGATCTCGGTGCTCATGGGGTGCTGCTGGGCTCCCTTGCGGAGCTTGCGGGCGCTCATGGTGTCCTTGAGGGCCACGAGAACCACCGAGGGACCGTCGAAGATCTCCTCGAACACCGCAACTTCCCTGTCGAGGAAGCTCAGCTCGGGGTGGTAGGTGAGCTCGTCATCGCGGTTGAGCCGCTTGAAGTCGAGCCCTCCCCACAGGTCCGCCTCTCCCATGTCCTCGCCGAAACTCATGATGAAGGGGTTCTTGCTGATGTGCTTGACGATCGCCTCCACCATCTCGGACTTGCCATGTCCTCCGGGTCCCCAGAGGATGATGTTCTGCCTCCTTCGGATGCCTAGGGTTAATATTCGTGCAACTTCGTCAAACTTCACGAAGCGCTCGCCCAACAGCTGGGCTACTTCCTGTCCTCCCACATTCTTCATGGGTCCAAACCTCCTTCGCCCTATTGTTGGGCGTTAGATTGGGCTTGTCCTCCTATTATGGGTGGGACAAGCACGGTTGAAAGCAAATAAGTTAATTTTTCTAGTTCATTCCAATTATTAAAGACCATTTGCCATCTACAAGAGACAACAAAGGTAAAAGACTATATAACTTTTTTAAATATTAATCAACTAATTTTTATCAATAAACTTATTATGCACCCACCACACAAATACTCAACTAGCAAGATCCTCTGCCCTTAATGAAGCAAATCTAGAATATATTCTTCTCATTACCTCGGCTAATCTTTGAGCTTCTTCTTCATCATGCTCAACAGAGCCATTGATTTTATCTGGAGTTATTCTATGGTCGATAATTTCTAAGCCTACAACATGCCTGTTATTTGCCGGATCTCCATACATTACAGTAGAGCCATGATCGCCTTGCAAAGGGCCGAAATCATTAGAAACCGGATATCCTGCACGCTCAAATTCCTGACGAACCATACCGAGAACCATAGGATGACATGAGCCAGGCCTTCCTTCTGCATGATTAAAATTAGTAATAGCAAACACCCCTGGCATTTTTCCTGCCATTAAATCTTCCATGCCAGATACATTTCCCATTTTCATTTTAGGTCCAACTGCATATCCACCTCTATATTTTTCAGGCTCTTTCATTCTGCCTGGAACATTACTGGGAAAAGTGTGTACTTCTGCAGCAATTGCAAAACCATGTTGCAAGAAGGCAGCATCCATAGCAGCTCTATAAGAATTTATCCATGGCTCAAAAGCCATTTCACGCAAGCGTTGAAACTCTTGTTCTGTATATGGTCTTCTTAAAGCATCTACAACATCACTGTGATCACCAAGATCTCTTGAGGCTGTACATCTCCATATAGAACCATGAGGATGCGTAGTTGCCATTTGTGCTCCTTCTACGCCATATCCGTCTACGTGCTGATCAGGATCACGATTAACATCAAAAATAAGTCTTGGCATATCTGTGGTCAATTGATGGTTGCCATTATTTTGCCCTATTCCTGCTATCACCCTTGCGCCAGTATCGTTAGTAGTTAATACTTCTCTCCGTACTAATGGATTAAAATCTACCACATCTCTAACAAAATCCGGTAAACCAGCTTTATAAGTTTCTTCTTGACCTGGTTGTATCGCGTCGTGAGGAACGGGTGTAACTATAGGGGTTACGCCTTCATTATGGTGTACATAGCTCGGTTGTGCTTTCATATTAAAAAATTATTAATAAGGAAAACAATATAATGGTTAATTTCATTATATGTCAAAAGATTTTTTACTCCTTTGTCTAAAATTAATCTTAATGTGTATGTATTAGAGCTAACATGAACATAATTCCTATCCCGACTAAAAAACTGATTAATTGGATAATGGAATTTTTGATTTTTACGTCTTTGTGAAGCTCTGGAATTAAATCTGCATTTGCAATGTACAAAAATCCTCCAATAGTTATTGGGATAATAACTTCAATTAATCCTTCGTTGTTAATCCCTAGCCCAAGAATCATTAGAGCTCCAAGTACAGCGCTTAAAGCAGTAAGGAAATTAAAAAGCAAAGCTTTTTTTACCTTCATTCCAGAATGCAAAAGCACACCAAAATCCCCCATTTCCTGAGGTATTTCGTGCATGATAACAGCAATTGTTGTAGCAATTCCTACAGGAATACTTAGCATGTAACTGCCTGCAATTAATGCACCATCTATAAAATTATGAACTGCATCTCCTACTAAGTTCATTGTGCCGAGTGGATGGGTGTGTGATTTTGTAGCAGTATGATGACAATGTCTCCAGTGTAGTATTTTTTCTAAAACAAAAAATAATAAAATCCCTAATAAAATATAAAGTGAAGTAGATAATGTAAAATGGCTCTCTTCTACTAATTCTGGCAACAAATGTATAAATACATCTCCAAGAAGAGCACCTGCAGCGAAAGAAACCATGAAAAGTAAAAACTTTTTTAAGTGTTTCTGGCTAATAATAATTATTGAAATGCCAACCAATGATATGAGGCTGATTATAATAACGCTGACGAGGGTATAGATCCAAACTTGTGACATAATTTTAATTTTATCGACTAACAAGCATTATACACATGATATGAAAGAATGTTGAATTTTATTTTAAATGTAATAGAATGATATTAATTGAATAGTTTTTAGTTTATAGTTTTTATTTAAGCTAATTAACTAATTCTCCAAATAAAAATTAAAAAATAAAAACTAAAAATTAATCCAATGTGGCTAAACCCTTTAAATCCTATACGGAATCTATCACATAAGTTAGAAATATTAGTTCACGGAAGACTTTGGCTTCAGGTGCTTATTGGGCTTTTTGTAGGTTTGACTGTAGGATTACTTCTTGGGCCTGATTATGGGTTTGTTTCAAAAGAAAAAAGCGCAGTAATTGTGGAATGGCTGGCTATACCCGGTTATATATTTTTGCGACTTATAAAAATGATAATAATACCACTCGTTATCGCATCTGTTATTAGGGGTATTGGGGCACGTCATGATTTACAAAAATTGCGATCAACCGGGATTAAACTAATCGTATATATTCTTATAACGACCATTCTGGCTATTGTAATTGGTATATTTTTAGCATCTTGGTTAAAGCCTGGGTCTTATGTGGATCTAAATGGGCATACAACAAATATAACCACGTCAAAAACTGTACCTGTTGCAACATCAGATATATCACTAAAAAAGGATGACTTGGTAACAAGTATTCCATCTATGATTACAGGTTTAATACCCACCAATCCTCTAAATGCGATATTAAATTCTGAAATGCTTGGGATTGTTATATTTTCTATAATAATTGGCATAGCAATGGCCACGTTGCCCAACAGAAGGATGTCTCCTGTGCTTAAGCTCCTGGATGGGGTTTTGCGGATCAGCATGACAATTGTAAAATGGGCTATGTTTTTAGCCCCATGGGCTGTATTTGGACTAATCGCAAAAACTGCTTCTTATGTAGGAATTAAAACTTTGTTTGGAATGTCGATTTATATAATTACCGTACTTCTTGGGCTTGCTGCACTTCTGGTTATTTATTATTTAATAGTGCTGATATCCAGAAGGATTAATCTGATAGAATTTGCAAAAAAAATATCCAAAGTACAGCTACTGGCATTTTCGACGTCGAGTTCAGCTGCGGTAATGCCGCTTTCTATTCATACTGCAGAGGAGGAGCTTGATGTGGATACTGCCACTGCAGAATTGGTTATGCCTGTTGCAACAACTATGAATATGGCTGGAACTGCACTTTACCAGGCTATAGCACTAATATTTTTAGCTCAAATGGCAGGCGTTGAGTTGGCACTTGGGCAATTGATTTTAGTAATAATAACCCTTGTTGCATCTGCTATTGGTGCACCTGGCACTCCTGGAGTTAGTGTAATAGTACTGGCTACAATTGCTGAAAATATGGGTATACCAACAAGCGGTATGATTTTAATTATCGGAGTTGATAGAATTTTGGATATGTTCAGAACTTCTTTGAATGTAACAGGTGATTTGACGGCAAGTGTGGTACTTAATAAAAATTAATTTCCAAATAATATTAATTGACTATTTTTGTTATATTCCTATATCCTGAAATCTTAAATAATCAATCAAAACTTATGAATTATAAAAAGAAACTTAGAGCACATGGAAAAAAGACTGCTGATGAGATTAGTGAAAAAATTGCAGAGTTGAGTGTTAATGCTGGGTATACTGAACTTCCCAAAGGAGTCCGCAAGGCAATTTGTGCATTAAAATGTTCACTAAGAAAAGCTCCTGATTATGATCCTAAAAGGCATGAACGCGAATGGGATCCCAGAAGAAAGATTGAAGATGCTGAAGGAGGATTTGAAATCTGGAAAAGTCGACTAAACAGACATTCTGGCAGAAGTTATGAAGTAGTTGATGAAGCAGGTGATATTGTAACGCGTACCATGCGACATTTTGGAGCCATAACGGAGATAAGAAAAGCTATGGAACGAAAGCTGTAGAATATATGAATAGCTTATACCAATTTGCATTATAGATGTACCTATGAGCCAGAAACGAATTATATATAATTTATAGTTACTCTAAAAAATCAATTATGCTATTCTATTTATTGAATAATTTTTGGAGTATTTTGTATTAATTTATTATAATATATTAACTAATTTGCTATGGCCGAAGGTGCAATTTTCCTACTACTCTCAGGCTTTACGCTAATCGCTATTTTTTATGCATTTGGAATAAACAATATTGATCCTCGTTTTATTGTATTTGGAATATTCCTTTTATTAATACCTGGTTTTTACGCTGCAGTTATAAGCGGACCATACGTGCCATCAAGCAAAAAACGGCATAAAGCGATGATGGATTTAGCCAATATAAAAAAAACTGACGTTGTGTATGACCTTGGCTGCGGTGATGGCAGACTGGTTTTTAATGCTGCTAAATTTGCAAAAAAAGCAATTGGATATGAATTAAATATTCCTCTTTATTTATTTGGCAAAATCCGACAACTTTTAGGTTATAAGAATGCACAAATAAGATATGGAAATATATGGAAGCAGAAATATAAAGATGCTGATGTAATTTTTTGTTATCTGCTCCCAAAAGCAATGAAACAATTTTATAAAGAAATATGGCCACATTTAAAACCCGGCACTCGTGTTGTTTCTAATGCTTTTCAGATACATGAAGTAAAACCATTAAAAAAAGAGGAAGCTGTTTATTTATATAAAGTTTAACCTTATTCTGCATGAAAAAACCAATCACAAAATATAAAAGAATAGATGTAGGACCTACGCAGTATCCCGCATGGGCTAAAAAACTACTGGTCGTTTCTATAATTATAGCTATAGTATTTGGCATTATTCCCAGACTGAATTTGGATAAACATAAAAAACGCATTGAAAGTTACCTGATTGAAATATTGAATGAAAACACCATTCCATATACACCAGAAAAAACATCTCCAAATAAAACACCTTCTGTACCACTAGATAATACTGCTAATGATTTTTGGGATAATCCACAGACATAATTATTGGTGGAGATGAGGGGACTTGAACCCCTGACCCCTTGCATGCCATGCAAGTGCTCTAGCCAACTGAGCTACATCCCCTTCTTCGGAATTGTACTTCAGTTACTATTTTGATGTAAACATCAAAATTGTAACTTACGTAAATTTTTCCTCTCCCCACGAAAGACCCCCACCTTTCTCCCTGTCTCGCATCCTGTGGGAACCCCATCTTTTTTGGTGTATTTTGAGACTTGCACTTGAGACTTGAGACTATTTATGATATAATTAAAGGATAATTATTAACAATCAATATTATGTCACTAGAATCATACCCAGAAGAGCCTCAATCACAAGAGCTACCTTCTACAGGAAATATTCCTATGAATCTTGATAAATTACAAAACAGTGAATCATTGCAAGGAAAATTAGAAAATGCAATTGATAAATTACGTAATCATCCACAATGGCAATCAAAAGCAGTAGATGGATTCTGGAATAAATTATCCGAAGAAGATAAAACAACCTTATATGACAGAGGTGAACAAGGCATATCAACTAAAATATCACCACTTATAAATAAGATAAGAGATATATTTGGTTATGATGCTAAAAAATTAAAAATGTTTGGAAGTCAAGTTGCGCCTGCCACCAGATCGCTCGTGCAATTAAATCTATTTCCTGCACCTGCATCAAAACCACAAGCAGTTATTGCTGCTGATATACAAAGCGATCATAAGAAATTTAAAAGGATGCTAAAAGTTGCTAAGGTCGTATTAATGGTTCTTGCGCCTGAGTGTATGGGTGAATTTAATAAAATTGAAGGTATTGTTAAACAAATCGATGCAGTAAAAACAGATGCTGCTACAAGACAACAAAATACATCTGGACAACAAGAACAATTGCCAAACTAGTAGACTAAACAATCATTCACTTCAAAAAATAATCCAAAATGTTATACTCAAATTGGATTATTTTTAATGACGATTTAAAAAATTTATCTTTTAGTTTTTAATAAATTGACCTAATTAACCTAATTTCTAATTGACCTAAAAATAGCCCAAAACCCAATAAACAAATAATAAAATTTTAGAAATTAGAATTTGGAATTTGTTTAGAGCAATTAGGTTAATTAGAGCAATTAGAAATTTAAAATCATGACACTTTTAAAATCTCTCCAGCTTCCAATGGGCAGCGACATTATAGATTTCAATCTTCCTGCAACTGATGGTAAGAATTATTCACCGTCTGATTTTGCGGACAAAAAAGCGTTGATAATCATTTTTATGTGTAACCATTGCCCGTATGTACAGGCTATTATGGATCGGCTGATACAATTGCAATCTGACTACACTGGGAAGGATGTGCAAATTATTGGAATTAATTCTAATGAATCGGATAATTACCCCGATGATTCTTTTGAGAATATGCAAAAGGTAGTGGGGGAATATGGTATAAATTTTGTATATCTCCATGATGAATCGCAGGAGGTTGCTAAGGCTTATCAGGCTCAATGTACACCTGATATTTATGTATTTAATCAGGGTCGCAAGCTCGCTTACCATGGCCGGTTGGATGATAATTGGCAAGACGAAGGAGGCGTACAAAAACAAGGCCTCAGAGAAGCCCTAGATGCAATGTTATCTGGTAATCCTGTATCAGATGAACAATATTCGTCGATGGGGTGTTCTATAAAATGGAAGTAGTCGGCTATGCCTCCATTTCGCATCTCGCATCTCATATTTCGCATTGTCATGTACCATTTTGCATTTTGTAATTGACTAACTAATTAGCTAGCTAAATGACAAATGAGTGAATACCAATTGTGAATGCGAAATCAGAAATACAAAATGCAAAATCGTATTAAAGCGCCTCTTTAATACGTTTTATTCCCTCCTCAATATCCTTCATCGACGAAGCATAAGAAAAGCGGATATAGTCGTTCCCTTCTTTGCCAAAAGCACCACCGGGCACCACGGCAACCTTGGCTTTTTCCATTAAAAATTCAGTAAAAGCAAAACTGTCATTCATTCCATCTTTAAAATGTGCAGATACATCTATAAATGCATAAAAAGCACCTTCAGGTTTTTCGAGCTTAAATCCGGGAATTTGGCTTAATTCCTTATAAACGTAGTCACGGCGTTCGGCAAATTGTGTTGCCATTTTTTTAATGGAATCTTGCGGACCAGTTAGTGCTTCGAGTGCCGCCTTTTGTGCTATGGAGCAAGGGTTGGAGGTTGCATGACTTTGCAAGCTTCCCATAGGCTTGATTACATCAGCCGGCCCTGCTATATAGCCAATTCGCCAACCTGTCATGGAATAAGATTTAGATACTGCATTCACAATAAACACCAAATCTTTCACCTCAGGTATACTGCCAATGGAGAACATTTTTTTATCATCATATAAAAAATATTCATAAACTTCGTCGGATATTACATAAAAATTATGCTCTAGTGCGAGCTTCGCAATTTTTTCAATTTCATCTTGTTCAATTACTGCACCTGTTGGATTACTTGGGCTGTTGAGTATAAGAGCCTTTGTTTTTGGGGTAATGGCAGATGCGACCATTTTTGCAGTCAATTTAAAATTATTAGGTCGTGTATCTACATAAACGGATTCACCGTCGCACACTGCTATCATATCCGCATAACTAACCCAATATGGAGATGGTACTATTACCTCATCGCCAGGATCTAGAATTGCCATAAAACAATTAAAAAGAGCTTGTTTTCCCCCATTGGTAACAAGAACATTAGATATTTCGCAATCGATATTATTTTCCTTTTTTAACTTATCGCAAACAGCCTGCTTTAACTCCGGAATACCTGTTGCAGCAGTATATTTGGTAAATCCTGCATCCATTGCGGCCTTAGCAGCGTTTTTGATATTTTCCGGGGTGTCACAATCCGGTTCACCGGTTCCGAATTTAAGAATATCAACTCCTTGTTTTTTAAGCTCAATAGCTTTGGCATTTATTGCCAAAGTTGCGGAGGGTTTTAGTTTTTGGATACGATTTGATAACATAATAATTTATTTAGGATTTCGCATTTCTGATTTCGCATTCATATTTAGCACTTTTTCATTTAGCAAGTAACTAACTAGTTAGTAAATGTAAAATGTTAAATGTAAGAATGACATTGCAAAATCAGAAATCTGAAATGCTAAATGAAGATTCGAAAAAGTTTATCCTAAACTTTTTCGAATCGCTGCAGCTTTTTCAAGCTCATCACTAAAATCATCCCCATCCTGCATTTTTAAATAAATGGATGAGACAAGATTGAGTTGGATATAGTGCTTAGTCTTCTTTGGGCCAAGCTCAACTCCT
>CAYWJA010000038.1:0-13982 GCA_964458485.1 uncultured Candidatus Peribacteria bacterium | reverse complement strand
GTTTTTGGAGTGCAAAGTTATGAAGAAAAGATTTTAAAATTGTTTATGCGCCCACCTGACACTCCGCAGCTGACAGAAGTGATACGCGATAAAAGCAGGCAAGCTAAGCAGGAATTAACCGTAGATTATATAACCGGAGTACCTGGGGAAAATTTAGATGTGATTGAGGAGGCTTTTAAATATTTTATTGAAAATAATATTGAGTGTCGAAATTATCAGTTGAAGCTTTACCCAAATACTAAATTACCGACAATGGGAATGGATATGAGTAATCATGATTTAGTGCCTATTACAGGTAATTTAGCGCCTGATCTGGAGGCTTATGCAGTTATACCAAAAACTTCTAATGCCCGATCTGCAAAATTGGATGGGATGATTAGAAAACATAATTCAGACTTGCTCAAAAAACGACCACCAAAACTTGGTAAATATGTGATTGATTCACCTGAAACAGCTCGTAATTTACTTGAGTCAGAAATTCCTAATAATCCGGATATTCCAGACAAAGTTAAACGTGCAATGACGATTGCTTTAAAGGAGATGCTTAATCCTAAAAAACGTCAGCAGGACCTTGCAGATATGAACCCTGCTGAGATGATGAAAGTAGTAATAACAGCCGGATCTGATGCTCCACCAGTTGTGAAAGCAATGCAGAAAAAATTAAAAGGAGAGTTGGGGGAGGAAAAATTTGAAGAATTAAAAAAACAATATACAAAATAATAATTATTTAGCAGCTTAGTTTTATAATAAATGATTTTAAGTATGTCTTGCATTTTGCAATATTATCCTTTTAGGTCTAAATCCCAATCAATAGGCATTGTGTTATTTTCATCTTTATGTTATAATAATAAGATAATATATCCCCCAACTGAAAACCCGATTAAGGGGGCTAAAAATAAATAGAATAAGTCAATATGACAAGTTTAATATACACACCATCAACAACGTCTCAATTTTTTAAAGAAAAAAGATTGATATGTCGTAATCCTGATAGTCAAACAGAAGCATCTACAGCACAAACTGATACTAACAAAAACAAGACAGAAAAAGTGGCAAAACGACCAATTAATGAAAAAGAAGCTGATAGGCAATCAGATTCTTTGGTAAAACTTGCAGAACAGGCAGGGGGAAAAATAGGAAAAACGTGGGATGCGGTTGAATCAAGTGCAAAAAAACTATTAACATCAAGGTATGTTAAAAATAGAAAAAAATATCTAAGAAAAGGTAAAGGTGAAACTTATGAAGTTAATATAGGTGAAAGAGGCTCAGAAACATCAAAGAAAATTGGATTAACTGCCCTATTCGGTAAAGACACTAATATTCTTTTGATAAATGTCAATAAAGATAATTATTGTTATGCACAAAGGATAGGTAATCGTTATATTAATCCATTAGACAATAAGCCTGTACATATTTATACTGGGGATACCATTACTGTCCCACCAACTGATTATCACGTAACTGGTATGAAGAATGCAGTATCTATGGACAAAGCAGATCAAAGAAGGGCAAGAGGAAGGATGGCAAAAGTAAAAAAACCACCTCAAGAGCCAAAAAAACCAAAAAAAGTTGTAAAAGCTCCAACAATAAAAAATAAACCTGCGGAAACAGTAGCAACTATATCTCAGACTGAGGCTATAAAATTATATGAATCCGGAGTAAGCCTGTTGAATGATCACAATAATTCAGGACGAATTTTTAGTATATATACCAAATTACAAGGTTCTCCAATCGAACACATCCGAGCGCGATCTATAAGTCTTCTTTACCAACTTTCCGCGCTAAAAGAGGATAAGGGATATTACAAAAACGCTGCTTCGTATTATAATCGTCTTTTTGTAGATTTTCGCGGTAAGCCCAACCCTAAAACAAGAATATCGATGAAAAATTGTAAAATTAAGGCATCACAATGTGATTTTTTAAACAAAATGCAGGCAATGCTAGGTAAAAATCCAGGTACAATAATTGATCCACATAATATTCAACAAGTTGCTAAAGCTCTTAAAGTGTCAGCAAAATATGGTTCAAGAAATTTATTAAAACAATTACAAAAGTATTTAAATTCTTTTTACAAGCATCCAAAAAGAGATGTAATAGAAAAATTGACAACAAAAACAACTATTCAAGAGCGTGTAGACAGACTGAAGACTCAAAAGAATAATACAAAACTCACTGATTGTTATCTGTTCACTGATATAGCCAAAGGTGCATTAGGAGACTCAATTAAAACTTTTCGTTACGTCACATCAGGTAAAACATTAGAAGGTTCCCACACCCATATAATGGCATTTGCTGAACTTAATAATGGTGAAAAGTTAGCTATTAATAACAATAGGATTATAAGACTAGGAAAAGGAAAATATTCAGATAAACAAATTATTGCTGCGTTATCTAAAACTCTGCCTTCAGTTGAAAGGAGGCCAAGATATGCAAAACCATACATGAAAATATATGAGCATGGAGAGAGGCCAGGTATGGTTGATGATGGTACCATTTATCATGCAAGTGCAGGGGTGGCTAAAATTGCACAACGTGCATAGACTCTCTGTATATATTAACTATTTGCCTCCTAGGGGTATTTCGTAGTATCTTTATTGTTGTAAAAATAATTGATAATTTCTGAATTCCCCTTTGTCATCCCAAACTTGATTTGGGATCCACCGTTTGCTGGTAAACGATGGATCCTGAACTAAATTCAGGATGACAAATAGAATATCAGATTAATATTTAAAAAATATAATAACTTTATGTTCAATCAATTCCCTCAAATCGGTCAGCCACTACAAGATGATCACATTAATTTCCTAAATACATTAAGCAAAAGTTGTCGACATTCAATTGTTGCAATGGTTGCAAATGCGCAATCAGGTCATCCTGGCGGGGCATGTTCTGTAATTGACTATTTGTCGTTAATTTATGCATTTATTATTAGTCAAACTGGCGAAGACGTCGTAGTTTCTAACGGGCATGTGTCTGCGGGTGTTTATAGTATTCTCGCAGAAATGGGATACATCCCGCGTGAAGAGGTAATTAATGACTTTAGAAAGGTTGGTAAAATTTATGAAGGGCATATAACCCGCCATGTGCCAGGTATTTTATATGGAACCGGACCGCTCGGAATTGGTGTTTCTGTTGCAACTGGTTTTGCCGTGGCAGATAAGTTAAAAAAAGGAAACCGTCGCGTTTTCGGGTTAGTCGGCGATGGTGAATGTGATGAAGGGCAGGTTTACGAGATGATGCATTTTGCGAATAAATATAAATTGGATAACTACACATTATTTGTGGATTATAATCAGGTTCAGCTTACAGATAGCCTGGAAAAAACAATGCCAATTAATTTAAAGGCGATTTTTGAATCTGGTAATTGGAATGTTTTGGAGGTTAACGGACATGATCATACTGCAATGTGGGATGCGGTTGGTAAAAGTTATGAATCAGATAAGCCAACAGTGATAATCGGAAAAACTGTGATGGGGAAAGGCGTTACTTTTATGGAGCCAGATGGCGCTGCTATAAAATCTACATGGCATGGAATTCCGCCAAAGCCAGAGCAGGCAGAATCTGAGCTAGCTGGACAACTTAAAATTTCTGATGAAGAAAAAACAGAGCTTGATGAATTCAGAAAACTTGTTAAATGGAATCCGCCAACACCTGATTTTCCAGACCAATTAAAGCCTATGGAGGATGTGCAAACTGGCACGCCAAATATTTTACCTGCAGGCACAAAGGCTGATTGTCGTGGAGCTTATGGTAAGGCACTTTTGGATCTTGCAAAGCTAAATCCGAATATAGTTGCTATGACCGCTGACCTCGGGGGTTCTGTTAAAACAACAGTAATGCAAAAAGAATTTCCGGAAAGAGTGTTTGAGGTTGGAATTGCAGAACAGCATATGGTTAGTTTTGCCGGAGGATTGAGTGTATCCGGATTTATCCCATTTGCTTCTACCTTTGGGGTATTTATGTCTAGTCGCGCAAAAGATCAGGCACGCCTTAACGATATCAATCAGACAAATGTAAAAATGGTATCAACCCATTGCGGACTTTCTGTTGGCGAAGATGGGCCGACCCATCAAACCGTTGATGATATGGGTTCTTTGCTTGGGCTTTTTAACACACATATTTTAGAGCCTGCAGACCCAAACCAAACTGATCGGATAATCCGATTTATTGCGTCTCATTACGGCAATTTTTATGTAAGGATGGGTCGTCATAAATTTGAAGTTATTTTAAAAGAAGATGGAACACCTTTTTATGATGAAAATTATAAATTTGAATACGGAAAAATGGATCATTTGAGAGCTGGCGATAGTGTAACAGTAGTTGCAGCTGGCTCAATGGTTTCACAGGCGGTGGAAGTTGCAGATAAATTAAAAAATGCTGGTGCTGAGCAAGGTCGAAGCATGGATTTATTGGCTGTAAGTTCTATTAGACAAATTGATAAGGAGGCTCTTGTTGCATCTCTAAATAAGACTGGTAAGCTAATTACCGTTGAAGATCATAATCCACATACTGGATATGCAGCACAAATTAATAAAGTTATTGCGCAAGAAGGCCTTTCAATAAAAATTAAAAATATGGCGGTTGAGGAATATCAGCTATCTGGCAAGCCAATGGAACTTTATGATTCTGCTGGTATTGGGGTAAAGGATTTGGAGGAGAATTGTATTAATTTATAACGAATTGTAGCTAGGGTTGTAGCTAGGATTGTGGAATAGAATCCACTATTCTAGCCACTATTCTAGCCACGACCCGAATAAATGAAAATAAACAAAAAACACTTTCGTGTAACTATCTTCGGATCAGCAAGGTTAAAGCCAAATGATCCGGAATACCAACAAATTTATAGTCTAGCCCGCATGATTGCACAGGAGAATTATGATATTGTAACTGGTGGAGGTCCTGGAATTATGGAAGCTGCAAACAAAGGTCATAAAGAAGGTCGGAAAAGGTCCGATTTAAATTCTTATGGTTTGACCATTGAGCTCCCAAGAGAACAGATGTCTAATAAACATTTGGATATCCAAAAAGATTTCAAGCGTTTTTCAAATAGATTAGAGGGCTTTATGGAGCTTTCCAATGCAGTTATTATCGCACCTGGAGGTGTTGGAACAATGCTGGAACTTTTTTATACATGGCAACTTGTGCAGGTAAAACATATTAAGCCTATACCAATTATTTTTATGAGTAATATGTGGAAAGGTCTTGTTGAATGGATTGAGAAAGGACCGCTAAAAAAAAGGCTTATTAGTCCAGATGAAATGAACCCATTATTTTTAGCAAAAAACTGTACTGAAGTTATTAAAATTCTTAGAAAAGTAAAAAAAGAACATGATAATGGCAGTAGTAATTTTTGCACAAAATTTAAACACTATAAAATGGATTAAAGCCTATTGTGGATCCAATGGGGGATCCAATGGGGGATCCAATGGGGGATCCAATGGGGGATCCAATGGGGGATCCAATGGGGGATCTAAATAGAGATATAAATTATGTTTAAACAAGACAAATCACCATGGAATAGGATTTTTCTGAGCATTTTGGTGTCAATGATTATTGGTGCTGTTATTTTTTCTACAACCTTATTGGTATCTTGGGTTATAGATATAAACATCACATCAATAGCAATGTGGACAAGTGCCATAATCACTTTTTTTATAATATTTTTAATCTTAGTACTGCCAGATTACTACAAGCTTATACCTGTTGGTGTTTCACTTATACTTCTGCCAATTTATATAAATTATGTTTTTGAATTAAATATTTTACCGAGCATTGTAGCTAGCACACTAGTTATTGTTCTTATACTTTTTATTTATCTTTCGCTCTAACTCATTCTTTATTTTTTTATTAACTAACTTTAGACACTTGCTGGATAATAAATAATAAGTAATAATGAATAATGTATAACAAATAAATAATAAAAAAATGATCGAAAAAGCACATAATAAATATCATAAAGGTGAAATGATATTGCGCGATTATTTGGCAGCGCATCGTACATTTTTATCGAATGAAAGAACGTGGCTAGGCTCTCTTCGCACCTCTTTAACTCTTTTTGTCGCTGGTGTCACTTTTATTAAATTCTTTGATTCACAAATTTTAACTATTGTTGGATGGATATTTATACCACTTGGTGTTATCTATATAATACTAGGGATACATAGATACTTTAAAGTTCGCAATATGATTCATTCTATAAAATATAACAAAAAAAGGATTAAAAAGATTTAAGTAAGTACTCCAAAAGTTGCGGATATCCACTTGCCAACATAGTGGGTGATTAATATTACGATTAGGGCAATTCCCCAGTGCTCACCAATAATATGCCAGGCGGGTTCTTTTTGGTCTAATGACATTAAATAACTTATTAAGCCTAACCATAAGAACCCCCATCCTATACTGACCCAAATAGCGACAGATAGGCTGAATAGTAAGATCGGTATCAAAAATGTCAGTGCAAAAATAAATTTAGATATAAATGTGGATATTGTTGATTCCCAGATTTCTTTTTTTGTATGCTTATTTTCTGACTCTTCAGAAACATGGATACCAAGCGCATCAGAAAAAGCATCTGCAATGGCGATCATTAAAACTCCTCCTATAACGGCCAACCTGGAATGCGTTCCGGCATGCAAACCCACCATCATACCAAGCGTAGTGATGATGCCGGAGGTCAGACCAAAGCTAAGGCCTTTTATATATGAAAGTTTCATTTTGAAATAAGAGTCAGGATTCAAGAATTAGAATTCAGAATAATGTAGTATTGATTCCTAGGTTAAGGATACACCCAAAACAGCATAATTCTCAAGCAATTAGTTGCCTTTCATTAAATATATGCTACAATAATATTCTTAAATTTTATAAATATGCCCAACCAAAAAATACTACAAATATCAGGTTTTTGTTTAGTGTCATTCAAATATTAAACACCAGGATCTTCCGGAAGCTCCCCTGGCTTAAGTTTGACTTTTGGTCGTGGCTTCCTTGTTCCATTCTTAATTTTAGGTTTTTTCCTTATTCTTTTGTCCGGTGGAGGTGGCGCAACGCCGATATCCGGCTTATTAACTATAGAATCTGGCCTATTCGAATCTGGAGCCAATGCATCTAACCTAGGCGACATACCAGTGTCAGGAGATTTGCGTTTGCCAAAATCTGGGTCAGGAGATGTCAAGGGTTGTTTTGCATATTTTTTGGGTGATTGACCATCTGACATTAAATACCATAAACCGCCTCCGCCTACTAATACAACTCCTATGCCTAAGCCGAGTATCAACCTACGTATTGTTACAGGAAATTTATGTATTTCCCTACTTATACCAGCTGTCCTGTGCCCAAGTGGCACTAGACCCTCCATGCCTAAAATAGTTGGACTTTGTTTTTCCCTCTTGGCCTTTATTCTTCTAACTGTTGCTGCTAAATCATTCATAGATTGAAAACGATCATCAGGATTTTTTTCTAAACACTTCATGACCATAGCTTCAATATCAGCATCAATATCAGCATTTGGGTTAGCCTCCAACAATGGTATTGGATCTCCTGTTAAATGTGCAACTATAATATCAGCAAGCGAATCTGACTCTGGCTCAAAAGGACCTGTTCCAGTCAGTAATTCATACATTATTATCCCCAATTGAAATATATCTACTCTATGATCTACGGTTTGCCCCCTTGCTTGCTCGGGAGATAAATATCCAGGAGTGCCAAATACCATACCAGTTGCAGTAAGGTTGCTATTAGGGACTTTTATATCCTTAGCAATACCAAAGTCTAATATTTTTACAAAATCTAGCCTAGTGGTTTTACTGTCTAGGAGAATATTTTCTGGTTTTAAATCCCGATGTACTATTCCCTCATCATGTGCTGCCTGCATAGCATCACAAATTTGCAATATAATCTCTGCAGCCCTCATCCATGTAAAAGGTCCTTCATTTTTCTCTAAAACACCACTCAAGCTATCTCCTCTTATAAACTCCATAACAAAATATAGCTTGCCCTCAGGTGTTTCGTTTATATCAATTACATTTACTATGTGCGGATTACCAAGTGCAGCAAGTGTTTTTGCCTCGTTTTTAAAACGCGTCCTTTGACTTTCTTCGCTTAAGAGGTCTGAATGAAGAACTTTAACAGCTACTTCTGTTTCCAGTCTCATATCATGCCCTCTTACAACCATGCCCATACCGCCTTCGCCTATTGTATCTAATATTCGATATCTGGAATCAAGGACTGTTCCCAAAATCCCTGTCTGTAATTTATCTGGACTTGTCTGTGACTGTTCTGGATTTTGAGCATCGTCTATCCTGCTTTCTTCTGGCGACATTCCATCCTCTCCACTTTGTTCTTCGGTGTAATTAATAATTACCTCTCGCTCTGTTTTTTCTGGTAACTCACTGCCACTCATTAAAATATCCCTGGATGGATCTGGGGTTGGGGTTGGGGTTGGGGCTGGGGCTGGGGTTGGAGTATTCTCTGCAAAAAATGTATCTCCTGTCGGGTCTACGTTCTCACCTGCATCTAATACTGTATCACATACTTGTAAGGCTCCTGGTATATCCTCGGAATCCTGCCCTGCAGGCTCAGGTGCAGAAGGATAACCTTGTTCGGTATTATCGGGTTTTTTCTGTTTCATTTATTAATTATTATAACCCTATTTTATTAAATGAAAGAGGGCTTATTAGGAGATTATATTATAATAAAATTATTGAAGAGTCAATGTTTTTTATTGTTCGGTTACATTTGTTGTTGTGTATTATTGTAGGGGACGCAGATCTGCGTCCCCTACATATATACATACACCCACAAAAAAATGCGCCTATTCATTGCTATAAAAATTCCCCAACAATTACATAAATATTGCGCTCAATTGCAATCAAAACTCTCTAATATGAAAAATGTTCATGATTTTCATATAACTATTCAATTTTTAGGCAATGATATAAATAAAAAAATGTCTAATCAGATAGTGGAAACATTGAAAGAGATCAAATTTAAACCCTTTGATGTGCAAATGGGCAATGCACTTGTATTTCCTAACCAATTTAATCCAAAGGGGGTATGGATTAAGTGTAAAAAAACAGATAATTTAATGAAATTTGCACATAAAATACAGAATGAGATGAAAAAACTTGGATTAATTGCTGACTTTTCATTTAAACCACATATAACTTTGGGGCGTTATAAAAAAGCACCACCCAAACCACCAGACACCCTAAGGGGTGAACCACATTTTTTTACTGTAAATGAATTTTATTTGCTGGAAAGTAAATTAATATCGAGTGGGTCGAGCTATAAAACCATTGCTAATTTTACTACAATAAAATAAAAATGTATTCTAGCAATCTAAAAGTTATTAAATTGATAATTTTAATGTAATGCTATAGAATTTGATGTGTATACAGAAGTGATTATTACTTAACTTTTTCACTATGAAAAATATATTTTTAAAAAAGTGTGCGGGGATTACTGCATTTTTAATTCTCGCTACACAACTCATGCTCCCTGCGTATGCAGCAGAGAGTGTAGATAGTGCCAGCAGCTCTGGTGCAACAAATTCTCAAGCTAATACTTCAGCCTCCACAACATCAGAGGCAGAATCAACATTTTCCACTGCAACAACTACTTTGCCTGTAGACGCAACCAAAGTTGTTGAGGAGGTAGTTAAAGATCCAACAAACTCTACTCCGCCAACTGTAGAAACTACTGTTGATAGTGTTATGAAAAGCCTGGAGGGTAAAAGTGAATCTGCAATTACAAGTACCATTCAAAATGTAGACAAGGCCGTTAAAGACAAATTAAATAAAATAAATAAGGAAACTAAAAAGAATCCTAAAAAACGTGCAAAATTTTTAAAAGATATTGCCAAGCTTAAAAAATTACAAACTCAATTGCGCGTTAAAGCTCTTAAAAAGAATAAAAAAATTGTTGATAAAATTAAAAAAATAGTACACAGAAAAGGTGTTTATGAAGTCCGGTGGGGTAATTTAACTGGTAAAAGGAAGGCATGTGTTAGGGCAACTGCACAGGAGATTAAAGATTATGCAGACAATAATAAAGTTCCTGAAAAATGTCTTGCAGGAATTCCTAAGGCCAAATATAAAGCTAAAATTTCTGTTAATGTTGGTACTTTAAAAGTTCGTAAAAAAATTCTTTTTGAAAAAAATGATAAAGTCACTGTTGCAAGCGGATCATCTATAGGGTTTGAATCTGTAATTGCGGGTCATTGGGATGGATTGATTGTAGAGTATATACCGCCAGTAACCACTTCTACAGCTACCAATAAAGAATTAGAAATTACCCTTTCTATTGGAGACTTAAATAAAACTTATAAAGGTAGTGAAATATTTGGAAGAAAGAAAATCGATAAGTATCATATGATTCATATAAAGCCTCTTCTTAAAGCTCTCCCTGGATTGACAAAAGTAAATACAGACAGGCTTGTTGAACATAAGGTAAAAGTGCAGGAGAGATTAAGTGATCTTCATAAAAAATTAGACCGCTTAAGACTTCTTAATAAAGGTGGTTCTGGGCTAGATGAAATTGAAAAGGCTGTTGAAGATGTCACTAATTATAATTTTGATGATACAAGTTCTACAGAAATGCAGGCAGAAATAGATAAGTTATTAAAAGAGCTTAAGGATGATGTAACCCCTGCTGCTGCATTAAAAAAAGCTGCTGCATTAAAAAGGAAAGTTAATAACACTATTAAGATTGCAAAATTTAGGAAATATTCAAAACAATTAATTCCTTTTAAAGATACTGATGATAGTGAGTGGTTTACAAAATATGTAGCTGCTGTTAAAAAAAGAGGTGTTGTAGGTGGATATAAGGATAAAAATGGTAATGAACTTGGCGAATTCAGACCTGCAAATAACGTAACTGTTGCTGAAATTCTAAAAATTGGCCTAGAGACAGCTGAAAAAGGAAAGGCTGTTGGCAAAACTCCGAAGCTTAGAGTTGCAGTGAATCACTGGGCTAAAGCCTATGCAGCAAAAGCTGAAGATCTTGGCTTAGATTTAGTTAAAAGTACCAAAAGCCTTGATAGACCAGCTACACGCGGTGAAGTCATACGTATGGTATTAGAGGCTTTAGAAATTAAGCCTGACAAAATTACCTCAACAGATTTTTCAGATGTTAAGGTGGGTGATGCATCTGCACCATATATTCAATATGCAAAAAAACTTGGTATTGTAAGTGGTGATGATGGCAAGACTACCTTTCGCCCAAACGCACCAATTAATCGTGCCGAAGTTTCTAAAATCGCTGATTTAGTTAACGATGTAATAATGGGTGGATCTGATACAGTAGTTCCTTCAGATAACCCAAGTGCAACACCAATTAACCTTCCATAAAAAATTCCGTTAAAACTTAAAAACCCCTCTTGTTAGTAACGATGAGAGGGGTTTTCCATTCGTAACCAAAAAAACCTTGACAAAACTAATTGTATCGTATAAACTGTATACGAAATGAAACGAACTAACCTCATTATTGTCGCTTAACATCTGATGTCGCAACCCAATTGCGGTCGTCATTCCATGTTAAGCGGTTTTTTTATATTTAATTTTAATTATTTAACCCCCTAACCTATGAGTTTGGAAACCTCCCCTGCTGAACAAGAATCAGCTGAGCAATTTAATCCTCGTGCTGAGATAGCACAATTAACACGCATATCAATATCTGGAATAGATGGCCATGCCCGAGGAGGCATGACTACAGATGTACCTGCAGATTCTGTTTGCGAAGAAGCAGATGAATCAAATGGAGGTATAGATGAAGATGAAATGCTTGCAATGATGCAGGATTCTGCAGAGAGATGTGCATGGTAATATAAATTCTTTTTAGAATATAAACATAAACACTCCGATGAGTTAATTCTCGGGGTGTTTTTTTTATTTAAAAAAACTCTTGCTTTTTATTTTAAATTTGATATAATGATAATAAGAATCATTATTAATTAAATAAAATGAATAAATTAATCACCAATAAAAAACATAGGAAATCTGCCCAAAGAAAAATAATATTAGAGGAATTACAAAAACTAGATACTCACCCAACAGCAAAGCAGTTGTACAAAATAGTTGAAAAAAGGCTTCCGAATGTAGGGCTTGCTACTATATATCGTAATCTAGATTTTCTGGAGCAGAATAAAAAAATACTTAAATTAAAATCTAAAGAAAATGAAGCAAGATATGACGGTAGAGCTGATAAACATTGTCACTTAATATGTCGAGAATGTGGTAGTATTTTAGACTTAATGGATGTGGATAAGATCATAATTAAATCTAAAGAATTGGAGCAGTCTGGATTCAAAATAGACCCAAGTTATGCAGAAATGTTCGGTGAATGCTCTAGCTGTCACTAATATTGTAGATCTCAGATCTGATCTGTCATTTTACATCTGATCATCTTAATAAGTCGATTATCAGATAATTAGATACTAAATATAAATCTGAGATATGAGATCAGAGATCTGAAATATTTTAATTCTTAATTAAAAAGTTATGACTCATAACAAAAATACATCATGTTGCGGTGAAGATTGCTGCACAGAATTACAAATAGGCAAACCAGCCCCACAATTTGAAATGGAGGGTTACTGCAAAGGTCAAAAAAAGAAATATTCCTTAAAAGATTTTAAAGGAAAATGGGTTCTTTTATTTTTTTACCCATTAGATTTTACATTTGTTTGCCCAACAGAACTTCTGGAGCTGAGTAAGCATGCTAAAGATTTTGAAAAAATAAATACACAAATTCTTGGAGTAAGTGTAGATAGCGTCTATTCACATATAGCATGGTCAGAAGAATTGGGAGACCTACATTATCCGCTTTTAAGCGATATAACAAAGCAAACTAGCTCTGATTATAATGTTCTTTTAAAAGATAAAGGAATTAGTCTGCGTGGCGCTTTTATTATCGACCCTGATGGCATTTTAAAATGCTACATGGTTAATGATCTCGCAATAGGGCGCAACGTAAATGAGCTCGTACGCCTTATACAGGCCTTCCAGACAGGCGATCTATGTCCTGTTGGATGGAAAAAAGGAGGGGAGACGCTAGGCAAAGCCTAGCTTCATTTCGCATTTCTGATTTCGCATTCACAATTGGTATTTATTCATTTGGCATTTAACTAATTAGTTAGTAATTGCTAAATGTAAAATGACACATGACATTGCGAAATCAGAAATGCGAAATGCGAAATGTTTTTATTTCCTAATTAAAAAAATCATGTTTGAACTACCACAACTAAATTATCCATATAATGCACTTGAGCCATATGTGGATGAAGAAACTATGAAAATACACCACAGTAAGCATCATCAAGCTTATTTAAATAAATTTAATGCTGCGTTGCAGAAGCATCCTGAATTATTTGAAAAAAATGTAGAAGAAATTCTTAGTAATCTGGAGGCAGTCCCTGAAGATATTCGTACCGCCGTGAAAAATAATGGCGGAGGATATTTACATCACACATTATTCTGGCAAATGATGAAGCCAGGTGGCAGTGAGCCATCAGGTGATCTTTTGCAGGCGATTAATGATACTTTTGGAAGTCTCCAATCATTTAAAGAGCAATTTAATAATTCTGCCCTTACACTATTTGGCGCAGGATGGACATGGCTTGTGAAGGATAAAGAAGGAAATCTTTCCATACTTAACACGTCTAATCAGGATAGTCCTGTTAGCCGAGGTCTGATACCGTTACTAGGATTAGATGTATGGGAACATGCCTATTACCTAAAATACCAAAATCGCAGACCTGACTATATTGAAAAATGGTGGAATGTGGTAAATTGGAGTTATGTAGAAGATAACTTTTAATATTAAAATTATGAACACAAAAGTAAACAAAGCAATTAACGCTCAAATAAATGCAGAAATGTATTCTGCTTACTTATATCTTGCAATGGCAGCGTATTTTGATGATAAAAGCCTACCTGGTTTTGCAAATTGGATGAAAATGCAGGCACAAGAAGAAATGAGTCATGCCA
>CAYWJA010000037.1:3425-15830 GCA_964458485.1 uncultured Candidatus Peribacteria bacterium | reverse complement strand
AATGCCATCTTCTATTGTTACCGCCCTAAAGTTAAACATAGGTATAAGTAATTTGCTCGCAAAATCCGGCATTAAAGAACATTTGCATAAAATTAAATCCTCTAAAGCTGGCAAAGAAGCTATGGCTCATTTTTACCGAGAACAAGGAAGACTTCTTAATTCGTCTATTCCAAAACGAAAGGCTACAATATGGGAATATAGAAAAGTTGCAAGAGATTCAAATCTTTCACCTATGTTGGAACACAAAGGAGTCAGGCCCATTAGAATCCACAATAAAGAAAGAAGGCTATTGGGGATTATTAAACCAGACCCAATTTTACTATTTAATGATGCAACTGATCATATTGCCAAAGACTGGACAACTCATAGAGACCCAAGGGAAAGAGAATTTAGTGGACTTACATTAAAACTAGCCAACGAACTAAAGTTCTTTAAACAAAATCCACAACATTTAAAAGAAAATAACACAGGACCTCTTAATTTAAGTGAATCATTTAGTAAAAATAAAACCCCGGATCAAAGAAGGAGGGAGGCAAAAAAAATATTTACAAAAATTAAACGATTAACTCCAACAATTGCAAATTCCAACAGAAGAGCTAATGATTCAAAATTCCAGATGTTTATAGGGGCAATAAAATCAATATCTAGCTGGAAAGCTCTAGTAAAATTTTTATTAAAATCAAAACAAAATGAAGAATGGCCAAAGGCAAAAGAGAGTGATAGGTCAGTTGATCCTCGCGCTGAATTACATGCTAATTTATCGGCCTTAAATCTACTAATTAAATCGATTAAATTAGATCCAACACAACAAGAAACCTTCGAGGCAATGCTAAATCTTTTAGAAAAAATAAAATTTGATGATAAGATTACTAAAAAGTTAAAAAAGGATATTAATGCAATTAAAGGTATTAAAAGTTTAAAAGATAATAAATTGGCATTTGCCAAGTTGGCAAAACCACTTACGGATCAAATTAATATGATAATCGGAATCAACACTCCATCAATTCCTTACACTAAATATCCATGGCTAAGAATATTTAAAGGAGATACCCCAAAAGAAGGTGCGGGTAGCGATAAATTTGGGTTTAGGCAGTAATAAATAGTTACCAAGTAGTTACCCGCTTCGCGTTTCCAAATGGTTGCCAAATAGTAACTATCTGGAAACAATATGGTAACAATCTGGAAACAATATGAATAAGAAAAATATCCATCATCATGCAAAAAAACACCATGAAGCGCACAAAACGCTGAAAGTTCTTTTGTCTAGATATAACCCATTAAAAGAAAATATTTGGCCTATATTTTTTATAACTTTCATTGTAGTACTTATTGGAGTAATGATCTTCAGAAATTGGAACACCTTAGAAAGTGTCGTTCAAAAAAAAGTTCAGGAAAAAAAACAAGTAAATATTCAAAAAACTATTAAAGAGGAGATAAAAATGCCGGCTACCTCATTACTGCCCCCACTACCGAAAAAACAATTAATAACAAAAGGGGTGCAAACGGGGGTAAAAAGTGCTTATGCAATAGAAAGGCAGGCTAGCTGGGATTATAGAAATTTACTTTCATCAGTATTAACATTTGGTGGCGTCAAAGCTGCTAAAGCCAATTCAGATTTTGGATATAACAAGGGTGTTCAGCCGGCTAAAATAGATAACATGCTGAAAAATAGTGTATGGATGACAAATTATTTGAGCACTGGCCAGCACTTAACTAAAATAGAACAAAATAAAGCAAAGGCACTTCAAAAAAGTGTTCTTTCTACTTATTATTTAGGAGAAAAAACTGTTGATATAGATTCTGTGCTACAAACAGATGCGCAAATTTTAAGTAACATCAAAAACACTCTTTCTGTAGATTTATTCCAGTATTTAAATCAATCTACCAGCCGAGCTGATTCTTTGGATGAATATTTAAAGTTACTGCAAACTCTATCTAAAAAAACAGATCAGAGAATTAACGATTTACAATCAAAAATTGCCTTTTTAACAGCCAATTCAAAAGCTAAAGCAATTGAAGTAAAAACAAGTGAAACAGCATTTTTCAGCAACATCAAAACATTAGATGGTCCTAATGCAGATAAGGAATTGAAAAAATTCGTAGGAATAAAAGAAGGTGAAGTTGAAATAAAAGCAAAACTCGGAGCATATAAATCACTACAGAATTATTACAAATTCTTTAAGCCTAAATTAGATACGCGAAAAAAAGCCGTAAAAGCTAATAGAGATGTGCTTATTGCCGGCGTAAAGGTAATGGAAATACAAAATATGACGCTGCCGTTGGTGATAAAGAAAAAATAGATATTACAAAACTAACGCATTACAAGGATTGCAAAAATTGAAAGCTTCGCATTTGTTAATAATTAATTTTATAATGGCTAATTTTAGCAAAACAGTTTAATTCTTGTAATTTTTGTAATACGAACGAAGTGAATTTTATAATCTTTGTAATTTAATAATACCAAAAACTAAGGATCATGTGGTGCAAAGTACTAAGCTAATGCTTAGTTCATAATCCTTAGTTATTAGTCCTTTTCCTGGTAGATTAAGCTACTCTTTCTTCACCATCACCTTCTTGGGCATCTCCTCTGTTATTTGCCGGTATATATTGTTCTAATATTGACCTAACCCCACTTCTTTGATCTAATTTTGCTGCCAATTCAGGATCTATAACCTCTCTTAATACAGCAGGTAAATGCTTAAGTTGTGCTGCAATTCCTACTTTTATATCACTTTTACCCTCAACTGCAGTAACCTGATAAACTTGATTACCCTTAGCACTTGTATAGTATCCAACTGTAATTTTTGCCTCACCTATTTGGTAAGGTTGTGCAGTTTTCTCCAGTGACTCTTCTCTGGCCTTTCCTGCATCTACTTTTTTTTGCTTTTTATCAGTAATAATCTTCTCTTTAGCCGCCTCCTTTTCCATATATTCTTTGTCTGCTTCCACTGATCTAGAAAAATACATCTCTAATCTTTCATTCCATGCAGCCAATAATTCACGATTCTCCTTTTTGTTTTTAGCCCATGCTTTATGCTTTGGACCAAATTTATGATGAACTGCTATAGGATGAAATTTATCTTCACCATCTTGCCACCTGCCAAGTTGACACATTGTTCCATGAAAACCGAACATTTCACGATAAGTTCCAATTTCTTGTAATTCTTTCATTAACTGATCTGTGGTTGGTAAATATTCCTCTGCTTTTTTAAGCCATATTTTTAATAATTTTTTATTTAAAACTTTGTTATTACTTGGCTCATCATTACCTTCTGCTGTTGGTTCAAGATTTCCTTTTTCTGTTAATATCCATCTGCTGCGTAATGTCATTTCAAAATTAAATTCATATAAGGAAGTTTTTGAATTAATTCCTTCTGCGCGATCAGCCAATCCAGGAGCATTCATCTTTTCCCATTGCTCTTCCGTAAACAAACCTACTGGTTCTACAACTTGCTGCTCAAATACAGGTTTTTCTTTTAATGGAGTGCTTGCAATCTCTTGTGCTTTTAATTTAGTAGCCCTTGCATATATATTTCTATAATTTAATTCATCGCATTTTTGAAGCCAGGCAGAAAGCATTGCTTCGTTTTGCCTTTGATTAATACCTGGTTCAACGCCCGTATCACCAATATCAGTAGGAACTAAAACTTCCCTGCCTTGCACCTCCCATCTGCCAGACTCAACCATTTTATCCATAAAATTACGCAAATCTTTGGGTGTATTCATTTCCAATTTACTTAACTCATGAAATGATAATAGTTTATTACTACCTTCTGAATCCGCATTATCGCCAGAATCAGGCCTTATAGAAGGTACAACTTTAAATTGTCGTGTAACTACTTCCTGAACGCGACGCCTGCCTCTATTGGCATTTCTCTGTTGAGCTATCTTAAAAACCGGAGCCAGCATTCTACTCGCATCCGTATTTCTTGATTGTAAAATTAACTGTAAAGCTTTATCTCTAAATCGAGTAACAACTGTTAAATTTGCAGTTTTCGCCCATTCCTCTACTTCCGGGAGCCATGATTCGACGGCACCTAAGTTATCTAGGGGTAATTCAACAACTGTGGGATTTGGGTTTGATTTATTTTTAGACATAGTATAATAAAGTTAATTTATTAATTTAGTTTATAAAGAAAAATAATATAACATAAATAATTATAAATGTCAAGTGGATTATTTATAGGTCGTTTTCAACCCTTTCACCTAGGCCACCTTTCTGCCATTAAACAAGCTTTAAAAGAAGTCGATTTTTTAACTATAGGAATAGGCAGCTCACAGCTCAACCATCAAAAAGACAACCCTTTTACATGGGAAGAGAGAAAAGAAATGATCATACGAACGTTGTCTGAAGACAATTTGGGAACAATTTGGAAACAATTTGGGAACAATTTGAAATCAAGGATAAAAATTGTCCCCATTCCTGATATTAATAATAATCCCAAGTGGCCAGCACATGTACGCTCAATAGTCCCCCACTTCGATACACTATTTATAGGGAATGATGGGATAGTAAAGGAACTTTTTGAAAAATACGACGATGTGCCATTGAAAAAAATAAAAGAGGAAATTCCTGTTTGTGCCACAAAAATCCGTGAAGCTATTAGGAATAATGAAGAATGGAAAAAATACTTACCCAAAGAAGTTGTTGGATATATTGGGGAAATTGATGGGATAAATAGAGTTACAAAACTCTAGAGCCTGGAATAAAATGGCATAAGAATTCAGCAATTTTACTTCTAAAATCTCTTAAAATTTGTGCAAAAATACGATTATCAAATTGAATATCACCTCCAAAGGGAATTCTTAATCTAGATCTAAACCCTCTGCCAAAATCTAATTCTGTAATTAAATCAGATTTTTCATCTCCTGGGTTAGCCAAGTATGGATGTTTTCTTGTTCTATTTTCCTCATCAAGTATATCTTCTATAACCGTAGTCATTATTATAGCCAATATCCACCTTAAATCCTGAACTGCATTTTCTTCTTCAGTTTCAAGCCCAGCTAAAACATCGGCCACCTGTTTGGGGCTATTTTTTGTTTTATCTATAAATTGAAAAGATAATTCTTTAAATATTTCCATAATAAAAAAATTAGGGCAAACTCCGACCCATTATATGAAAAAAATTATTTATGTCAAAATTATTTCTCGTCTAATAAACCTAGCCCCATCATCAAATAGACCATCATTAACGGAAATAAGAGAGAGTTTACGAATACCGAATGTATCATCATTCCACCAAAACCAGCTACCAGGCCAGAATCGACATAACTTCTTAAATCTTTTTTCTTCCATAAACGCCTTATGGCGATTGTAGCGGCTATAAAACCAATCGAAAGGTAGCTAAGCAACCCGAATATACCGGAGGTTGCCCAAATCGTTAAAAGAGAACTATCCGATCCTCCTGAGGCATGCCCACCCAAAAGTCCATGGCCTCGTTTATTTATTTCATATGCATAACGGCTATATCCTACGCCGACCCATGGATGATCCTCAATCATTTCCCAGGCGAACTTCCAAGAAAACACTCGAAGACGAGCTGTAGGGTCGAGAGGTTTTTGGCTATCTAAGCCAATTAAAGCTTTACCGGAATCCAATGCCTCCATACTCCTCTCCTGAACACGTGGTGAAAAAGAAAATACCAAAACAACAATCAGAGCCCCTGCAACAAGTAGTCGACGAGACTTAAATAATGCCAATAAACCTAAAGCTGCAATAAAAGCTAAATATCCACTGCGTGAAAATGTTAGATAAAGAGCAATTACCCCAATAAGCGCTATCGCAGACATAATAATTAAATACTTCTTATTGCCCTTATGCCAAAAATAAATACATAAAGAAATTACAAGACCAAGCATGAATGCAAGATAACCACCAATAAAGTTTGGATCAAACCAGGTAGAAAGTAACCTCCCTATATGCGGATCCCAACCTTTTATATGCATGCCGAGCTCAAGAAAGCTAGGGAAGTATTTTAGCTGGAGGAAACCGAGGATTACGATTAAGGCCATAGAGGCTATCATGAATGAAATGATTAATATTTCGGATTTCGGATTTCTGATTTCTGATTCGATTTGGTATTTGGTATTTGGTATTTGGTTATTTGTTTGTACGCTTGGCGATCTGGACGTCTGGATATTTTTTTCATTAATCACATCAAAAAAAATGATAGGTAATACAAGATACATCCCATACCTACCAAGATAAGAAAACGCCATCACCATCTCCTTCCAGTTAAATCGGAATAAGTTGATCAGATATGTGATTGTCAGGACAAATAAAAATACTACTATCATCTTGCCAATTTTCCCAAATCTGAGGGTACGATCGTGTTTGATTTTATAAATTACCCATACGATAAATAACACTGGTATAATTAAATCAGATGGTAAAAATTCAAAACCAGCCAATGGCAGTCGCCAAAGCTCCCCTGTTACAGGTGATAGGATTAGGAGGATGAATAGGCTGACTATTGTGTTTTTTAGATTGAGAAGTTTTGACATAACCTCAGGACGTCAGGCGACAGACGTCAGGCGACAGACGTCAGTAAATAACTAATTAGATAGAGCTGACGCCTGATAGCTGACGCCTGACGCCTTTAGATGCTATAATACAATTATGAGCATAAACCAGTCTATCTGCAAATCAGAATTAGCACAACATAACCACGTCCCCCGTAAATACTACGGGCAGGTTTTTACTACAGATGAAGATGTAATTCAAAAATTGATTGACGCTATAAAATCAATTTATAAGCCAGGTACTAAAATAGTCGAAATTGGAGGTGGTTTAGGATATATAACAGATAAGCTAATCGAAGAATTTGATGATATTGATTGTGTGGAATTTGATGATGAATTATTTGAAATATTATTGAATAAATTTTGTGTTCATACATCATGTAGGGGACGCAGATCTGCGTCCCCTACGAATGAATTCATTGCCATAAAACCGAATAAACAATGTAATCCAATGAACAAAAAATTTATTCATGATGAAAATATGGCTTGTCATTCCGACCAAAGCGGAGGAATGAACAAAAATTTTATACATCAATCCCTCTCTGATAATATAAATAATAAAAATTCCAAAAAAGCAAATAACAAAAAAAGTGATCAACAATCCAGATTGCGCCTTATTAAAGGTGATATCTTAGGGTATAGACCTCCAAAACAGGACTATTTATTCGTCGGCAACATTCCCTTTCATATCAGCGGCAAATTATACCGCCAATTCATGTCCGAAGTAGATCATAAACCTTACGGCATGGTATTTATTACAGATAAGCAATATGCCACAACTCTGATGGGACAGCCCCCACGCTGTTATCGGGTAAGCCTGCAGGCTCAAAGCTATGGAGATATTGAGATAGTCGCCGATGTACCCCCTACCTCAGTTTATCCGGAGCCAAAAGTTATGAGTTGTATTATGAAAATAGTCCAGAACAATACAAAACTACCTGATAATTTTTGGGAGGTAGTCAATCATCATTTTGAAAATTTCCCTACTTCATTAGTTAAAAGCCCCAAGACATTATCGCTAAAGGACTGGATAAAACTGGCTAAAAAGAAATAAAATAAAATTTTTCAATTTGGGTATCCTTCGGTGGGCCCCGAATTGAAAAATAACAACTTGCGGGAAAGGCCATGAAAACCAAAGCGGTTTTCGTGAAAGGTTAATTATCAATTCCAAAATTTCCCAACAGACGAAGTCCAGAGCCCTAAGACTCTTTCTTTACAAGACTGGATTAAGCTTTCTAAAGATTCATAATGAACTATTCTTTTGCCAAGTAAAATTGCAATTAAAGTGTTTCTTGTTGCCTTAACCTCCTCATCTGTCCAGCCCAACTTTTCCTTGGCTTCCTCTAAAGGAATTTCAGCTACTATTAATCGTATTAATCTAAGCTTACTTTCAGCAATTCTTTCGCGCATTGAGCCAGGTACAGGATGTGGACTATCGGGCATCTTTAAAAAATTATAGGATTCATACTATATAGTAATTCTATAAAATTGCAAAAAAAATTATAATCTCAAAAATCATATAATTCCTTAAGTGTTGGCCCCATAAATGGATAATGTGTTTTTCTCTCTGTTTCAAACTCCTTTTTTCTAAGCCATTTATTAAATAGTCTATAGAATTCTTCATCTCCTATCTGAAAGCCAATGCCTTCCTGGCTTATAAAAGACTTTAAAAATAACTTTATAAGTGTACCAAGGCACATATGAAACTCATTTTTACATTTATATGCAGCCTTTTGATGTAGTTCTTTAGGTAGGCGAATTGCCATTTGTACTTCTTTTTGCATAAATTTTATAGTTACGTATAACTACCCTTACGAAAAGTATAGCAAAAGTATAGCATTTTCGTAAGGGTAAAAAAGGATACCCTAATAACCCTGATAAAAAAATAGATAATTATTTAATCTGATTAATATAACATTCCTCACACATCACCTGACCAGACAATGCTGTTTTTACCGATTTGCCACAATCGCGACATTCTTTATCTGATAATTTACGATCACCCATCTTCCTCCACATATTCTCAATGCGTTCTATGGGTGACATGGTTGGTGGGGGTATGCCGTATTTTTTATAAAATTTAATTTCTGCCTCTGTAAATCGATACTTATTACCACTTTTAGTGCACGTAAACAGTTTTTTTGTGATATTAGATGAAATATCTTTTAAATTCTCCGGCACTTCCGCCTCTGACTCACCAGCAATCCCCTCTTCATCGTCTGCCCATTTTAATCCCCTACTTAAAGCCTCATTTTTAGTTAGCGGATAAAATCTTTGAGCCATAGTTTGATTATATGGATATGGTGACATTTTTATGGGGAAAAATTCGCCGTATTCCCCTGTGTTTTTCATATATTGAACAATTTTTGTACTCAACTTTTCATATTCATCTTTAGAATACTGTTTATTAAAAATACAATACTGTTTCTTTTTCAGGCTTACACATCCAAAACAATCTCTGCATCCATGCATCTCAATACAGTACTTAAGGTTATGAGAAAACCATCCTAGTTGAGAAAATAACTGGCCATACCCCTTTGGTCCAACATGAGTGCATTCATACATCATTTCTCCCTCATAAATATTCACATCATAACAATCCTTTGAGTAATGAATATCGCTGCAAAATCGACAATCTCGGGAGTTATCTATCCAGAATGAATCTTTAACATTCTTGCAGTTAGAAAGGTAATCCCCTGTTGAGTCTTCGCAGTTTATAATAGTTGCATGTGGAGTTGGCTGAATTTTTAAAAATTCATCAAATTTCTTCCTGCATTGCTCGATACGGATGCGTGAACCTGTAAAAATATCATTCCAAACTGATTGAAATTCTTCTTTAGATACAGGTTTGTTGAAAACATGATATTCCTTACTCCGTAAATTGGCTGAAAAAAGGCAATGCTTACAACTCCGACAATTGAGCAAAAAGGCTGAATTTGAACAATTAAACACGTTTTTTGAATAAAATACAGAGTAACAATTCTCTGCCTTTGCAAGGTCGTAGCCAATTTCAGAGTCTCGAACGAATATACTTTCTACGATATTCTTGCAAAATTGAATATTATAACCAAAATAACAATCTCTGGATTCATCAATTTCATCCACAAAGTAGCAACTGCGATTTTTATGGGCACTTATTATGTACTCGCTATTTTCGTTTTGCACCGCATTGGATATATGACGAGGCGTTATTGATAAAAGTTCGTTAAACTGCTCAAAAAAGGGCTTCTCGAAGTCATAATCTTGCCCATATGCCGTAGTATCAAAATCATCTGACCGATAGCAGTCATTGCAATATGTAATAATATCTAATTTTGGCGAAAACCACGCCATAACTTTTTTGTGGCATTTATCACATTTACGCATAAAAAAATCCTTCCCCCGCCACGCCCATCGCCGTCTGCAACGCTCATCCGGACATAGTGTAGGGATTGGTACACCAATTTTCTCATAAAACTTCAAATCTTCATCTGTAATTTCGAATTCTTTACCGGTTATTTTACAAACCTTTTTCATGCATTAAATATACACTTAAAACCCGATAATTTCAAAAAACGAATTTTGTCATCTTGAGCGAAGCCGAAAGATGAACAAATTTTGTATTCAACTTTTTTAATAATTAAGGGGTATACTACCCTTTGTCATCCCGGACTTGATCCGGGATCCATATGGTCAAATTGTGATTATATTACTAAAATACTAATCATCCTATTGGCAGATATTGCGAAAATATTCGCATATTCAGATTATCTGATTATTAGTAAATAAGTAATAATACAAAAACATCAATCATATGGATCCCCAGTCAAGCTGAGGATGACAAATAGTAATAAAACCTTTCGTATCATACAAAAAGACTTTAAAATGGTAAATCCTCCGGCTTAATCTCAGATTCATAGTTTACCGCCGGAACTTTTGTAGGATTTTCAGGAACTACAGATGGGCTTTCCTGCCCCTTTACAGCGGGTTCTGACATAGTAACCTTGTTTTCTGTGGAAGTTGTAACAGATTCACGTGCTTCCGGAGTACCTATTTCTGAATCTGCCACGCCAAGTGCAAGAGCTTTATCTGCAACAATTTCTGTTGTATATCTCTTTTGACCGTCCGGTGTTTCCCAGCTGCGGGTTTGCAGTCGGCCTGCAATATAAACTTTGCGACCTTTTTTTACTGTTTCCGCAAGTGATTTAGCAAGCTCACCCCATGCTACGATATTATGAAACTCTGTCTTTTCCTGATCTTGCCCTGATCTGTCTTTCCATGAAAAATTTGTTGCGACACCAAAAGAACAAACAGAGTCTCCATTTGGTGTTTGACGAAGCTCCGGATCACGAGTGACATTACCAAGAATTTCAGACTGATTTAATCCACCTCCAACTTTTGAACCCTGAGGAATAGCCGGATTAGGCATTTTTGGATCCAAAAGAATCATTTCATCCGCAACAACACGTGTCTTATAACGTTTTTGACCCTCTTGATCCTCCCAGTCATCAGTTTGAATACGGCCATTAATATAAACCTGACTCCCCTTCTTTAAAAAACGATCACAAATTTCAGCAAGACCACGCCAAACGACTACATTAATGTAAGAGGTTCCAGCCTGTTCTTGACCTGAGGAATTTATAAAAGTTTGCCTTGTTATTATATTTAAATCCCCTACCCACTGCCCGGATGGCGTTTGCCTGATTTCCGGCGCTTGTGTTAAATGACCGATGATTTGAGCTTTATTGAGTGCGTACATAGTTATTGTTGACTTATATTATAAAGTGGAATTTAAGATACAGATTTAGGAGTGAAATTGCAAATTTATTCCCTAGCCAAAATCCTGCTTTTTATTCTTGTCTCCATTGACATTTTATTATTTTTATGGTATAATGTAATAAAGATGATGAAAAAAATAAAAATATTAAACACTAAAAATATCAACCTTTTATCCCATAAGGATAAATAGGGATATTTTGCGTTCCCAGAGAAAGATTGTGTAATTTATAACTTAAAAACAAAATTATGACACAAAAACCGCCCTAAATTTTAAATTTTAAATTTCAAATTTAAAAACAAAAATATATATGATTCACAATTTGCTCTTCATAGGCCTTTCCTTGCTTGTACTGGGCATAGTTATGTTCATACATAAAAGGAAGAAACGCATAAAATTAGGTACAATTATGAGCTTATTCCTGTTTGGAATTATGCTCTCTATACCATTTGTACTTATTGAATATTTAGCTTTTAGCATTAAATACTACTTAGTAATTTTGGCATTTATTGCCATAGAACTGATTATTATAACCGTTGAGCATAAATGGGAATATTTACATAATTTAATCCATCATAATATTAAAGAATTGAGGCTTTTAAGCTTCTTCATTGTTAGTTTAGGATTCACATATTCCGAACTATCATTCTACATTATGCATAGTACTCAGTCTTTAGGCGAGCTTATGGTTGCATTACCGCTTAAGGCTGCATTTGCATTATTTATTCATACAATCTTAACATCATCAGCTGCTGTCTTAACTGCAACTGAATCGATTGTTGAACATGTAGTTTTATTTATATTCTTTTACCTGAGATTAGTTTTTATAAGCATATCTCATTATTTATACGTGTTCTTTATGGAGCATAAGCTAAGTCTTCTACTTATCCCCTTTCTTGCCTACAACATTTATTTACTAATTAAGCATAAAAAATATTTAGATAAGAAAGGTGAATTACTGTCGTAACATTTTGGATTCACTATTTGTCATCCTGAACTTGTTTCAGGATCCATCGTTAGCTGGTGTATCATGGATCCTGGATCAAGTCCGGGATGACAAAGAAAAAATCAGATTTACAATAATTCTTATATTTAATATTTACTTTAAAAAATCCTCTTACGCAGGT
>CAYWJA010000037.1:0-3415 GCA_964458485.1 uncultured Candidatus Peribacteria bacterium | reverse complement strand
ATAAGGGGATTTTTGTTTTACATCAAACTTCTCAGTAACTTCTCCCCCTCCTCCCATTCACCAAACCCAGCATCTGTGTTTATATGTCCATGCGGACCGATATTCACAAATTCAGCACCCCAGGATTTTGCGAAATGTTCTGCGCGATCAATAGCTACCCATGGGTCATCTTCGCTTGCCACAACAGTTGTTTTAAAACCGAATGGTTCTAGTGGAATTGGTGCAAAACCCTGCATTTCCTCCGGAAAATCTACAACTTCTGTATCGCTTGGACATACTAAAAGAGCCCCTTCTACTTGTGGCCTAGCTTTATCAAAATACCGATCAGACCAATGTGCAATAGTAGGGCAGGCAAGGCTATGGCCGACCAAAATAATATCTGTATCTACACTATACCTTTCTATGTATTCATTTAATCTGGATATCCATTCATCTTTACTTGCATTCATCCAGTCGTCCTGTTCTACTTTTACAGCATTAGGACACTTCTTAAGCCATATCCCCTGCCAATGTTCATCTCCCGAATCCTGCCAACCTGGGAGAATTAGAATTTTTTGTTTGTTCATGATTTAATTTTACACAAAATACATCTAAAAAGCATACTAATTTATTTAATCTATTTTAATATACAATAGTTT
The DNA here is from genome assembly GCA_964458485.1 of uncultured Candidatus Peribacteria bacterium. GTDB lineage: Bacteria > Patescibacteriota > Gracilibacteria > UM-FILTER-43-11 > UM-FILTER-43-11 > CAYWJA01. Next base: position 2,777 of record CAYWJA010000037.1, on the reverse strand, counting down.
ACATCTTACTATCTTTTATGGCAGCAACCAGGATTTTCACAACCCTTTATATGAGGCACTAGTGGCAAATTGCTATCGCAATGAGCTACTTCAGTTGCCTTGCCTTTAAAATAGTCGGGTATCTCCGCGTCAGCATCCAAGTTTAATGTTTTAGAGTTAACAACTTGTAATAAAGTAATATGGAAAGATGTGCGATTAATAGTAGAATAATTTATATGTACAATATATTCAACTCCATCGACAACCCATTTACCTACACCGGTATTACTATCCGATGAATGTGGGCGTTCTGCATCAAATTCATAGGGTAATGTAAAATTAACATCTTCTGTTGCCTCAGCAAATTGTGCTAAGGCTCTAGTTAGACCTCTTACATCAGATAAACTCTGTGAATCTAAATGCCTCTTTAAACTCTCAGTATGAACTTTATTTTGCTCTTCGGCTTCTGATCTTCTAGCGTCTAATGCTAGACTATCAACCTTTCCTTTTAATAATGAAATTAGCTCTTCTCTTCTTCTGGTTTCTCTTATGTATGTTTCTAACACACTTTCTCCTCCTACAATAACTTCTTGAACTTCAGGATCATCCTGTAGAGCCTTTAAGATATTAGGACTCTCTTTGATTGCTTGCAATAAACGCTTGTCTGACATATCAGGTTTTTCTACTTTTATTCCTGATCCTAATGATGGCTTATCAGCCCCTTGTTTTGGCATAATTTTATAAGTTAAAGTATATCGTAGTAAAAGACTATAACATAAATTAACTAAAAACACAATATATTATTTTGACCTAAAAACGTATAAATTTGTATGGCTATTATATATTTGATAAAATTAAATCTTAATTATTAAACTATTTAATATGCCAAAAGATAAACCAATATTTAGATCTTATAGTGCGCCCGGATCTCCAGATGTTGCTAACTATTCTCATGTTATTGAACCTTTAAAGCCCGGTCGTCCAGTTCAACTATCTGGCATAGTTGGAATAGATGTTGGAGGGACTGGTAAATTAGCCAAAGGTGGCACTGGACCAGAAACGGAATGTATTTTAAAAGAAGTTGAAAGACAGCTAAAAAAAGCCCGCCTATCACTTAGGCATGTTATGAGTGTAAGAGTTATGATTGCAGACCCTGTAAGTTGTGATAGCTGTAGAGGATTATCAGACGATTTTAATGATATGAATGAAGTTTACAATAGGATATTCAAAGATAATAATCCCCCACCCTCCAGAGATACTGTTGGTGGCTGTGCATTATTACATCATGCAAGGGTTGAGATGGTAATTACTGCATGGAGACCGGATGAAGAGGAATTTCCTGGGATTGGATAGATAAATTATTAGTAACTCAAAATAACCGAAGAAAGCTTCTAAAGCTTTTCGACATATTTTAAAAGCATTATCTTGGCGTCGTCCTACTCTCCCATACCTCAAGGTATAGTACCATCGGCGATGAGTGGCTTAACTGCTGTGTTCGGGATGGGAACAGGTGTACCCCACTCTCCAAAAACACCAAGATAATGCTTTTAAACATTTTGCATTTCGGATCTCAGATTTCAGATTCACATTTTGCATTTTTACATTTTGCATTTACTAACTAATTAGAAAATTGCTAAATGCTAATTTAATAAATGACAATGCGAAATCAGAAATACGAATTCCGAAATGAAGTAATTACGTCCAGTAATTACTGGCTAAAATCTTCGCCCATTATCCCGACTAAAAAGTCAGAAAATTAGGCAAAGAGAACATATTGTATCTGGATGCCTTTGATAAGGCTTCCAAAATTTAATCGATAATAAAGTCGATTGGTCATTAGTACATCTCAGCTACACACATTGCTGTGCTTACACTTGATGCCTATCAACGAGGTAGTCTTCCTCGGACCTATAGGGAAAATTGTCTTGAGAATGGCTTCCCGCTTAGATGCTTTCAGCGGTTATCACAACCCAACGTAGCTACCCAGCAATGCCGTTGACACGACAACTGGTACACCAGAGGTTAGTCCACTCCGGTCCTCTCGTACTAGGAGCAGAGTCTCTCAATTTTCCTACGACTACGGCAGATAAAGGCCAAACTGTCTCACGACGTTCTGAACCCAGCTCGCGTACCGCTTTAAATGGCGAACAGCCATACCCTTGGGAGCTTCTCCACCCCCAGGATGCGATGAGCCGACATCGAGGTGCCAAACAGTGCCGTCGCTGTGAGCGCTTGGGCACTATAAGCCTGTTATCCCTAGAGTAACTTTTATCCGTTGAGCGACACCCCACCCACGTGGACGTACCGAAAAAAATTCAGTACAAGGTGCCGGATCACTTTCACCTGCTTTCGCACCTGCTCGAGTTGTAACTCTTACAGTCAAGCCCGCTTATGCGAATACACTATCAACCTGATTTCCATCCAGGCCTAGCGGACCATTGCGCGCCTCCGTTACATTTTAGGAGGCAACCGCCCCAGTTAAACTACCCATCAAACACTGTCCTGTATCCCGGATAACGGGACAAGTTAGAAGCAAAAAATATTTAGGGTGGTATTTCAAGGATGACTCCTCCTGAACTTTTTTTTTTTTTTTAATGTGTCCAACGTTTTCTACACAAAATAGTTCTCGATTCAATGTCAAACTGTAGTAAAGCTTCATAGGGTCTTTTCGTCTTGCCGTAGTTAATCGGCATTTTTACCGATTCTGTAATTTCACCGAGTCTAGCGTTGAGACAGTCTTCAGACCATTATACCATTCGTGCGGGTCGGAACTTACCCGACAAGGAATTTCGCTACCT
>CAYWJA010000036.1:0-16207 GCA_964458485.1 uncultured Candidatus Peribacteria bacterium | reverse complement strand
GAAGTTTTTTCTTTATATTTCATACCTGCCCACTCTTCAGCAGTGGGTACTTTTTCTATAATTTTATCCCTTAGTTCATCTGTCGAATATTCTGCAAGATGATCAGGTCTTTTTCCAACCCTCACCCCTTTCTTTGTTGATTGGGTTGATGTAGATGGGTTAAATTTAAGGCATTCATGATTTTTTCCGTACAGCTTCCTTCCCAATTCGAGATGGGCTGACATTCGCTGTGTGGGGTTTTCACTAATTCCGAATTGTGTAGAAATAGCAGCAAGCCCCATCCCTTCAACTTTAAATTTACTTCTCTCTTCCGAGCTCATTCCAGCCCATTCTTCAGCAGTAGGAACTTCTTCTATGATTTTATTCCTTAATTCCCATAGTATAATTTCTTTTAGGCATTCATGATCTTCTCCATATATCCTCTTTCCTAATTCCAGATGAACTGACCTTGTCTGAATAGGGTTCCCGGCAATTCCGAACACCCTGGCAATAGCTGTAATTTTTATTCTATCAATTTTAAGTACTCTTTTATCTGAATTACTCATTCTCGCCCATTCTTCAGCATTGGGCATTACTTTTAAAATTTTGATTCTTAATTCATCTGCTATAAACCCTTTCAGGCAATCAGTATCTTCACCGTATATCCTCCTTCCTAATTCAAAATGAACATCTAGCCTGCTTATAGGATTTCCCTGGATGTCAAATTTCGTAGCAACCGTGCGAAGGCTCATTTTCGCGATTCTAAAAATTGTCCTTTCTTCCGAACTCATTTCCGCCCATTCTTCAGCTGTAGGCATTTTTTCTAAAATTTTAACCCTTAGTTCATCTGGCGCAATCTCTTGTAGGCATCCATGATCATCACCATATATTTCTCTTCCCAATGCTATTAATACTGAACGATACGATGTGGGACTACCTTCAATTCCAAATTCCCTGGCAATAGCATTAAGTTTCATTTTGCCGATTTTAACTCTTCTTGCATCTACTTGTTCCATACTTGCCCATTTTTCAGCAGTAGGAATTTTTTCAATAATCCTGCGCCTTAGCTTCTCTAAATTAAGGTCTTGTAGGCATCCATGTTCTTCCCCATATATTTTTCTTCCTAGTATTAGGTGCCTTGAATGACTGCCGGCAGTATCCCTCTTAACCCCAAATATACTGGCAATAGCGCAAAGTCCCATTCGAGCGATTTTTAATTCTTCCTTACCTTTTTTATCCAAGCTTACCCATTCCTCAGGTGTAGGAATTTTTTCCTTAATCATAGTTCTTAATTCATCTGCAGAAAGCTCAGCATACTGAAGGCATTCATGTTCATCACCATATATTTTTCTGCCTAGCTCAAGGAAAAGCTTACGATATCCAATAGGATCCCCTTCAATTCCGAATTTTTTAGCAATAGCTCTCAACTTCATTCCTGCAATTTCAAAGCCAAGTTTTTCTTTATAATAGCTCATGTTTGCCCATTCCTCAGCAGTAGGTTCCCTTTTTAAAATTTCAGCCCTAAGGCCTTCACGTTCTTTTACATCAACCTTTTCAAGCTTATCCACATCAACATCTTTAAAAAGATGATCTAAAACTTCACTTTCCCATTGCCCCGGATTGCTATAGATGACCCTTACGACCCTTGCACCATATTTTTCCTGTAAACTCCTCTTGTCTTCAGAAAGAAGTGTCTTTCTGCCCAATATTCCATAGACAACAAAGGTAGCTTCTCCTACCTGATTACATACTAAAATTTCACGGTTTAGCTTTGGTATTTCAATAATTGTATAAGACACCTTTCTCATCATACCCTTCCTCAATCCTGCGCTAATAAGTACTACATCATCTGTAAATATCCCATTCGCTTCCAAAGCCACTAAAAGATTCTTAAGCCTTTCCTGAAAACGCGGATCCTCAAACCCGTTGCCACTACCATTCTCTATTATCACAGGCGCCTCATCTGGTGGAAGGATTATTCCATCAAGAGAGACTTTGCATATATCACCCAGTTCATCTGTTTCTAGCCCATGCCCTTTAAGTGAACTTTCAATAAATTGTTCTAAACTCTTAGCACTAATTCCAATTACATCATCAATTTTCCTTCTCTGCTCCTGCACAGTATGCCATTTTTCTAATATTTCTTCTTCCAGTTCGATCGGAAATCTGTTGTCGTTATCAGTGCCAAAAACTTCTTTAAGCCATTCTTCAAGCTCAATAAGGGTTTTAAAAAGCTCTTTGTATTCCGTTTCCGTACCGTGGTAATCCATAGCCATTTTAATTGCATCGCTCAGCTGACGCCTGTATTCAGATTTAAGCTCACTATCATCTAGTATTTGCTGTATTTCTTGTTGAGATTTCATGGAGGGAATTTATATTAAGAATAGTATTATGCCAAAAAAACATAATAAGCGCAAGTCTAAATTTTTATACTCAAAACTAAATGTATTTTTGACTTATTTTCTGGCTAAATATCTAAAAACTACTATAAAATACTACCCAGCAACCCTAAGTCTGTATGGACTGTGGTCGGTGGCTATTTATTTGCAATAAAATAATTAATAAGGTATATTGACCTCCTTTACTTTTTAAACACTTAAAACTATGGGTATTATCGCACCGGAAGAAAGAAACAGTGATTTCTTGGACCTAGATGAAGATTTTTTATATCATCTGGGGTTACACAAAAATCCAAAATTACCAGATCAATTAAGAGAAATGTTTGGAGATGTAAAATATGTATGTATGGGAGGTAGTCCAGATAGGGCTATGACTTTTGGAAATAAGGTTGCCGAAGAATTAGGCATAGAAACACCAGAAGGAGGAGTTCAAACAATTGGCAAAACAGAAAGATGTAATATGTGTAAAGTAGGCCCTGTTCTTTCTATATCTCATGGAATGGGAATGCCATCACTTTCAATATTTCTTCATGAAGTTACAAAATTGTTAGAATATGCTGGTTGTACAGATGTTAAATTTATTAGAATTGGTACATCTGGTGGGGTTGGCGTTGAAGGTGGCACAGTTGTTGTTACACAAGACGCAATAAACGAAAAATTACAACCTGTGCATACAAAGGTAATGCTGGGTAAAGACTACACATACCCTACAAATCTAGATAGACAATTAGCACAGGATATATTTGATGCAAGGGGTGAAGTGGAAGCTGTTATGGGTAACACTATGGGGACTCATGACTTCTATGAAGGTCAGGGTAGATCAGATGGTGCTCTTAAGCCTCCATATACAAGAGAAGAGCGAATGGCATTTTTACACAAAGCACATAATGAAGCTGGTGTTCGCAATATTGAAATGGAATCTAGTGAGTTTGCAGAGTTTTGTGCGCGCGCTGGCATACCTGCAGCTATTGTGTGTGCAGCATTACTTAATAGGCTAAATGGTGATCAAGTTGATGCTACAGCTGAAGAACTTGCACAATACTCAGATAATGCACAAACAGTTGTAATTAATTACATTAGGAAGCAATTAGAAGAACAAGCAGCTGTTGAAGATTAATTACCCAAACGGATGTTTACCAAATTTGCCCTTGAGGCATAGTTACACTACTTTTTTGGCTTATCTAAGCAATAAATTCACTATAACATTGCGTTTAATTAATAAAACGCCAACGGTTACAGGGCTATATTTAGTATAATGGCAAAATGTTGGGACTTGGAGGAGATTTTTGATTAAGAAAAAACAAATTCTGCATCTGGATTTTCTGCTTGTAATTGAGCTAGGTAAGCTGGAAAATGTGGATTATTGGGCTCATCTGATTCTATTATAAGCTTTCCTGTATCTGCATCGTGATTTACTCTGCCCATCATAGTAAGAGCCATCATTAAATTCATATTGGGAGTAAAAACGTTTGTTCCTACACATTTTTCCCATGTTTCTGGGATTTCAATTGAACTAGGTGTTTCAGATTGATCTTCTAATTTTTCCTTCATAGCCCTCCTTAGTTCAAGTGCAAACTGCCAACGTGGATCAGTATTAATAACACCTTCTCCATTTAAATCATTTTCTGTTATTTGTCTAAGTTCTGGGAGGGCAGTAAAAAGTGCTTCTCTTGTAACAGCTCTATCTCTTGCAAATATACCTAGGGAATTTTGTATTACCACATGTGCATTTTTATGACTCAGGTTACCAGCAAAAACAGATTCGATATATCTACTAAAAGCCACTTCTTCTTCAGCTGTAGGTTGTCTTACGTCAGGTGTAGTCATATTAATATAGGTTAATATTAAGGTTACAATTTTAAAATAAATACATATTTGTTGTCAAGTGATGTACTTAAATTAATTCAATCGCATTTAACCCCTCTTTTAACGCTTCTGTAGATACTATCATGGTAGATTGTATACTTGAACAATAAATTTATTCATTCTTCGACTATGCTCAGCATGACAAATTTATTGACTTTTAAAATAATTTACTTTACAATTAAAGTACATTCGGGATTTTCCCGTGGCCCCGTTCTGACTTGTCGGAATGGGGAATTTTTTTTATAAGTACAAATTTTTAAATCCTTCTTTTACTTTTTTAAAATCAGTTTCATCTAATTCTCCTAATTTTGAAGAAAGCCTACGGTAATCCATTGTTCTAGCCTGATGAAGGCAGGCTATCATCTGTTTACCATGTTGTTTAAATTCTGTATACCAGCTACCTTTTTTGCATTGCGTAGTTGTGGGTATAACAAAATAAAACCCATGAGCAAGTTTTTTAAAATAATTACAGGCCTGGAAAATAACCTGCTTTTACCACTTATTTCCGAGCCCACATTTACTCCAATACTAGCCCACCATATTTCTCCTTCAGATACTAATGGAGCATTATGATTTCTTGCATCCTGTTTTTCTTTTAACCCAATTCTCTAAATTTTTTTATGAACATAGTCTTATTGCTGATTATGTAATTATTATAGTGAACAAATGTTTACTTTTCAAGTAATTTTACCAAGTAGCTTAAAAAAGTTCAGCTTGTAAAGAATCTTTACAAATTCCGTCTGATTATCAAAAAGGAATGAGATGAAGGAATAAGACACAAAAATTCCTGACGGAATTTTTGTGGTGTCACCGGTCAGAATTGAACTGACGACCTCAGGCTTATGAGTCCTGCGCTCTAACCAACTGAGCTACGGTGACGTGTGATAATTATAATTTTAAGCATTGTGCCCCATTGAAGCACAAGCCCTATTGGTTTTAATTATTTTAAAATAAATTTTAACCAATCTTTCTGTGCAAATAAAATTACCTTTTTTAGCTTATTCTTGCAAGTAATTTTATACTTGACAAATTTAATAAAATTGGTATAATATTATTCTATATCAATAATATACATTAATATGGAAAAACATACCATTATACTGGCTAATAGCTGTATAAATGACTTTATGGGGCCGGATGATAGCCCCAGGGTACACATTGGCCATAGAGAAAGAACCCGTTTATTAGGAGAGGATAGAGGGCAAATGCTGGGTAGATTACCACTTTTTTTACAGGAAGCTGCAGCGGCGCAGTCTGCAGGGGCTAATGTACATACTGTTTTAGTGCGTGATTTACATGACGCTGACGACCCAAAACAACAGCCAGAGTTTTTGGCACATGGTCACCATGCGTTAATCGGTACACCTGGTGCAGATTTTGTACCACAAATTAGCCATCTCGTTGGAGGTGCTAGTATTATTAACGTTCAGTCACTAGCAATTCCTCTTGGGGATTTAAGAAGTGTAATGTCTGAAATTATCGGTAGGGATTTTTTAAGCCTCACAGAAGAAGAAAGAGAAAATATTCAGATTATTTTGATGGGTGCACATACAGATAAAAGGGTTTTTGGCACAGCAAATCTTATAAGAAATACTCTTGAATTTCCGAATGTTTATGTGTCTCCACATTTAATGGCAAGTAATGATTATGATGCACATAGAATGGCGGTTCTTAAGACTTTTCCCGGAAGCTTAATTAAAGTTGTGCAAAGCACTCGCCATCTTGCCATGATTGCCGGTATGAGACGTGAAAATATTGAATATTTTCCTCATGATAGTTGTCAGGTTAAACCTCAAGAAGCATACGATGCAATGACAGAGGATCAGCGAATGATTGTATCATCTATGTTTATGGATTATGACGATGTTTACTTAGAATCTCTTGCAGGTGGTTTTAGTGGTAGTTTGCTTTTGATGGCACAAGGAGTAAAGGGGCAAACCAGAGCAGCTCCTATGGTGGTTAAGATAGATAAACATGATCAAATAGGAAAAGAGATGGATGGATATAATGCTGTTAAGCATTTGATGGGTAATGCTGTGCCAACATTTAGCCCAAGTGTTACTTTTGGTGATTATACAGGAATTGCAATGGAACTTGCCTCAATGGAAGGCCAGCCGGTTACCATGCAAAAATTATATGAAGGCATAAAAAATGAATACACAATATCTGATACAACTACTTATTTAATAGACTGTCTTGGATATTCCGAGTCAGACTGTGATGAAATGACATTTAAAGAGATGTTATTCATCATAAATGATGGAGGACATTTGTTAGAATTTCAAAAATTTACCAATTAATTAGCTATTATGCAATACATAGACAAATCAAAAACGTTCAACACAGAACGTGAGATGAGAGAGTTTATCTCAAACTGTGGAATAGGAATTACAGAAATATATATGGAGCATCAATTGCCTAACGGAAAATGGATGCTTGCATATACAACTTTAACTGATTAATTCTATTGACAAATGTAGACAAAATTGATAATATAATTATGACCCATGAATAATGTAAACAAAGCACTGCAACTGGCCAGAGAAGCTCATTATGGGCAAGTAGATAAAAGAGGCGAGCCTTATATCTACCACCCGATAAGAGTAGCATTATTACTAGACAAGCCATTTGATCGGATAGTCGGGCTTCTGCATGATGTAGCAGAAGACACAAAATACACGTTAGACGACATAGAATCCGAGTTTGGTATAGAGATAGCCCACGTTGTAGAAAAGCTTACACACGACACTACAATACCTTATATGGACTATATAGAAATACTATCACGCAACAAATCAGCAAGAGCTGTAAAAATAGCAGACTTAAAAGACAACCTAGATCCAGCCAGAGAGTACAAAAATAGAAACACTACAAAATACAAAGAAGCACTTACTTATTTACTTAATAAATGATATAATGAGAGTACAAAGATGGGTATCATTAGACCCTGAAACTGATGAAAAATTAAAGAAAGAATCTGAAAAAGAGAGTAGGTCAATCGCCAATCTATTAAAATACATAATAACCAGATATTTCAATGACAAAGTATAAAGACCTAGTAGAAAATAAAACAGCAGGTAGATTTTCACCCGACGAAGAAGCTATCAAACGATATGGTCAAAAAGAAAGAATAATCGAAAAAGGTGAAAAAGCTAAAAACACACCTTTAGCTGACTTCATAGCAAAAATATATAGATTTGGCGAAGACATTACCAAAGAGGAATATTTATCTAAATAAACTATAGTATTCTCTGCTCTTTTTGGCGATTGCTATAGCTCTTGATGATTCAGCGTTTAGAACTCTCCACTTTTCATACATTAAATGTCCTTTGCCTCCTATTCCTTTATATTTTTTGTCCATATCTTTAAATAACTTGCTACCTAATATATTCTTTGCACTATCCGCAGGTTCTTTTGCATATATAATGTCAGGAGTATTCACTTGTATTTCTGCAATAATATCATTTGCTTTGAATTTGCTATTAACACTTGAGAATCCAAGAGGGTCTGTTTCGGCTTTAGTAATTTTAGCCTTTACTGCCCTTTTTACAATATGGTAGTTCATAACCTTTTTTGAATTTTTCTGCAGCTCTGCCTGCCATTAACTCAGGATCATAAATGAATTGATGGAATTGAATAGGTATATTTAAAGATCTAACTTTCGGTAGTAGAGCTTCAATTTTCTCAAGCATCTTATCAATATCAGAAAAATTTCTGCCGTATTTGTCTAATAAATACCCCTTTGCAACAAGATCCTTTTGGCAATCGTTTATAATTACCACTTGTTTTGTATTAATAAGATCTGCGAGTGTGAGGAATGGCCTTTTGCTCATTTTTTTAAAATTACAGTATCTTTATCTATTTTATTGCCTCGGGGCTCTTGTATATAATTATAATCAGATATAAGCTGTTCTTTTAAATTATGCATTAATTTTATGCAGAATTGTGCCCCCTTTTTTTGCTGAAACATTTTTTCAATGCATCCTTCATATTGATTTAATATTAAAAATCCTCCATCTGCAACGAAAGAATCAATCTTAGATATTAATTCAGATATTAATCTTGTTTCACATTCATTTTTATTATTCAGTACCCACTGCCAATTTTTATTGTATATTGTTTCATTCTTATAGATATCCTCAGAATCCTGAAAGAATATATTCATAATAAGATCATCTATAATATGATTTGCAATTACTACATCTGCTTTAAGTCCGCTATCGCTTCTTAAAAAGTTCTGATGAAGTTTTGTAATTTTAAATTTCGGCAAAAGGAATTCCGCAGATGTTTTTAAGTCGCTTAAAAATTTTTTATTTTTATCTAATGCAAAATATTCACCCTTATATTTTGACATAATAAGCCCGTAAGCTATTTTAGGTGCCCATCCGGGGAGCAGGTCTAATATTGTTTTTTTATCTTTTATAGCTATTAGGTCGAATATTTTCTTCCAATACTTTCCACCTTCCTGATAATAATAAATCAGATTAATAAATTCCTGATTGGTTTTACCAAGCCTTCTTAATTGTTCGGTTAAAACATGCCTTCTGTAAATATCCAGATCTAAGGCAATAATAATACTCTCAAGGTCTTTTAATAAGTTTTCATTAAAAGAATTCTCCTTGGTTTTTAGGAGCTTTATTATTTTTTGAATCTCTTTTTTTATTTGATCTTTCAAATTTATTTAGATACCTGTTTATTAAGAAGGGATATTTGCCCGCAGGCAGCCTGAGCTTTTACTTCTGCCTCTGTAGCAATAGCAACTGCAGCGTCATATCCTGCTTCATTTAATTCGTCTAATATTTGGTTTGTGTAGTTTTCTTTATTCATATTATATTACTTAGGCTATATTTTTTTCTTTAACCAGACCTTTTAGTTGCTCTTCTTTTGAGTGTACATTCTCGTTAAGTGGCGAGATCTTAATAAAGAAATATTTAGGATCAAAGTGTTTTTTTAAATTTTTAATATCGAATTCAAATTTTCTGTCTTCCTTTCTGGTAATAGTGAAGTTAAGTGTTACTTTTCTATAACCTTTCTTCACCCATTTTTTAGCATAATCATTAATTTCGGCAAAGTCCATTTTGTCTTTATAGGGTTGCAAATAGTCCCTGTCTTTTTCGCTTGTGGAATGTATAGAGAATTGCATTTGGATATAATCTTTACCACTCTTATTACGAAGTTTTAATAGCTCCTCTGCAAACTCATTATTTACCCCTATAGTAGATATTGCTATTGTAACATGTGGGAATTTTTTATTCAATTTAGATATTGCCCTTAAAGTTTCTTTTGTATTCAAAGCGGGCTCTCCCATTCGTGTAAAAAGCACTCTAAATTCTTTTGCCTTAAATGGGTCACATTTTTTATTTTTACTTAAAATAAAATCTACCTGCTCAACCATTTCGTCTGCGCTCAGGGTTTTGATATGAGGGATTTTTGCAACAGCACAAAATTTGCACTTAACACTACATCCAGACATAGTAGAAATTCCAATCATCCACCTGTCTTTTCTGCTTCCTAGGTTGTGCGATGGTAGAATATTAGTTTTACGTTTTACAGCCTTTATAGTTTCGTAAGGTAAAAATGTATCTGTAGCTTCAACTAAATTACCTCCAGATGTTTTTAGTAGGTAAACTGCTCCATTTGCGAATTTTTTTGAACAAATTATTTTCATTAATATTTTTTATAACCTTTTACGGGAAGATATTATATAGCTTTTTGTTTTAATTTGGTAGTTTTATTCTTGCATTTTAAGCCTTTTTATGCTATAATAATAAGATAATTTTAAAATATGTCATGAATACTTATTATAACTATTTCAAAAATTCATATAAAGATGTTTGTTTTGTTTTTAGAAGGCTAAGTAGTAAGGCAGCATCAAGCTTTGCGAAGTCTGCAGGCTCTAAAATTTCACAGACACAAAAAAATGGTGCGCGTTTAGAAAAAGCTGAGGAGCTAAAAAAAAGTGTTCGTAGTAAATCCGATAGCTTAGATGTGAATGCCAGAATAAAAGCAGCGCAACGTAAGCTGGAAGAATCCCATGCTGCACTAAGAAAGTTGCAGGAATTAAAAAATAGAGAAAGTAGAAAAAACAGAGAGTCACTGAGCCCGATACAACAAAAAGAATTAAACTATTTTTTAAAGGAAGGAAGAAACCCAAAAGAAAGGTATTTGCTTTATAATATGCTTAAATATGGCCTTGGTAAAAGTAATATGCAGGTTGAACAGAATTGGAATATTTTTAAACTAAAAAGACAATTTACTAAGCAGCGTAGTAAGCATACAGGATTTTATTACGATGGTAATACGTTGGTAATAAAGCATACTCCAAAATATTCCTCTAGACATAAAGATTATAGCTTTTTAGTATTTCATTCTAATCCTAGTAAAATAAGGAATTCAGGTACAATAGAGGATTCACCTTATCACAGTAAGGATTCTTCCCCTGGTAGCCCTGGTCAACTAAAGAGAGATATGGCTAGATACTTAAAAAGATTTAATGAGTACCAGAGCGATAGTATTGATCTTGCTACAATCAGAAAACGCATGGCTACTAGAGGCCTTCAGACATATGTTATGTATAGGTTTATGGAAAGTTATGGATGTGAAGTAGACCACAATTGGAGTAGGCAGGAAATATTAGATAATTTGGCGGGGAGTGGAGCACTTAAAAGATGGTATACAGGTAAAGCCAGAACTGCAAAAATATATAGGGCTGATCGTGATGCTACCCTTAAGGTAATTCTTAAAGAATATGTTAAATACAGTGGTATTGGCACGCAGGTGACAGATGCATTTGTAGTTAGCATGAGGGATAAAATATTAAAATTGTCTAAGGGGTTTGAGGATTAATGTACATTATAAATATATTATGAACACTAGATATAATTATTTTTACAATTCACTTAAGGGAAATTTTATAAATAGAAGACTGAGCAGTAAGTCATCATCAAGCTTGCCGCAGTCTTCAGGTGTTCCCAGGATTCCACAGGAGCAAAAAAGACGTGCACCGGAAGTAAAGCGAACAAAAGAAAAAAGTGCTAGTAAGCCAGATGTACAAGGTAAAATAAAAGAAGCAAAACGTGATGTAGAAGATGCCCAAGCTACCTTAAGAAAACTACAACGTGCTGCAAGGCGAAAGGAGCATAGGGAGCATTTGGCGCCGATACAACAAAAGGAATTAACTTACTTCCTGAAGGTAAAAAGAAATCCAAAAGAAAGATATTTGCTTTATAATATGCTGAAGTATGGGCTTGGTAGAAGTAATATGCAGGTTGAACAAAATTGGACAATCTATAAGCTAAGATCACAATTCACTCGCCCTCTTAGTAAGCATACTGGATTTTATTACAAAGGAAATAAATTGGTGGTTGTAGGTGGTATGTCGAGAGAGTTTGCAGAACTAAAGAATTATAATTTTTTAACATTTCATTCAAATCCAATTAAGCTAGAAAGATCAGGTATAGTATCTTTTTCGCGTTATCATACTAAGGATTCTTCCCCTGGGAGTCCGGCACATATGAAGAGGGAAATGACAAGATATTTAAAAAGATTTAAAGATTATCAGAGTGATAGCATGGATGGTACAGAAATTCGAAGACATATGTCTAAAAGGGGAGTTAATGCTTACGTTATGTATAGATTTTTAGAAGGTTATGGGATCGAAGTAGATCATAATTGGACTAAGCAGGAGATATTCGATAATTTTGTCGCTAGTGGAGCTTTTCGGAGATACTACAATGGAAAGCCTAGAGCTATTCGACTACAGAAGTTTAATCGTGATGCTTTAATTGGTAAGGCACTGAGAGAATATTATAAATATAAAGGCGGTGGTGCACGGATAACAGATGCTTATGTGGTGAAATTTAGAGATTATATATTAAGTATGTCTAAGAGGTTTGATGGATAGTACCAAGTAATAATCAATTAGAAAAAGCATTTGCATTACAAAAACAGCTGTTGTATAATTTTTTTAGTCAACCATCTCTGAATGGGGGACTCTCTAAAAATAAATACAAAATTGAATTAGAATATGGAGATTAATCTAAGCTGGGACCTCTTCGTTATAGTATTCTTTACGGTTATAATAGCCTATACGTTTATTATTGGCCGAAATCAGAGTATAAAAGTAATAATCAGTACTTACATAGCAATACTTGCTGCAGATGGCGTTAGCAATTTAATTGATCTTTATTTTTTAGGTAAGAATCCAGCAGTTAAGGCTTTTGACTTTAGCAGTAGTGAAGGAAATTTGGTTCTTATTAAAATAGCAATTTTTGTACTTTGTATAGTTCTTATTACGACCCGTGGTAAGTTTAATATCAATGTAGCTCCATCTTCCTCCATCACAATGCGGATAATGCTGGCAATGGCATATGGAGTACTTAGTGCCGGCCTTATTACAAGCACAATTTTAATGTATGCATCAGGAGTATCTCTTGTTAATGAAAGCAGTGTTATTATGAATAAAGCTGTACTTTCAATTTACCAGGAATCTAAACTGGTGCGACTCATGATTAATAATTATAACGTGTGGTTTTCTTTGCCTGCTGTCGCCTTTGTTGTGTCCAGCTTTTTTGGAGATGATGAATGATATCTCAGATCTCAGAACTCAGAACTTAGATACCAGATTTGATTTTTTTACCGTTTGTCATCCTTCCCGCCTTGGCGGGAGGGATGACAAACAGGGGAACACCCTTTCATTGCAGACAAAATGATAAATGCAAAAATGCAAGATGGAAAATCGAATCAGAAATCTGATGAAATATTTAGGCAAGCTCAGTAGCCTTAATAATTTCTTTTGCGCCTCTGGATGACCAATGAAGTCCATCACCTCCTTTGTGGTATTCGGGATCTAAATTATTTGTTTCAACAATCATATCAGCGCCGGATTCACTATAAATTCCGTGATTAATCATATCAGTACCTTCTTTTACTAGTTTTTGTAATTGCGGGGTCATCCATTTTGGACGTCTTTTGCCGGCTTTTTGATGATTTAATGTAAGCAGAACCACTTCTTTTTTAGGCTGCATTGAATGGGCTTTATTAATTACTCGTTTATAGCTTGAGACTATACTATCTACAATTCTTTTTAAGGCCTTTCTTTGTCCTTCCGGGCTTCTGTTCCCAGCCCAGCGTATAGCAGATGTTAAATCGTTATAGCCACCTGTAAGGTATAATAATTTGCATTCTGGTTGCTCCAGGGCTCTCATTGCTTCTTTTTCAACACTGCCCCATTTTTTACGTTTTGGATATTGTTCTGGTGGATAGTAAACAAGTCTTCGGGCACCTTTTACAAAGTTGTGTTTAGTATAAAAACTTCTGTCAGCCTTACCCTGCATTCGTGCAAGATGTCTTGAGGCAAAAACTCCCAATGAATCACCCGCAATAAATGCCTCAGAGCTCTTATATTCTTTACTTAAATGATTTCGTGCCACCAAAAGATGAGGTTGATCGGGTAATTGTTCTTTTGGCTGGCTGATTTTTGGTGGTTGGTTTTCGGTTTTCGGTTTAACAGGTGGTTTAATTTCCGACCTAAGGGCAGATCTTTTTTGATGTGATTCGATAGCAATTGCATAACGTTTAAATGTATATGGGCCGAACATTCCATCACAGCCTTGTCGATTTATTTCATTTGGTAATTGAAGACTAGTTTGTAACTGATAAATAGCTCGTGTCAGGATTAGGTCATTATTTGGATCAATATCCTTTTTATCTGACTCATTATTTTTTATATTAAAAGGCGCTTTAGATAGTCTTTCGATAAAGTTTTGCATATTTATACCATTTGCATCCATAAATCGTCTTGTGTAAGCAGCTCTTCTTGCAGCAGACTGCTCTACTATTTCCTGGTTAGACTGTGGTTTTTGAGGTGTTTTTTCTCTCATTAATTTATATATTAAGAGAATGTTATAAACCAATTATATTGAAAAAATATAATACCGTCATAGCCTCTACTTTTTAATCCTTCAATTTCTTCTTCGGTAATATATCTGATATCCCTAATCCCATGCTCTGTTTGACTGAAAGGAGTCTGATAATCATAATCCGATATAACAAGAGGGTTTTTAAAAGTAATTATATGGTCTGAAATTTTTTCATGATCATCTACTTGTTGATTTTCAAATGCTTTGAATTCTTCCATCATTGCAGAGGACAACCTGCTATGTTCCTCATACCTTTCTTTATCTTCAGCACTTTTATTACGATTCCTAAATAATTCATCAGAATCTTTGAAAGATATGCCGTCCAGTCCATATCTTTTTTTAAGTTCCTGATATGTTTTTTCCAAAAGCTCTTTTAGATCATCGGGGTAGTATTCACTCATCCCAATTCTAATAGTGTAATAGGTAGCCTTATGTTTAAATTTGTCATCAATTTTCCTGCCATATCCAGCATCAGGGTCTTCAGGTTTTATATCAGAAGACCACTGGCTTGAACGGTAAACATGAATAGGAATGTTGTTAAGAGGAACATCTGCTATCCATAGCGAGTTTACTTCTATCCCATCAACAAATTTTATTGATGTTTCATCAGGTTCATCAAGTGCTTTAGCTACCCTTTTTCTTAATCCAGACTCTATAGGTGGTATTTCCATGCTTTGATTCAAGGATGTCATTATATAATAATATTTATGTAATTATCTTATAATTATATCACAAAAAGGCTTAAGTCTCAAGTCTCAAGCTTGCCTTGTGGTGACGTGGGTGCATGTCTCAAAAAAAACCATTGTTTTATAATACTAATACCAATTTTAAAAAAGTGAATCTGAATTCTGAGATCTGAGATATTTCTACCCCCTCCTTCTCCTGCGTGCACTAAACGTCATGCGTGTACCACGTCGTTGCATATGTGCTTTTGGGGCTTCGTGTTCAGGGGCAGGTAATCCTTCAGGTAATCCTGTCTCTGGTAATTTTGACTTAATTAAGCGTTCAATTTTCCTCAATTTATCGCTTTGACTGGGCATAATGAATGTAATAGCACGCCCTTTTTTCCCGGCTCGTCCCGTACGTCCAATGCGATGCACGTAGTCCTCTGCATACTCAGGTATATCATAATTAACTACTAAGGCAATGTTCTGTACATCAATTCCACGGGCTGCAATATCTGTGGCTACCAGTACGCGATACTTTCCCTTTTTAAAACCTTCTAACGCTTGTTTACGCTGAGGAAGTGATCTATTTGAGTGAATTTCTGTTGCTGTGTAATTCATACGCTTTATATCCCGGCAAATTTTTTTTGTACCATATTTAGTGCGGCTAAAAATAAGTACAGTATCTTTGTATTGCTTTAGCATCATTTTCAGTAAGTGCCTTTTTTGATTTCGTGCGACAATATAAATTTTCTGATCCACCCCTTCGGCCGTGCTTCCTTGGCGAGCTACTTCCACGTGCGTTGGTTGCTTCATATACTGAGTAGCTATTTTTACAATATTATTCGGCATTGTGGCTGAAAAAAGCATAGTCTGACGGTCTTTGGGTACTACATGTAGAATTTTTCTAATCTGAGGTTCAAATCCCATGTCCAGCATGCGATCGGCTTCATCTAATACTAAAATATTTACTTCACGTAAGTTTATTGTTTTCTTTTCAATATGATCGATGATACGCCCTGGTGTGCCGATAATTACATGGGGATTTCTGCGAAGATTCCGTATTTGACGATTTATAGGAGCGCCACCAATAATTACCGATGTACGCAGTCCAAATGATCCGGCAATTTTGTGTAACATTTCTTCGGCTTGTATGGCTAGTTCACGCGTGGGTAGCAAGATAAGCCCCCGTCCGCCATGACGAATGAGCCGTTGAATAATGGGTAGCCCAAAAGCCAGTGTTTTACCTGTACCGGTTTGTGCAACACCAATAATATCTTCTCCACTGAGACCATCGGGTATAGCTTGAGTCTGAATGGGGGTAGGTGTATGAAATTGAAGTCTATCCAAAACTTTTAGAATAGGAGCGTCGAGACCT
>CAYWJA010000035.1:0-16465 GCA_964458485.1 uncultured Candidatus Peribacteria bacterium | reverse complement strand
GAAAGCTAAGGCTAAAAAAGAACGGGCAGAGGTAGCAGGAAAAGGTTCTCCTGAGGCGTTACAGGCATACGATATATGTACAAAAGATGAAGATTATGCATTTAAGAATGTAGAAAAAAGATCAAAATTTAAAGTATTAATAAATGCTAAAATGTCTCCGGCAGATTGGCAAAATGTAGCAAATTTTTTACTTGTAAGTAATAAGGCCTTTATCACTACATATGCTAAGCAACATGGTTTCTCAAAAATTCCTAAGGTTTTAAGTAATGATGGCTCTACATTACCATCGGAAACAAGATGGGCTAAACGAATTTATACTGAAGCTGCAACTCCCAAAAAAAGTGCCAAACCAAAAGCTAAAGTTCAAAAAATTAGCCGTGCAGATCAACAAAAAGCTCAAGCAGATGTAAATGACCCCTTATTTGTCCCTTCATCAAAAGCTGATGCCCTTAGGGTCTTAAAGGGAATAAATTCTTCTAAAGAAACAATTTTTACATTTCAGTTATGTATGAAAGACCCTAAATTTAGAGCAATTGCGGAAAAAGCATATGGTAAATATATAGATTATCAATTAAATGCAAAAGAATGGCCTAAAATAGCAAATAAATTGATAGGCAATAAGGAGTTTGAAAAGAGATTTCTTAGAAAATATCCCAATGGCTAACTCAAATAAATAGGATTTATTGTATTAACATCGAATCCCCGAAGCTAAAAAACCGGTAATTTTTATTTTTGGCTTCTTCGTAGGCTCTTAAAATAAAATCCCGGCCAGTCATGTTGGCAGATGATGGGCTGGCAAACGCACTTACAAGCATTAAAAGTGTACTTTTTGGTACATGGAAGTTGGTTATGAGCTGATCAACAAATTTCCATTCATAGCCTGGGTAAATGAAAATGTCGGTTTCTCCTGATTGGGGTTGTAATACGCCCGACGAATCGGCGCATGATTCCAAAACACGCACAGATGTTGTGCCGACTGCGACGATTTTTTTTCCTTCTTGCTTAGCTTTATTAAGTCGATCAGCGGTATCTAATGGCAGGCTAAACCACTCACTATGCATGTTATGCTCTTTTATATTATCGACTTTTACAGGCTGAAAAGTACCAAGACCAACATGCAAGGTTACGAATTCTGTTTGAATTCCTTTTGCTTTTAAATCGTTAAACACCTGATCTGTAAAATGAAAACCAGCTGTAGGAGCTGCAACTGACCCTTCGGTTTTAGAGTAAATCGTTTGATATCTTTCCGAATCACCTACCTCTTCTTTTATGTATGGTGGCGTTGGAGTGTGGCCATGCTTTTTAAGGTATTCATTAAAATCATCACACTTAAATTTTATGATACGCAGGCCATGCGAAGTAACATCTTTTACATGAAAACTGCATTCTGGATCAATTTGCTCTTCGGTTTTTGGGGTAAATTTAGGCCCGGGCTTTACCATGCACTCCCAGGTGTTTGAGCTGATGGGTTTAACGAGCAGGATTTCCGCGCTTCCATTGACCATTTTGAATTTTAGACGGGCGGGAATTACACGTGATTCATTAAAAACCAAAACTGAATCTTTATCTAAAATATCTGGCAACTCAAAAAACTTATGGTGTTCAATTGATTGCTTATTGCGATTAATCACCATTAATTTAGATTGATCACGATCATCTAATGGCCGCTGAGCGATAAACTCTTTAGGAAGATGATAGTCGAAGTCGGATAGGTTCATATTTAATTAGCTTGTAGCTTCTTAGCTTGTAGCTTCTTAGGGATTATAATTAGATTTACTAAAAAGCTAAAAAGCTACTACCTAAAAAGCTAATTAAAAGGGCATTACGGTAACATCTTGAATATTAGAATGCTCGGATTGATTGCAGACAAGACTGATTATTCGACTAATATCGGATACTTCCATCATAGGAAAATCACCCCATTCTTTTTCTCTTCTTTTAAGTTCTTCTTTGTTGAAAAAATCGGTTTTAATCATTCCAGGGCATAATGTGGATACTTTAATGCCATATTCTTTCAATTCTTTACGGATTCCTTCGCAGTAACCCATTACTGCAAACTTAGTAGCACTATAAAATTCCCCCTTAGGGTAAACTTTCTTTCCTGAGATGGACGCGACATTGAATATTAAACCACTCTTTTGCTGTTTCATATAAGGAACAACCAATTGTGTTAAAAGTGCAACGCCGAAAATATTCGTTTGTATCATTTCCTGAAAAATAGACATATCTACTGTATCGCAATCAGAAAAATAGCCAAACCCCGCATTGTTTATAAGAATATCTATTGATTTGAATTTTTCGATCATTATGTCGACAATCTTTTTTAGGTCATCTTCATTTGTAACATCTCCATTTATAACCAAAAAGCGATCCTGATCATATTTCGATTCAAGTTCTTTCTGAAACAAGTCACATTTTTCCTGATTGCGCGAAAAAGTTGCCACATTAAATCCATCGGATAGCAATTGCAATACAGCACCTTTGCCAATACCATTGGTGCCTCCGCTTATTAGGGCTGTTTTGTTCATGGTGTTTTAATTATGTTAATGAAGTATTTATATCTTTTGCAAGTGCTGTCGTCCTTTCGTCCTTTAGTGCTTTAGTTCTAAATAGGATAGCACGACAGGACGATAGCACTAAAGCACAACAGCACCTATAAAAAATGTCATAATAGCACTGACGTCAATTACTTCAATAAATTAACATCATCCTCAATGCTATGTGATGTACCTTTATAAATATCCTGCTCATCAATAGTGTTTACTTTATAATATTCTTTTTGGATAGATGTGGTGACTTCTATTGCAATAAATCGGATTACGAAAAAAACCACGATTACAATTATTGCTAAAATTATTAAAAATTTTGGCTCAATACGAACTTTTTTTTGTAATTGACGAGTGAATTTAGCCATATTCCGACGATATTATTTGGATTCCTCTTTCTTCTCTCCTTCATCGCCACCTTCTTTCTTTTCTTCGCCTTCAGCACCTTCTTCGCCTTCAGCACCTTCTTCGCCTTCAGCACCTTCTTCGCCTTCAGCAGGAGTTTCTTCCTCTTCTTCAATTATAGCGCGAGGTGCAGATACAGTAGCAACATTAATGTCTTCTGCGTCTAATACCTTAATTGCACTTGGCACAACTACATCACCAACTGTAATGGATGCGTTAAAATCAATTAAGCCAGATATATCCACTTCAAGCTCATGAACAAGATCATTTGGTAAACATTCAACTTCTATAGATTCCTTATTCTGCATAAGAACACCTCCTTCGTCTTTAACGGCTGGTGACTCTCCGGTAAGTACTATTGGGATGTGAGTTTTAATAGTTTTATTAAGATCTACGGCCATAACATCCACATGAATCATTTTGTCTGTAACCGGATCATATTGAATATCCTGCACAATAATAGGGAATTCTTCTTTTTTTTCGTTCGTAAAGTACATAATGGTACTACGTCCACCTTTTTCATAAGCACGACGAAAATCCTGATATTCGACAGAAAAACTATGATTATCTATACCTTTGGCGTAATAAGCCATGGGAATGCGTCCAGCGTCTCTGGCATCTCTTGCTGTTTCATATACACCTTCTGTGACTTCTAATTGTATCTTATCCATTTTGAATTTTATTAAATATTAAATTTCTAGGTTGTAGGCTTGTAGGTTGTAGGCTTGTGGTCAATATAACTCCTACATCCTACAGGCCTACTTCCTACATCCTAAATCAAATCTTCTTAATTTTAGCCAATTGATGAACCACATCGGTACGAGTAATAATACCAACTAATTCATCTTTTTTATTAATAACAGGTAAGCGGGAAATTTTCTTTTCTGACATTAAATTAATTATTTCCAAAAGAGCTACATCCTCGTGCACTGTAATGACTTCTTTATTCATTATATCTTTAACTGTTTCAGCACAATGATCTTTTAGGTTCTCATTGAAGTCTGCAATGTCATCCAGGTATACAATCCCGCCAAGTAAATTAATAGATTTGGGGGTTTTTAAGGTTGTAAAGTGCTCAATTAAGTCTGATTCTGTCACAATTCCTATTACGCGTCTTTTTTCATCAACAACGGGAACCCCTAAAATACCGCTTTTATCTAATAATTTAAATAAATACTTAATACTTTCATTATCTTCTACTGCAATAACATCTGTTGTCATGCATTCCTTTGCTTTCTTTTTTAATATTTTATCCATGGTTCCTATTTTAATAAGTTAATGTGCATGGTGCCTGAGGTGGGACTCGAACCCACACTCCCGAGGGAACAAGATTTTAAGTCTTGCGTGTCTACCAGTTCCACCACTCAGGCACATTAGGCGTAAATAATTATTGATGATTTACTTTTGTGATTATAATTGGCCCCACACTCCCGAGGGAATCCCGATATACATCGGGACGTGTCATACCTATCTTAACCACCGCGGTACATCACAAGCCTGATTATTTTAGTCAATTTGTCTACTAAATACAAGGTCTATTTTTATTGTTTTAAATTATGAGTAATTTGATGAGCATACGATTATTTTTATTTTTTTTAAATAATTAACAAAAAATTTAAAACAATAAATTAAAAATTAACATTATAGTGTATAATAAAATCCTCAAAAAAATATTCTCCAATAAATTATGCTTTATAAGTGGAACATCGTAGGTCATAAAAAACAACTAACGCATCTGGAAGAAGAGGTGAAAGGTGGGAACCTCACACATGCTTATTTATTTTCCGGGCCTAAACAAGGAGGTAAATTTACTATCGCAAAAGTTCTTGCCAAAATACTTCAATGCCCTAATGATTGCTGCAGAACATGCAAGGATTGTGAATTGATAAAAAAAGAAACACATCCCGATACTATAGTAATGAGAGACAATGGAGAGTCAATAAAAATTGATGATGTACGCGAGCTTATACGCACAACTAATCTAACCCACCAAGGTAAATATAGAATAGTTATAATAGAAAATATTGAGCGCATGCCAATTGAAGCTCAGAACTCCTTTTTAAAAACCTTAGAAGAACCTCCTGGGAAAACAATTTTTCTGCTTACAACAAGTCAAGTTGATCAGGTTTTACTTACAATACAATCACGAGTAAGGCATTATAGCTTTTCAACTGTAGATGACTCAGTTCTTTTTGAATATTTAAAAGAAAAATTTGGTGAACGAAGCAATATGGAAGAGGTTGTGAATATTGCTCAGGGTCGTCCAGGCCTGGCTATTACATTAATGGAAGATGATGCCAGTTTTGATCATCAAAGAAGTCTGTATTATAAAATAGAGGGTTTTCTTAAAAAAAATGATCTTGCACAAAAATTTTCATTTGTTGAAGAAATAGAAAAAGACACAAAAGGTGTTGAAATTTTTATCGATGCCTTTATGAGATATTTAAGAAAGTTGGTTCTTGAATATATGTTAAATCCGAATCATCCGCTAAAAAATAGGTTTACACTTGAAGAAATAGTGAATTTATTTGATGTTTTGGAGAAAACTCGCTATTTTATTAAACGCAATATTAATAAAAAACTCGCATTAGAGAATTTATTGATACAAACAGAAAAATAAAAACTTATTTTACGTACTGGCTTACGATTTTGCTGTAATGACATTGAATTATTAGTGCTTTAGTCCGGTAGTGCTGTAGTGCTTTAGTACCGACTACATAGAAGTAGCACTACAGAACTACAGCACTAAAGCACTACAGCACTTGTAAAAAGTATAAAAGCAGCTACAAAGTATCGTAACGCCAACAAATAAGTTATGTTAGAATTATATTTATTCATAGGAGCCCTCATTGCACTTACTATAATTGTTTATAGAAGGAGTCATATTTTTGAATCTATAAAAAAAATAGAATTCAAAAGAGATGTGTCAAAAAAAGTTGATGAAATGCAAAAAGAGCGTCAAAAAACACAAAAAGAACGTTTTAGAGACTCACATCTGCAAGAGCAAAAAAATAAACACTATAATTTTTCTCAGTATAAAATTACCCTCCGGAAAGCTGACATGGCCATGGCAAAGAAGCAGTGGAGCGCGGCAAAGAAGCATCTTATACAATCAATGGCACTATCCCGCGAAGAATTTCCTATTTCTATGAAGCTTGCTAAAGTTTATATGGAAAGTGGAGATTTAAAACGAGCTAAAATGCTCTATAAAAAATTACTAGAGATGGATGACAATAATCCTGCGATTTTTCAAAATCTAGCAAGAGTATATACTCAAAAAAAAGATTATAAAAAAGCCATTAAGGCTTATGTGCAGGCTGTGGAAATAAATGATAAAGATGATAAGAGTCTCATTAACTTAGGCAGATTATACAAGTTACTAATGAGGCATTCTTTAGCGGCAGAATGCTATAAAAGAGCTGCTGAACTGAAACCCAGAGAGGTAGAATATTTATTTTTATTAGCAGGATCATGCAAGGAAGCTGAAGACTATGAAAATGCTTTGTTTACATACGAAAGAATTCTGACTCTTGAGCCATATAACGAAAAGGCTGAAGATGAAGCGCAGGATGTTAGAGTTAGGATGAAGGAAATGGAGAAATCTATGAATTTTTAATTTTTAGTTTTTAATTTTTATTTGGCCAATGGGTGGGTTAGTTTAAATAAAAACTAAAAACTATAAACTAAAAACTAATTATGAACTTCGCAGACCGATTAACACATCGAATACAAAAACTAAGCAATCCAACAATTGTTGGCTTAGATCCAAGGCTTGCCCAGATACCGGCTTTTATAAAGGAGGCTGCCATACAAAAGCATGGCGGTGAAAATTTGGAGGCAGCAGCTGCAGCCATACTTTTATTTAATATAGGCATTATTGATGCAGTGGCAGATATTGTACCAGCAGTAAAACCACAGATTGCATTCTATGAACAATATGGTCATGCCGGGTTTTTTACATATGAAGAAACTGTTAAGTATGCGCAAAGTAAGGATATGATTGTACTTGCTGATGGCAAAAGGAATGATATAGGCTCAACTTCTCAGGCTTATGCCGATGGGCATTTGGGTACGGTGGATGTATTTGGAAAACAAGAGACTATTATTAATGCTGATGCGTTAACTGTCACACCTTATTTGGGTACCGATGGAATTAAGCCTTTTACAGATGTATGCAAGGAGCATGGCAAAGGTATTTTTGTATTAGTGCGAACATCAAACCCATCTTCTGATGAAATTCAAAGCCAACCTGTTGGCGATCACCTATTGGACGAAGAAGTTGCTACTTTAGTTGAGGGTTGGGGTAGGGATTTAATTGGCGACAGCGGATATTCCTCGGTTGGAGCTGTTGTAGGGGCGACTTATCCGGAAGAAGCAGCCGGCCTGCGTAATTTAATGCCTAATCAGATCTTTTTAGTACCTGGGTACGGTGCGCAAGGTGGTGGTGCTGAAGATGTAAAGCCTTGTTTTCACGAAAATGGAACAGGCGCAATCGTAAATTCATCCCGCGGGATTATTTTTGCATATACCAAAGATGATAAATGGAAAGATGAACAATTTGGCGAAGCTGCCAGGGAAGCTGCACTGAGTATGAAGGAGGATCTTAATAAATTATTTTAATTTATTTATATTACAAGATTACAAACGTTCGTTTCACTCACTATTACAAAATTACAAAATTATTTTTTAATTAATTGATAGGTTAATCTTGCAATCTTCAATCTTGTAATATAAAAATACTCCTAAGGACTCCGCGCATTGTCTTTCGACTTGCGCGGAGTCCGGTTGTTGTACCCTCTTGTTGAAGTTGTTGATCAGCTATGGACCTTTGGTTGTTGCAACCTTGGTCACGTTGCCATCGTTGTCGAGCAGATAGTAGCCCAGATTGCCAAATGCCTTCTCGAAGGAGGCAACTCGACGGCTGAGCTTGGCGTTGCGGCGGGTGAGCAGGGTGTTGCTGGCGAGGCTGGCGAGGAACGCCAACGTCAGTATGCCGGTGGTGTATTTTCTGGCCTGATCGGCATCGATCTCGCAGCAGGTGGCGATGACGATGGCGGCGATGATCATCATCACCCCACCACCCAGCAGGAGCATGAACCTGATTGAAACCTTCTTCTTCATTTCTTCACCTCTCTTGGTTGCTGAACTTCATTTCGTAAAGAGGGTACCTATGAGTCAGGTCCCTCACCTCTATTAAGATATGAAAAACCAATAGCTCACATGTGTCTCCTTACGAAAAATTAAATGTTAAAGAACATGAAGATTATCATAACATTATATAATAATTTTGTCAATAGCTGTTAGAGACAAAAAAAATCACCCTACTAATTTTCGAGGGCGATATTGGTAGTCATCATACTTATTATTTTACAACTTGTCAATAGTATTTTAAAAATATAGTTTATTAACCCTCTATCCTTTTTTTTATATTCTTTATGGCTTCTTGTGCCACTGCTTCTCCATTTGGGGAATAATGTAAGCAGGGTTCATAGGTAATACGCCATTTGTCGTGTTCGAGAATATGCTCCCTATCCCATCCCTCACCAACAAAGCCTCCCATTATATGTTTATATGTACCCCTTGCCATAAGTATATCATCTGGGTGTAATTGCCTATATGCTTCTTGGGCATCATTAAAACTCACATCAGGATGAAATAAATATAAAACTGTCTTTCTCCATCTTGTAATGTAGCCATTTTTTTCTATTCGTTTAAATACAGCAAACCCTACAGACACCTGCTTTCCTTTTTCTGATTTAATGCAAGGATTCGAAGCTTCTACTTCCATTTGGGGGCAAAATTAAAGAGGCTCCAAATATATAGAATTAGATCTATCTAGTCAATGTTATTTTGTTAATGTCAAACTATTTTGCTGTAGTCTTCTTGGCATCTTTGGTGGTCGTAGTTGTAGCACTCTTGGCATCTAAAGATTTTACTTTCTTCTGACAAGTCTCCCAACTCATCATGCCCTTTGCTGTTTTGTATCCATAGCCCTTTTTATATTTGTGATAACTTCCTCCAAAAGCCATTGTAAGTAGACAGGCTAATACCCCTACTACCATAAGTACAACACTTAATTTGAGTAATTTGTCTTTTTTAAGATTTTTTATAGCCCATACTACAAAAAAGATTAAGCCTATAGTAAAAGCTATCATAGATAATTTAAATAAACCTTTTGTTAGCAAAAAACTGCCAACAGATGATGTGCTACTAGATAACATAATATTTGTGATTAAAAAATAATTTATTTTTGATGTGCACACCATTAATAACGGATTTTGATCATAGAGTCAAAAATACTATTGCTGGGTCTATATTCACGCACTCAACATTTGCGCATGATCAGTAATAATAAAGTTTGCACCCATCTTTAAGGCATCTTGAACTTCTGCTTTGTGCTGCTTTCGTTTTTCTTTATTACCACTCGGGCTTGGAAATCCAAAAACTCCGACCTTAATCCCCTTAGCTTTTGCTTCTTTAAATATTTTTGGATAATTTTTAACAACCCCCCAAGGCACAATTAATCCCCCCTTGCTTTCTCTAACCATTTTTACAATATCGTCTGAAGGCAAAGTTGAGAAAAAATGTAGCTGTTCATTCTGTTTGTTTGCACCTTTAAACATTCGTTCGCCATTCATATAAACATTGGTTTGTTTCATAGAAGACGCATAGCTAGTGCCTCCACCAAATGTATCTGCCACACCTAGTATTTTAACTAATTGTGATTTACTTAAGGTGTTAGTTCTGGTAAGCCCAGAAGCCAAAGCTTCTGCCGCCATAGACCCGCCAGTTGGCACATAGACAAAATAAAGTGGTGACTGTTTCATATGTTCATTTTGCCTGACGGCCTTTAAAGCTTCCGGATTAAAACTTATAAACGAAGTTCTGCTAGCTAGAGTTTCATTTCCATTTAAACGAAATTCCTGATCTGCCTGCAAAATTTTATCCATTACGCTATTGGCAGTTTTTGTACCGCCTTTTATGTCTATAAACATTTTTGCATCTTTATGCTTCGCGAACAGAGGTAATATGTCTGTAAATTTACTAAACTTTACTAAGTCTGTTTCTTTGCCTTCAAAGGGGTCATGGCGCAAATATAGCTGGCCATTTATTAAACGAACATCAAATTCTACCTCTTTTTCACCACGTGCGAGTGTTGCTTCAATTGTTTTCTTATCATTTTCCTTACCACTCTCATTTAATCCTCGGTGAGCAATAATACCGCTCTCTAAAAGCTTCACTCTTTCTTGGTCTATTTTCCCAAAAACCTCCTCATCTTTTAAGGGTTCAGACTTTCCACCCACTCCCATTTTATACATAAGCCACGCAGCAATGCCGGATAAAAATTTGGAAACATGTGAGTCTTGCTTTATACCAAGAACCCCCTCTATAAATTCTTGTATTTCCTTTTTCTGGGCTGTTACTTCTATTTCTTTCGGCTTTAATTTCATCTCTTTCTGTAGATCGGTCAGCCCCTTCTTTGCACTACTTTTTTGACGAAGCTTATGCAATTTGTGCTTTGCATCTGGTTTTTTAGGAACAACTTTCGCCTTTGGTTTTACCTTTGATTTTGGTTCAGGCTTTGACATAAAAATATATATTATCCTTTTATTATAGCACAAATTTAATAAAAGAACAATGTCGTACCCTAAGCAAGACTCAATTATGCCAAATACTTACCTTTTTAAATTTCAAGCTCCAATTCCAAATTCTAATTTCTAAATAATTTAAATATTGTATTTTGTTTAAGTAAAATGATATTCCACGGTTTGTCATCCCGGACTTGATCCGGGATCCAAGTAATCAGCAAATTATATTACTACTTTTTTTCTAATTTTCAGATATTCTGAACATGCGAATATTTTCGCAATATCCGTAAATAAGATGACTAGTATATTGGTAATATAATCATAATTCAACTATATGGATCCCGGATCAAGTCCGGGATGACAATGAGAAGTATAGCCATTCATCTAATCATTGCTGTATTCATAGAAATATCAAATAAGGACAACTAATAATCAGCAATAATAAACTCATCTACCGGCTTAAACCCAATCTTTTTATATAACTTTTGGGCAGCCAGGTTGTCGTTAGCAGTAAAAAGCAGACCGTATTTAATGCCTTTATTAAGGTGATATTTACATAAAAAGCTGATAACCCGAAGGGCATAACCTTTGCGGCGACGTTTGGGATACGTTCCAACACCTCCAATCTGAAAATAATTGTCAGAAATCCCATGAATATTCCCTTTGGAAACAATTTTATTGTACTTCCTTAAAATAAATTCTGACTTATGGTTGATTCTTTTACGATCCAGAGACGTAATTTGATCTGGCTTTTTGCCAGTATGCATTATTACAATTTCATCCACATCTTTTGCGGTTGCAACCCCTTCACCGCCCTCTGAAAAATTATTAAAATCCTTTTGTTTTAATGTATAAACTGTTTCGTAGCTAAGGCGCTTTTTGGGCTTAATTTTATATATTTTTTCTAATCGATCAACCATAGGCTGCGCGTATCTTTTAAATGCTGCGATAGTCTTAATATCTACTCCATTTTTAATGGCATGATCCAATAACTTATCTATAATTTTCTTCCTCCTGGCATTAATAATATAATTATTATATCTTCTAAAATTTACCCCAAGTCCGATTAATTTATTTTTTTCAAAATACCCATAAAAATCATTTTCTTTAAAGGTATTTTTGTAATTTTTAAAGCTACCGATTATAAACAAATTCTCCCTTTCGCGTTTGTAGGCGAAATCAAGGACTTGTTTTTTGTGTTTTGAGGTTAATTTTTTGATCATGGTTAGGCCATAAAAAGAAAATAACCAAGCACCAAACCTATCACGATACCCACAGCGCCCAATGCAGGATGTAAATTCTTATAGAATCCTTTAAATTGAAAAAGAAATTGAGGGTAGGCCATCATAATACACCCCTTAAGCAAAGTTCCCCATCCAAGAAGGGTAATAAGTACAACCCACCATGATCCTGACCAAATATTGTGATGTTGTACCAAAAGTGCGCCGATAATAAGTAAAAATAAGCCTGTAACAAAAGTGAGTGCAGGTGAATCTTCAAAGCTTTTCAGCATTTTATAAACATTCATTTTACCGCTGAGTACACCGATTCCTGTTACGAGAAAATAAATGGCAAATATTTTTGCTACAAAAATTGATAGTTCCATATTTATTTTGGTTATTTATATTTATTCTAATTATATCATATGCAATCTAATCATAATTTAAAAATTTTGTTTACAAACTTCAGACCATTAGCTAAAATAACCAAGCATTAAAAATACTGAGTGGGGTGGTAGTTCAGTTGGTTAGAACGCCGCCCTGTCACGGCGGAGGTCGCGGGTTCGAGTCCCGTCCATCCCGCTCAGTATTTTTTAGCATTGCATTAATTGTTTCAAAATGATACAATAAAATTATAAAATGAAACAATTTAATATATTAACCAATAGGCAAAAACTTATTTTACAGGTAATTGATCAGCTTGAAAAAGCTAGTAATCATGAAATTTTAGAAAAAATTATAAATCAACTTGATCAAACCTCACGGATTACAATTATTCGTGATTTAAATACGTTGCTTACAAAAGGTTTTATTAAAAAATCAGGTAAAGGACGTGGCGTAATTTATGAATCAAAAGCAAGCCCATTAACAAAATCCTTCAATGTAAATAGTTATTTTAATGAAGCTCCGGATAGCAGGACTATCCAAGAGACAAAATTAGATTTAAGTAAAGATTTAAAATTAGATGAAATTGTTAGCACATTACAGCTTTCATCAATACAGGATTTAACGCGAGAATTTCAAATGAGATTCAATGCTCATTCTGCAAACCAAATAAAAAGAGAGCTTGAAAGGATAACGATTGAATTTTCCTGGAAATCTTCACAGATTGAAGGCAATACTTATACACTTTTAGATACAGAACGGCTTATAAAGCAGCATATTGAAGCAAAAGGTAAAACACACAGTGAAGCAGTTATGATTTTAAATCATAAAACAGCACTTGATTACATTTGGGAAAAGCCAGAATATTTTAAAAAAATATCAATTTCAAAAATTGAAGAAATCCACAGTCTTATTTCAAAAGATCTTGGAATAGAAAAAGGATTAAGAAAGAGAGCAGTTGGTATTATTGGAACAGCCTATAAGCCAATCGACAACATCTTTCAGATCAAACAGGCAATGGGCGACCTATGCAATCAGATAAATAATTTAGAAAATCCATTTATCAAGGCATTGATAGCGGTAGCGCTTATCGCATATATTCAGCCATTTGAAGATGGCAATAAGAGAACATCCCGCTTAGTAGGAAATGCGATTTTAATGGCACACAACTATTGTCCACTATCTTACCGAAGCGTAGATGAAGTTGATTATAAAAAAGCAATAATTATTTTTTATGAACAACATTCTATAAATTACTTTAAAGAACTGTTTATCAAACAATACGAATTTGCTGTGAATAATTATTTTTTGTAAATACCTTTAATGTCCATTCATCCTGCTCAGTGTTTTTTTGCAAGTTTTTTGATGATATTAAATTTGTAAACAAAAATTATTTTTATATGGAAAAAGCCGGTCCGAAGCTTGCGCGACGAACCGGCCTTCCCCCCTCGTACTGAGGATGATCATGTTCACTCCACCGGGTGGTACTTGGCGAAGTAGGAGGCCTTGGCGCTGTTGATTGCTGAGCGCCGCTTGAACGCCCTGATGAAGCTCCAGGTAATTTCTCCTTGTTGTTGCGGAGCAATCTTGAGCAGTTGTGATTCTAGTGCCACAAGACCCTCCAGCCTTCTCCTTATTTTTTTGGAAAGGGGAGGATTCTTCTTAACAAGATCTGCAAAGATGCTGATGAGGATAGTTTTATACATGTCGGTTTGCGCTTTATTTGGCGTTTTTGTGTTACTTGCCTTTCGCCACAAACGATCATAGACTGTCCATTTTATTGGCAAAATGTATGGCTTAACTTCCTCCATCGTCCTCTCCAATACATCGGAGTGGACTTCGCCTGAAGCCTCAATTGCTGTCTTGTTTATGCATGCCACACCAAGCATATATGCAATGCCCAGCACGACTACAGACATGACTGAGGGCAATGCCCATGCTACTGACTTCCTCATGCGCTTCTCCTTTTCCTGTTCTTCATGCGCATGAAGAAGAGCAAAGCCTTTGTTGAAGATTTCGGTGCAACCCACATTGCGAGTCTGGTTGCCCTGATACATACGCGGACGGTTAACGCCCACACATACCCTTTCACATTCTCCATTCTCTCTTCTTTCTGCCAGCATTTTACACAGGCAATGAAATATACATGATCAACCTAATAGGGAGGGGGGTTATCCTCTCCATCAAGATGATCGACATTGTTTGCGAACATCTCATCCTGAAAGGACAAGCGACTCCCTATTAAATAAAAAACTGCGCTATAAAAGAACAATAAGATTAATTTTATACCATTCTTATATTATAATGTCAATAAAACTACTTTTTATTTCCAATAATCCTCTTCCTACTTGACGTTTAGTCCAAATTACTGTAAAATTATCTGCCTTAAAATATAATGCCCTCTACCGTGAGTAATAAAACTCATAAAATCGATCAAGTTTTGCATGATACTTTTGGTCTAGAAAATTTCAGGGAAGGGCAAAGAGAAATTATTGAAGCTGTTTTAACTGGCAGGGATGTTTTTGCGGTAATGCCAACAGGCCATGGCAAATCTCTTTGCTACCAGTTGCCAGCGGTAATATCAGAAAAGCCAACACTTGTAATCTCACCATTAATTGCATTAATGCGTAATCAAGTTGCATCTCTGCAGAAATTAGGTATCCCTGCTACCTGTATTCACTCAAACCAACGTGAAGGAGATGATGTTGTGTCATTAGATAGATTAATTAATGGAGACACACCCTTAATGTATGTATCGCCTGAAAGATTAAAAAATAGGGCTTTTCTTGATCGTACCCGAGGTTTTAATTTCGCCCGTATTGTTGTTGATGAAGCACATTGTATTAGTGAGTGGGGATATGATTTCCGGCCATCTTATTTAGAGATTGGTAAATTTGCAAAATACAGACAAATAGATCAAACACTGGCTTTTACAGCAACTGCATCTAGGATGGTTACTGAGGATGTTATGGAACATTTAGAAATGGAGGAAGAGGCATTTGAATATCGAGCTAATATTTTTAGGCCAAATTTAAATTATAGCGTACACCAACTAGATTCAGTCGATAAAAAGAAGGGGGAAGTTTTGTCTTTAATAAAAGCCCATGCGCCAAATGAAGATGATGCTGTAATTATTTATTGCTCAACTATTAGAGAAGGTGATGATCTTTATTTATTTTTACGGGACAAGATGGGCCTTCCTACAACTTTCTATCATGGACAAATGGTTGGCACTCTTCGCAGAGATGTAGAGAGAAATTTTATGAATAACGGACGACGTATATTAGTAGCAACAAAGGCATTTGGTATGGGTGTGGATAAGCAAGATGTCCGTTTAGTTATTCACTTTAGCATACCTGGGAATATTCAATCATATTTACATGAAAGTGGACGAGCTGGCAGAGATGGTGAGGAAGCACATTGTGCATTATTCTATCGTCAGGAAGATCTTAATATACAAAGATACTTTTTAGATCAACAAACTCCTGATGTAGGATTTGTAAGAAAGGTATACAATAGGTTGCAAAGACAAAAAAATAATCCACGTACAAAGAAAAAAGGGCCTTTTTTTCATTGTCATATGCCACTAATTTACAACACATTCCACTATAAAAGAGGAGGTATAATGACTCAAGATAATTCAACTAAAGTAAATGCAGCAATTGAATTTTTAAAACGATATGGAGTAATTAGAGTGATTGAGCCATGGATGTTACTTCTGCCTTTTCCTGAAGAATCTGAGACTGAACAAGCAATTGCCGAGGCTGCAGAATCTAAAGGGTTAATTCTAGAGGCAACATTAGGACAAATATTAAGATATGCACAAGCTGATGAACCAAGTCAGCAAATGCTAATTGATATGATGGATGAGAGGGTTGAGGTAGGATGAGATTGACAATAATAAAATTATATGTATAATTATAGCCTAATTTTAATTACATAACCTTATTATTATGGGGGAAATCGATGATCCAAAAACACCTGAAGAAAATGTTGTAAGTGCTGATAACCCACCTGCTGAAGATCAAGTATCAGATGCACGAGCTGCGGAGGCTGCTATACTTCAGGCACCATTAAAAGATTTTCAATCTGTTTCTGCAGAAGCAAATAAATTTATTGATGGATTTGAAGAAGATGAACAATCTTTTGTGTGTATGAAAGATAAAATGGCAGAGTTAATGGAGTTAATAGGAAAATTTATTGCTTATGAATGTGATTTAGCTGGTTTTTTGGGTGAGCCTGGCGATAAGATCGCAGAATACGTAGATACTGATGATATAGAAAATGCATTATATTGTGGGCCTCTCTCATCTTATCCTGA
>CAYWJA010000034.1:0-16674 GCA_964458485.1 uncultured Candidatus Peribacteria bacterium | reverse complement strand
CATATTGCATCAATGCCGGATCAGTCGATTGTTTGTAATATTGGTCACTTTGATAACGAAATAGACGTTGAATCGCTTAAAAAATACAAAAAAATCAATATTAAACCGCAGGTAGATAAATATATAATAGGAAAGAAGGAGATTTTACTTCTTGCAGAAGGTCGTTTGGTTAATCTTGGCTGCGCTACAGGCCATCCTAGTTTTGTAATGAGTAATAGCTTTACCAATCAGGTTCTTGCTCAAATAGAGCTATATACAAAAGGGGATGAGTATCCTCCGGGAGTTTATATGCTTCCTAAAAAACTAGATGAAGAGGTAGCTCGGTTACATTTAGATAAAATTGGTGTGAAGCTTGAAAGATTAACCCCAAAACAATCTAAATATATCGGCGTATCAACTGATGGACCGTATAAGCCTGAACACTATAGGTATTAACATAGTCTCAAGTGCGAGTGCGAGTCTCAAGTGGTGGGTTAATTTTGGTAACGATAAGAAGTGTATTATATCTGATTGTCATCCTCAGCTTGACTGGGGATCCATGTGATTAATGAATTATATTATCACTTATTTACTTATAATCAGACAATCTGAATATGCGAATAATAATCGCAATATCAGTAAATAAGATGATTAGAATAATAGTGATATAATCATTACTTCTTAATATGGATCCCAAATCAAGTTTGGGATGACAAAGAGTTATTCAGAAATTTTTTATTTTCTCTTTGAGACAAAAACCCCCATCACAAAAGCCAGAATAATAGACCCTACAATAAGGATATTTTTACTGGTAAATATACTATCTTTTTTTTGCGTATTAGCTTCTTTGGTTTTAATTTGCTCGCTAGGTATTACAGGCTTTTTTACGACTTCATCAGCTATTGCATTAACTGTTTCAACTTTTTCTGCAATTGGATCGGTTTTTATCTTAGTTATTTCTTCTTTTTGATCGGTTTCAGTCGGGAAATATTTTAAATACCTCTTGTCTTTCCGAAGTTTGTCAAAATCAGAATCTTTTTTAATCTTTTTTAGATAATGATCACGTGTGCTTTTATAAGAAAGTAATTTATCTAAATTGTTAAAAGAATCGTCAGATTTGCCTACTTTAGCCTCTGTGGCAGCTAGATTGAATAATGGGAGTAAGTATTTATCACTATATGCTTCTTTAAAAAAGTATATAGCAGTTTTATACGAACCTTCTTTATATGCCTGAAAACCGGTATTGTTTAGGTAATAAAGTACTGATAGTAAATTATTTTTGATATGGAATTTACCCTTCATCGGTTTAATTTTGTGGAGATAATCCTTATCCTGAACGTAGCCCGGATTATAATTGCCCAAAAAAGCATCCGAAGGGATTGAGACATCTTCAATAACACTTATTACATCATCAGGGTATCCCATTTCACCACATTGGCTTATGGAAGTGGAAACAATAGCAAGAAATTTATGATTAGGACTAGCTAAGCCTGTCAGGTTTATAGGTAGCTCTTTAACGCAGTTTGGCACAGTAAAGGACTTTTTTTCTTTATTATCTGTAACAGGTGTGATTTCCCAGTTAATATGATAATCAGAAAACCAAAAAGCAGGATCACCTTCAATTATGCCCAGATCTTTTTTTACTTTTCCATCTTTTTCAAAAAAGTTACCAGATTTAAGTTTACTTTTAAAATTAATATTTAGCTTTTTTAGATCAACTTCTTTTAATTTTATATTATTTACTTCAAGATCCTTTTTTATTTTTTTTATTTTTTCCTCAGTATCCTCATCTACAATTCCTAATCGATTACATGGAATTACGGTAGTAATTTTTTGCGTATCAATTGATAATTTAAATAAGCCCGTACACCATGCCCCACCGCCCTTTGTATAGAACATAGAAATTGCATTTTCTTTAGAATTGTAATAGAAATCATGATAGGAATTAGGATCTCCAACCGTCGCAAAAGCGTTTTTTAAGGGAAAAAGTATAAGAATTAAAAGGATTGTAAATAGTATTTTTTTCATATGCGATAGAGTTTAGGATTTTTATGTAGCATAAAATAACATATAAATGACTATACGCCAAATATTTGTCATACTGAGCCCCGATGTAATCGGGGAGGTATGAACACAAAAATTGTTCAATAGTTTCTATTTACCTAAGGCTAAAGCCCTCAAAAATGCAGATACATTTTTATATCCGGCTTTAACTGCGCGTTTTTCGATTTTTTTCTTTTCTTCTTTTGAAACACGAAATCTTACAGTTCTTTTTTCGCTTTCCAGATAAAGCTTTTCAGCAACTATAAGATTTTGCAAATCAGTTAGTAATGCAGGTATATCTTCAACCAGAAACTCCTGATCAATACCAGCTGCCTTACACTTAAAGTGTGCCCATTTTTTATCAATAGGTTTTATTGTATATTTATACCTTTTATTATTGAATGTAATTGTGTGATGAAATGGCTCCATAATATTAAGAAAAAATATTTTGTAATAATTTTGGCTATTCTATTTTTATAACAGACTTTGCAGTCATTTTTGTGTACAGGGATTATAATCTGCCTTTTGGTCATAGAGTGTACAAATTTCAAATGACTCCCTTTGGCTGACATTTTTTTAAATCCAGCCCTAAGCAAAAGCAATTCAATTTCTCTATATTTTAAAGATTGTGGATTCCTTAAAAATTTTAACAATATTTTCATTTTTTTGGTCATAATTACCTCTTAAATACAATAAATTTACTAATTGCAAAATATAATTTGTAGCTACATTTTATATGATATGGCTACAAAGTCAATAAAAAAGGTTTGACGTAATAATTTAGTTCATATAAAATAAATTGCGAAAATCATCATCTCATCAAGAGTGGCAGATAGGGACTTGGCCCAATGACCTGCTCCGCAACCGTTTCGATGTGACAGTCGAGAAAGGTGCGCCATCCAAAAATAGATGAGTAAGTCGCAATGGCTTCTCATCTGAGAAGTTATTTTAATTTTTAATTATTCG
The DNA here is from genome assembly GCA_964458485.1 of uncultured Candidatus Peribacteria bacterium. GTDB lineage: Bacteria > Patescibacteriota > Gracilibacteria > UM-FILTER-43-11 > UM-FILTER-43-11 > CAYWJA01. Next base: position 13,686 of record CAYWJA010000034.1, on the reverse strand, counting down.
ATTAGTAGGGCATGTTGTAGGGCGGATGGTAGGGCGAGTAGTGGATCTATTATATTCCACAATTCGCCCAACTATTCGCCCAGCTATTCGCCCAACTATACGAAATACATAAAATGAGTAAATACTTTTTCACCTCCGAATCCGTCACAGAAGGTCATCCGGATAAGATCTGCGACCAAATATCAGATGCTGTACTCGATGCAGTATTAAAAGATGACCCGGATGGAGCATGTTGTTGTGAAGTTTACACTACAACAGGTTTAATTGTTGTTGGCGGAGAAATCACAACTACTACTTATGTAGATGTTCAAAAAATAGTTCGTGAAACGTTAAAAAACATCGGCTACGTTAATGCGGATTATGGCATTGATTATAAAAGCTGTTCTGTACTTAATGCTATTCATGAGCAAAGTTCAGATATCGCACAAGGAGAAAATCCGGAAGAAGGGGAGCACAAAGCTCAGGGGGCAGGGGATCAGGGCATTATGATGGGGTATGCATGCAGGGAAACCGAAGAGCTTATGCCACTACCTATAATACTTGCCCACAAGTTATCTAAGCGTTTGGCTGACGTAAGAAAAGATAACACTATTTCCTATCTTCGCCCTGATGGCAAAAGCCAGGTTACAGTAGAGTATGAAGATGGTAAACCGATTGGCGTAGAAGCTGTAGTTATTGCTGCTCAGCATGATGATGGGATTGAATATGAGCAGATTCGTACAGATGTTATTGAACATGTAATTAAGCCTGTATGTGGCGATTTATTAAGAGAAGATACCAAATTTTTAATTAATGAAACCGGTAAGTTCGTTGTCGGCGGACCACAAGGAGATACAGGTATGACTGGCCGTAAGATAATTGTAGATACTTATGGCGGTATGGGGCGCCATGGCGGTGGCGCTTTTAGTGGTAAGGTACCGAATAAACAAGATCGTAGCGGTGCTTACATGGCTCGTTATATAGCTAAAAACGTTGTTGCAGCAGGGCTTGCTGACAGATTTGAAGTACAACTTGCTTATGCAATTGGTTACCCGGAACCTGTATCTGTTCATGCTACAACTTTTGGAACCGGTAAAATTAGTGATGAAAAAATAGAAGAAGCCATTAAAAATGAATTTGATATGACTCCGGCAGGTATTATTAGCCATTTAGATCTAAAACGCCCAATATACCAAAATACAGCTGCGTACGGTCATTTCGGCAGAGAAGAATTTTCATGGGAAAAAACAGATAAGGTAGATAGCCTGAAGAAGTATCTTGATGACACCCGTGTTGTTATAAAAGAACCTTCTCAGCAAGAATCTTCTGGCCAAGAAACCGGCTACCCAGCTCAGCAAACCGCTCTGGGCAGTCTGTAGTATAATATATACGAGAGCCTTTACGGGATAACTTTTTTTCCACATCCGGATGTCTTTTAAAATAATCTTCAATCGCATCTGCAGCAGCTTTTGCAGATGAAATTACTTCAACCTGCTTGCCTATTATCCTTTTAATCTCTTTTTGAAGAAGGGGATAGTGAGTACAGCCAAGTATAAGTGTATCTACATGTGCATTTTTGAGTGGGCGAAGGTATGTACGGAGCATCATATTTGTAACTGTATGTTTAATCATACCTTCCTCCACAAGTGGTACTAAAAGCGGGCAGGCCTGCTGATACATTTTTACCTTTTTTTCAGCACGCTTATCAGCTGGCTTATAAAGTGATATATATTTATTTATTTCACGCTTGTAAGCATTGCTTTTTACAGTACCTTGCGTGCCAATTACACCGATTCGTCCGAATCTGGTTGATTGTAGAGCCTCTTCAGCTGCCGGTACAAGTACGCCAAGAATAGTTGGTTTACCTTTATAAATTTGCTGAACATGCCGAAGTGCGTCGGCAGATGCTGTATTGCATGCAACAATAATTAGTTTACAGCCTTTTTTTATTAAGAACTCAATATTCTGAACAACTAATTTGTTCACACATTCCTTAGAACGGCTTCCATAAGGCATATTTGCCTGATCCCCCAAATACATATAATCGTATTCCGGATACTTTTTAAGGTATTCTTTCATTACTGTGAGTCCGCCAAAACCTGAGTCGAAAATACCTATCATACTTTGAATGATGTGGTTAGGTTGTGATGATACTTTAGTATAAAAAATTCCAAATTACACAATTTTACCTTGACATTTTATATATTTATATGTTATTTTAATATTCTAAAAAGTTAACCCCAATTCATATGGCAGAATCAAGCTCAAAAATTACAATAAGAACCGATGAAGAAAGACGTGCGGATAATGAAGCGCGCCTGGATAATCGTAAATATCTTGCAGAAACAGTTGCAGGATTACTTCAGTCAAAAGCAGATAAAGATACTGTTATCAGCACTTTAAGTGATTTAAAAATGCTCAGAGACGGTGAAGGAGGTAATCTGGCAGAATTCAGGGAATTGGATATTAATCAGATTAGAGAAAGGCTGATTTTAAACCTTAATGAATTAAATACAGCTTTGCCTGTAGCACCCAGATTAAGGGATGCTGAAAGAAGCCCTGTATCCACTGAATCCGTTGAAGCCGAACTCCAGCAGTTAAGCGAAAGATATATAAACACAGATGCAATGAATGAAGTTTTTAAAGGGCTTAAAGCCGTAAAGGTGGAAATACCTGAAGATGAAGTAGCAAGATTAAAAGGTTTATTGCCTAAAGATACAGCCGAAGCCGGTAAAACGGCAGCTGATCTGAAAGAAGCTACGGAAGGTAAAAAAGACCCTCTTATGATGCAGCTGCCAGCAAAATTAATGGTAAACGGGGAGGAAAAACCTTTCACAATTGCCACAATGTACGAAATTATGAAAAAAGAGCATGAAGCAGGCCATTTACAAAAGCCTTTATGGCTGACCGATACTGCATCCGATGAAACAAGAAACAGAACATGGGATGGAAAATTGGGTATATGGACAGCTGCCTGCCTTGAAGGTTCAAAGGATATGAAACATGATGCTCAGGTAAGATGTCAGCAGAATAAGGTAGGTAAGGGCAGAGAAATTCATGCGGATATGATTCTGGCTATGGCAATCAGATATATTCAAAATCGCGAAGAAGTTATGACTTATCGTAAAGATGGCTTTATGCGTTTAAATGAACTGGGCACCGATGGATTCCCACTCGTTGTTGACGTCAGTGACGGCGGTCTGGGTCTGAGTGATTCGGGTCGGTTTGCGGATTCGAACGGTGGGATTGGTGCTTCCTCTCGGATGTCCTCTTAGATTTTTGTTATTTGGATAATTGATTTTTATTTGGTTTTTTGAATTTTGAAAATTGGTTCCGCCTATGGCGGGATTAGCTTTCAATTCTCTGATATTTTTTTTATAATAAAGATGTTCGGTTAATGCAAAATAGGACATGTCTTATTTTCGCCGGACTATTTGAACTTTGTTTCTGGAATATCGTCACTCAAGGGTTACGGTAGTGTGTACATAGTTTGAAGAAAAACAAAGAGGAAATTCTTGTCGTTGCCTGCCTGAAGGTACACCCTTCAATACGATTCAGGGGTAAAAGTATATAAGCCATTTGGCAGTAAAGCTCAAACTCCGGTGCATAAAAGGGCAGCGTCAAATTAAATGGACACCGATGGAAACCCACTCAATGTTAACGTCAATGACGACGATCTGAATCTGAATGATTCGAATCGGAATGCGAATTCGAACAGTGGGATTGGTGCTTCATCTCGAACTTCCTTTATAAAAATAAGCTTTTGCTTAAATGCAGGGTTTATTTTTTATGGCAGTTTTTTATCCATCCTCCGAGCATCCTTCCTATTTCATCCAGAACCTCCTGTAGGGCTATGTACTTTTTATTGTTTAAAGCCTTTGTTTCGTTAGCCAGACGAATAAATATTCTGAGCATATCCACTTTTACACTTATTTTGTTTAAAAAATCCATTTTGTCAGAACCGCTGAAATATTTAACTGTAAGTAAATTTTCAATCATTTCAATGCAGATTATTTCTATTTTCTGCCATACCGTATAACGCTCCATTTTTGGAATTTCACTTCTGCATACATGAATCATCTTGTAAAAGTCATAGGTTTTTTGGAAAATGGGGATATCGAATTGATTATAAGCCATAGTTTATGAAAATTTATAAAAATATTTTTGAAGAAATTATATCTGTTGAAAGCCTTTTTAAAGCCTGGTACAAGTTTAAACGAGGAAAAATGAAAAAGAAAGATGTTCAGGAATTTAATCTGAATTTGGAGAAACATATTTTTGAGCTTCACCGTGATATTTTATCCGGAAAGTATAAGCACGGTAAATATTACGGATTTTATATTCAGGATCCGAAACTCCGGCATATTCATAAAGCCGAAGTACGGGACAGAATTGTACATCAGACTGTTTATACTTTTTTAACCGAAATATTTGAACAGGTGTTCATAAAACATTCATATTCCTGCAGAATCAACAAAGGAACGCACAGGGCGGTTAATGCTCTGGAAAAAATGACGAGGAAAATAACGAAAAATTACACTGCCAAATGTTACATTTTAAAGTGCGATATAAAAAAGTTTTTTAATAGTGTAGACCATAAAATTTTACTTGAAATCATAGGCAGAAAAATAAAAGACAAAAGACTTATGGCGCTTTTGGAAAAAATTATTTTCGGATTCCGCAGAGAGAGAGAGAGAGTTAACTGAGCTTAAAAGCGGTATGCCTATAGGCAATCTTACCAGTCAGATCTTTGCCAATATTTATATGAACGAGCTGGATCAATACATAAAACAAATTTTGAAAGAAAAATATTACATACGTTACGCCGATGATTTTGTTATTCTTTCACCGGATAAAAATCATCTGGCGGGACTGATACCTAAAATAAAGGCTTTTTTAAAAGAAAAGCTGCATATGGAACTGCATCCGGATAAGGTTTTAATACGCAATTTTTACCAGGGTGTTGATTTTTTGGGTTATGTACTTTTTCCACAGCATAAAATCCTCCGTACCAAAACAAAACGCAGAATGCTAAGAAAATTGGATATAGCTTTTAAGGATTTTTTAGACGGAAAAATGGATTTTGAGACCATGAATCAGGTATTTCAGTCTTATTTCGGGACCATGGGGCACGGGAATTGTCGTAAATTAGAGGTAAAAATCAAGGATAAATACTGGATTTATTCTGGGTCAATAATTCATCCACACGAAAATGAGAAGTAAAATATTCACAATATAAATCCCACTGCACACTAAACAAAGGTTCTTCATTTTAAAATACAATATATATGCAAGCCGTAATGAAAATAAAACGCTAAAAAGGGCCGCGTAAAATACAAGATCCATATGTCCCAATAAAACTAACCCAATAACTACTAAGTAAAACAAAAGCCCCCAAAATCCATTTGAGATATTTAAAGTTTTACCGTAGCGGGAGTGAAATGTTCTAGAACAGGATACGCGGTTTGATATATCGCAAACTGCTTTATATTCTTTATTTTTTTTGAATTGATACTCGATGTATAAGGTGTAGATTGAGAGTATCGCGCCTATGGAGGAGATTGTTATTATCATCATATTTCCTATTGTGGCTCCCATTGTGGCTCCATTGTACTAATTAATTAGTTATAACAATTGGAGCTACTATTGGAGCCACGATTGGTTATTCAATTAGAATTTATAAAATCGCTTCGCAAAATCTACCACTTTTCCATTTCTAATTTCAACCCCATCTTCCTTTAACCGCCTGATTTTGTCTTTACATCCATGCGCAAATCCGCCCAAATCACCATTAGACATCACTACTTTATAGCATGGATATCGGTCTGGCTCAGGATTTTTATTTAAAAGTTTGCCAATGTAGCGATAGCCATTTATATTCATTGCATGCGCCAACTCTTTATACGTAGTAACCTTGCTTTTTGGGATTTTTAGTAAAAGTTTTTGGAGTTTTTTCAGGTCGATTTGATTCATGAGTGAATAATACTGTATATTAATTGTAATTTAAAATTTAAAATTTAAAACTTAAAATTTAAAATTATGAGTGCAAATATAAAACACATACACGCACGCGAAGTATTAGATTCTCGCGGTAATCCTACTGTAGAAGTCGAAGTGGCAACTGCAGATCATTTCGCATCAGCAATTGTGCCTAGCGGTGCGTCTACAGGCCAACATGAGGCTGTAGAGCTTCGTGATGGTGATAAAAGCCGATATGGCGGCAAAGGTACAACTAAAGCAGTAGAACACGTTAATGCCGAAATAAAAAATGAATTTTTAGAAGCAGATTGTCGTAATCAACGTGAAATCGACAAGAGATTAATTGAAATGGATGGCACTCCTAATAAAGGTAATTTTGGCGCTAATGCGATTCTTGGATTTTCGCTAGCAGTATCTCGAGTTGCTGCGAAGATGGAAGAAATTCCTTATTTTCAATACCTCGGGAATCTTGGCAATAAAGGAGAAAGCTACCTTATGCCAACGCCTATGATGAATATTTTAAATGGAGGAAAACATGCAATTAAATCAACTGATATGCAGGAGTTTATGATTATGCCTGTTGGAGCTCCTAGCTATAAAGAGGCTTTGCGTTATGGCGCAGAAACATTCCATGCATTAAAAAAAATAATTAAAGAGAAAGGATTTTCTACATCAGTAGGCGATGAGGGCGGTTTTTCACCAAGCCTTAAAAGCAATGAAGAAGCTCTTAAATTAATTTTGGAAGGTATTGAAAAAGCAGGTTATAAGCCAGGGGAGGAGATAGGGATTGCAATGGATCCTGCTGCTACTGAATTTTATGTGGATGGTAAATATGATTTAGTAACCGAGGGAAGAAAGCTTAGCTCAGAAGAAATGGTGGATTATTATGCTGATTTAGCTGAAAAATATCCGATTTTTTCCATCGAAGACGGACTTGCTGAAGATGATTGGGACGGGTTTAAGTTAATGACTGAAAAAATGGGGGATAAAGTACAAATTGTAGGTGATGATCTTCTGGTTACAAATACGGAACGCTTAAAAAAATCAATTGACGGAAAAAATTGTAATTCAATTCTGATTAAATTAAATCAAATAGGCACATTAACAGAAACAATAGATGCTATAAATATGGCTCACGATGCAGGGTTTACTGCAGTAACCTCACATAGAAGCGGAGAGACAGAAGATACGACTATATCCGATCTTGCAGTAGGTATGACTACTGGCCAGATTAAAACAGGATCTTTGTGTAGAACTGACAGGATTTGTAAATATAATCAATTGCTGAGGATTGAAGAAGTTTTGGGTGCGAATGCTAAGTATCAGGGGCGAATTCATTAAACTTCCAAACGTCCAGACGTCCAAACTTACAAACAAATGTACAGACTGCCAAATTACAGACATAACAAGTACTTATTCCATTAATCTATTATTAATGAGTTAATTGGCTAGGGTTTGGAAATTTGGATATCTGGAATTTGGAGGTTTGTTTGTAAGTTTGGCTATCTGGATATCTGGACGTTTGCAAAATAATACATAATATTTTGTTAAAACAGCAAAGCAAACTATATTGCCCACACCCCAATTTAGTGCTACCCTCTCTTTCGTATTTATTCTTAAATTTCATATCATGACTAATCGCACGACTTTTAAACTGATAGCTATTTTTAGCATTGCATTATTTATGCTCTCAGCTTGCTCCGGAGGCGTAAAACCCTCTAAAGAAGTAATGAAAAAATTCAAGGAAAACCTTGTTAAAATTGAATCATCTGATATGTCTTTAGCATTAAAAGTGAAAGGGGAAGATCTTACAGATAAGGCTGATTTCACATTAAATATAAATGGTAAATTAGACGGGAAAGATAAAAAAACAACAAAAGCAGATCTTAGCCTTAGTGCAAAAGGATCCTTAAAAGCCAGCACAAATTCATTAAGTGGTGATGTTGGCCTTAAATTAATTACAGTTGGCAAAGATCTATATTTTAATATTACTAAATTTGACTCTAGCGATGCTAGCGCAGCGAGCATTAAAACCGCACTACAGCCATATCAGAATAAATGGCAGCATTTAGCAAGTGATTTTATACCCAAGAAAATCCAACAATTGCAGGTAAAGGATGAAGAAACTCTCAAGAAAGAAAAACAGCTTCAGGCCTTATTTGTAAGTACAACACTTTTTGATGTTACTAAGGAATATGGTATTGAGAAGTTGAATGGAAAGAAAATGTATCATTATGGATTGCGTTTTAATAAGTCAGGGCTAAAAGATTATATACAAAAGGCTTCGGTAATTAACGGGAATACAATGACCAGCACAGAAATTGACAATACAGTTAAAGTTGCTGATTCAATAACAAAAATGGAAGTATGGATTGGCGCAAAAGACTTCTATGTATATAAAGGTGTTCTTGATATTTCAAGTAAAAATGTAACAAGCAAGGTAAATACAGATGCTTCTTTTACATATACAGCCAAAAGTTATAATAAAAATTTAAAAATAACAGCACCAAAAGACTCCAAAGAATTTAATCCATTAATGCTTTTAATGGGAATGCAGATGGGGGCTTCTTCCACTGGATCTACCGGAGCAATTGATAGCTCTGCACTTGGTAGTTCAGCAATAACTGGGGGGGCTGACAAAACAACAACTAAATAATTTTTTAAAGAATAGAGGATAAGAATTTATTATATATAGTCTGACTTCTTGTAATATCCTAAATTTTTGGTATCCTATTTTTGATAAACACAAATAAATGAAATCAATTATATTCATCTACGGCAGCACTGGCGGAAATACCGAAATGGCAGTTGAGCATGTAGCTGGTTTGTTGAATAAAAAGGGTTTTAAAACAACTTGTCAAAAAGCAGAACAGAGTAATCCAAAGGATTTATTTAAGGCAGATATATGCGTGCTTGCCAGCCCTACATACGGTCATGGGCTTTTAGAAGGATATATGGCTAAATTTGCAAAAGGCTTAAAAGAAATTGATTTAAAAGGAAAACCGTGTGCTGTAATTGGGCTTGGAGATCCCAAATACGAAGCGCAATATCATATTGAATCCGCGCCAATTTTGGAGAATGTATTAACTAAGGCAGGTGGTGATATACTTTTGCCGGCTTTACGGATAAGCAGTACGCCTGTGATGCATTTGAAAGGATTGATTCCTTTTTGGGCTGATAAGTTGATTAAATTAATTGAATAACCAATCGTGGCTCCAATCGTAGCTCCAATTGTCAACTAGATAATTAGTACAATGGAGCCACAATAGGAGCCACAACAGGAGCTATGAACAGAACTACATTGAAGGTAGCAGGGGAGAGTGGCATGGGCCTCCTGAGTGTCGGGAGAATTGTTGCAAAAATATTAAAACATATGGGTTTTTATGTACATTCAGATCGTGAATACCCATCTCTCATTAAAGGTGGTCATTCAAATTTGCAGATAGATTTTGGAGCAAAGCCAATACGCTCCCTTTCCAGAGAAGTTGATTTGGTTATAGCATTAGATAGAGCTGGTTTAATGGAGTATATAGAAAATATAAAAAAAGGAGGGGTGCTTGTTCATGGATATGAAAGACATCATTTACTCAAAGACCTACACGAGAAAGCTAATAAAAAAGGTGTAAAGCTTGTATATTTACCAGCACATACAATAGCTAAATCTCTCGGAGGAACTAATGTTATGGTAAATATGGTTCTTCTTGGGCTTATGTGGAAGATATTAGGGTTTGATCTAAATCCATTGGAAGAAGCCATAAAAGAACAATTTGCATCAAAGCCGGAACTTTTGAAAATTGATTTAAAATGTGTACGGGCAGGGTATAAACCAAAAGATTTAAAAGAAATTCCTCAATATAAAATTAATATTCCAAAGAAGAAGCCAAAATCACTACTTTTAGATGGGAATATGGGGATTGCACTTGGTGCTATTGAATGTGGTGTTAGGAATTATTATATGTATCCAATGAGCCCGGCAAGCTCGATTTTAATGTATCTGGCTAATTTTTCGCATAAAACAGGTATGGTAATAAAGCAAGCGGAAGATGAAATTACAGCAGCTCAAATGACAATTGGTTCTATGTTTATGGGGTCACGTTCATTTACAGCTACATCCGGCGGTGGATATGATTTGATGACAGAAACAGTATCTCTTGCGGGCATGACGGAAACTCCATGGGTATGTGTTGTGTGCCAAAGGCCGGGACCGGCAACTGGGCTGCCAACCTGGACAGCGCAGGCAGATTTAAATATGGTAATTCACAGTAGTCATGGTGAATTTGCGCGTATTGTTATGGCAGCGAGCGATCCTACATCCTGCTACGAATTAATTCAACATGCCATGAATTATGCAGAGGAATATCAAATTCCTGTAATCCTTTTGAGCGAGAAGACAATTGCAGAAGCTCAAACTATGGTTGATGTATTTAATAGTAAAATTCCTATTAAACGCGGGCTTGTGACAGGTAAAGATTTAGAAAAATTAGAGCCATCTGACAGGTTTAAGATAACAAAAGACGGCCTCTCAAAGCGTTGGTTGCCGGGTTCCAGCTCCGTTGGATACTATGGCAATGGAGATGAACATAAAGAGGATGGCACATTAACTGAAAAAGGGGAGGAGGTTGAAGCTATTTATGCAAAACGCGTTCGTAAAATAGAAACTGTAAAAAAAGCACTTCCGGAACCAATAATTTATGGCCCAAATAAAGGTGCAGATATTTCTTTTATTGGCTGGGGAAGCAGTAAAAGTGTAATGCTGGATGTAATTGAAGAAATGAAAAAGAAAGGAGTTAAAGTAAATTACCTTCACTATGAATACCTTTGGCCATTAAAAGATGAAGCAGCTGAAAAGTTTTTTAAAGAAAATAAAAAAGTTCACATCTTAGAGTGTAATTATACAGGCCAGCTCGCTAATATTATTGAAGGCGCTACCGGTAAAAAATTTAAAGGAAGGCTTATGAAATATGATGGAAGGCACTTCTTTTTGGAAGATGTTGTTGATTATATAAAGGCCTGTAGGATGTAGGCACGTAGGATGTAGGAATTATACAATTTTATAACCTACAAGCCTACAAGCCTACAACCTACAGCCTAAAAATTATGAATAAAGACTACAACACACTGGCAGACCGCAAAAGCGAATACCTCGCATACGAAGGTAATGAGATAATTACCTGGTGCTCCGGATGCGGGAATTACAGTATTCAGAAAGCACTTGAGCGCGCTTTGGTATTAGAGGGTATAAAAACAAAGGATGTACTTTTTTGCTTTGATATTGGCTGTAATGGCAACGGCTCAGATAAAATTGCATCAAAGGGTGGTTATACATTTCATGGATTGCATGGTCGTGTAATCAGTGCTGCAGCAGGTGCTGCACTGGCTAATCCTAACATGACAGTAATTGCCGAAGGAGGGGATGGAGGTACGATGAGTGAGGGTATTAATCATCTAGTCCACTCAGTACGCAGTAATTATCCAATGATGTTCATTTTGCATAATAATGAAAATTTTGGGTTAACAACTGGCCAGGCTTCTGCATGCACACGTAAAGGCAATCCTATGAACGGATCGCCCGATGGCGTAGTTATGGATCCAATGAATTGCTGTGATTTTGCACTTGGGCTGGATCCGACATTTGTTGCCCGCTCTTTTTCCGGAGATGTAAAACATATGACAGACATGTTCCGCGCAGGCCTAAAGCACAATGGCTTTGCTTTTGTTGAAGTTATGCAAACTTGCCCAACTTATAATAGGGCAACACCAAAAGAATGGTATCAGGAGCGAGTGGAATATTTGAAAAAAACCCCAAAAACCATTGAAGAAGCAAGAAGAATGGCAGGGGATATGAATAATAAGATTAATTTAGGTATTTTTTATGAAGATAAGAAGAGCGTTAATTATTTGGAGAGGCTGGCTAGTCGTAAAAATATAAAAACAGCACCGGTAAATGAGGTAAAAAAGTTTGATATAAGGCCGCTATTGAGGCAATTTGAATAATTAACTTGAGACTTAAGACTTGCACTTGAGACTTAAAAATGCTATAATAATAAGATTATTTTATAGCATTTTTATTGTGCCGGAATTAATTGAAAATCAACAGGATGATCAGGGTCAAGATCTTCTTATGAATCCTGGATTAATTGATGAAAATATCCCTCCAGAAGAGGGAGATCTTCTGCATCATGCTAACAGACCAATTGCAGATGCGGGCCTATTAGCTGAATTAGAAAGTCAAAAACGCAAAAGAAAAGAGGTACTTAAGATTAAAGTACATCATTATTTTAGTGAGAATGCATTAACGAGGTTGGCGAAGGCAATCGCACGCACTAAAAGCGAAGAAGAAAAACAACAGGTATTACGAAGGTTTGTTAGGCAAGTGGTTGAAGATGTGGCAGACAATATATCTTGTCCAGATGTAATTGGTGCTTTGGTAAATTTAGACTATCCTGAGGATTATATAAAATTAAAAACTCAAATTTCTGATATATTATATGAAGTAGACGAATATTTTCATGAAGGATATTTCGATTTACTTGGATTTTTGGATGAAATGTATTTAAAACAATTAAATGAAATTCAAAATCAATTAAATGATATTTGTAGAAAACTAGAAAAACTTGATTCCAGTAGCTCAGAATTTAAAAATTTATTACAACAGTATTCAGAATTACGAGAGGCATATGAAGCAAAAAAGGGAGAGTTTGAAGACAAGCGTGACAAGGTTAGGTTTCAGGTTTATCAAGATTATATTGGTGATATTAGAAGTTCTTTTGCATCGCTTCTAGGTAGTGCGTTAGAAGAAAGGCAAATAAATAAAAGGATAGGAGTGTTAGGTGAATACTATGGTCAGGGAGGGGAGGCAAAGGTACACTCGTTTAATGTTGGTGATAAGCGTATTGTTATTAAGTTGGGTCATCGTAACATTAAAAACAGATACCCAATGGGGCTAATTAGTGTAACTAATGAATGCGATAGCCTGGTTAATGCCTATGGTTTTGTGGAAGTTGATAATGAAGACACGGATGGGAAAAAGCAGCGGATTGAGTTTACGGAGGAAGTACAAGGAGCAGAAACATTGCAGGACTATTGGGATGAATATAAGGATAAAAATGGAAAAAAAGTAGAGCTTTCAGATCAAATAGATTTTTTACAATCAATATTTTTACCAATTCTAAAAGGGGTGAAAGCAATGCATGATGAAAATCTAATTCATCGCGATATTAAGCCGGATAATGTATTTATGGTTCCTGACCCCAGGAAAATTCATGAAGGACCGAGTAAATTCAAAGTTGTAAAATTAGGCGATTTTGGATTAACTTGCAATCCTGGATTTCCACCTGAGGATCCAGGAACGGCTGCCGGCTCACCTCTTTTTATGAGCCCGGAACAATGGATGGGGCAGGAGCTGGATTGCCCTAGTGATATTTTTTCATTAGGTATGATGCTTAACTATACAATTGGGAATCAAGATTATCCACTAACCATTAGAGATATATGCGACATTACAACCTCCGGAGTGGATATTGAAATAGGTGATATTTCAAGTTCTATAGTAGATATTATTAAGAAATGTACATCAAGGAATCCAGATGATCGCCCTACTATTGATCAGCTAATTACATTAGTTGAGCATGTAATAGATTTAGGTGGCATAGAAGATGTAGCGAATGATGAAGGGGGCAGGAGATTTTTGGTTTGAATAAATTTTTGATGTAAAATTTGTAGTGTATA
>CAYWJA010000033.1:0-17293 GCA_964458485.1 uncultured Candidatus Peribacteria bacterium | reverse complement strand
ATTAAAGTTTAAATTAAATAGCACAAAGTTTTTTGTTTTTGTGTTTATGTGTTTGCGGGGTGGCGATGTAGATTTATTTCAAACGACCTTTATTTTTCAGTTTTAATACATAAAATATTCCTATTTGACCTAATATAAATAGGATAATTCCAAATATTTCCAAATAAATTGAAGATACCCATGTGGCATCAAAAATACCCCCAGGATGACTTAGTATATTTGATAATATTAAGATTCCAGTGAATATGTAAATAAATATTAATATTCCGTATTGTATGCACTTCCTTTTAATAGAAAGTAATATCAAAATAACTATAGGCCAAAACAATGGAATAAACATAGCTATAAATGAATAAGCCATTAGTAAGATTTCGAAATTAAATGAATGGAAAAGCTTAAGAATAATGAAATCAATAGGGCTAGCTAAAAAACTCAAAGCCACAGTTACATACTGGTGATCAATGGCTATGGCAATAAAGTTGGGTATTCCCATTAAAGCTGCATAGACTATTGAAAGCAAAAATATATGTATTTTTTTCATTAGATTAATTGTGGTTAATTATTGTCTGATGATTCTAGCTTTGGTATTCCAACTTTAGTATTTTTATCAACTCCTTTAAAAACTTCAGTATCAAGATAAGTTTTTACTTTTTCCCATTCTGCATTATCATAATAATAATCAATTAATTTTGCTGTTGCAGATCCAGCCTCTTTTGCTTCTGGTTTTATTTTATTGTTAGCATCTAAATAGTTATCATTTTCTCTGTGGTAATCCCAATACTGTTGCTTACTGGCATCCAAAAATGCTTTAATATTTCCTTCATTATCTCTGGCTACATGACCTGGGGAATATGAATCCTGGACCATGTGCAATAGCCTCCCGAAATCCAATTTACTACCACTGGTATACCATTTATGGGCATCTTCTATCATTGCTGTTTTGATCTGTAGCGCTGTCATAGATTGCCCTGAGCTAGTTGAATGATGGTGTGCCTTTTTTGATTCTCCAGATAAATATGGAATTTTATTTTTCATATAAACACCTACATCCGCCCAGAATGAAGCAGCATATGTTAATAGGGCCCTATCCGCTGTCCCTATTTCATACTTCGAACTATTAATCCCCATATTTGTTATAGCTTGATGCGAAGCACCCCCAAGTACAGGGGCGATACCCCACATCCCATTCGGATCTACGTACTTCATTGGGTTGTTATAAACATAACTGTATTTATTCAAAGTTTGTGGGTTTGCCAAATCGCCTTGCCAGGGGTCAACTGATGTAAACCTGCCAATTAAAGGATCATAATATCTGGCTCCATAATAGTACAAATTTGTGTTTTTATCCAGTTCTTTGCCTGTATAAAGGTAATTGTTTGTATAATTTTTAGCTTTTTCTTCAATTCTTGATGATCCAAATGGATAGTAGTCGTTGACTTCAACAACCTTTCCTGAAGAATCAGTAGAAATATTACTTCCACCAAGATGATCCGCATGATTGAATGCCGTTGAGGACCCAATTGAAGACCCAGTGGAGGACCCAATTGTGGCAACCTTTACTCCATTCGCATAAATATATTTTTTCGCCTTCCCATCACTGTCTTCTTCATAATAGTCATTTACATAATACGTTTTTTTTCCACCTTCATTTTTCATAATTCTATTACCACTTTCATCGTATAGATAGGTAATTGTTGATCCGGATGTGGTAACTTTTTGGACCTTGGACGCATTTGCATTATTAATAAAAAACAGTCCTCCAGATATAATGGATATACTGATTAATAAAATTAGTGCTGATGATATAATCGGGGTGACAACTTTCTTATAAGTACTTTTCATAATATAAAAGTTTAAGAAAGTTGCATGGGAGGTTTTCGAGCTTATGCTAAAAAAATTTTTTTGTCAAGGTTTTTTACGATATAGTATTGTTACCTTTACGAAAATGCTATATTTTTACTATATTTTTCGTAAGGGTAAAAATGTAGCTACCAACACTGCGTAAAAATAGTTATTAAAAAAACACAATTTTATCCGGTTCAGATTCGCCTTCTTTTTTTATTTCTCTGCCATATGCATCAAATAAATGATTAACCTCTGCCTGTGGGCATTGTGGGCAGGTTTCTGAGTTACACTCATTGAATTGATCTGTCAGTTTACCGCGAATTTTTTGTAAAAAATTTGGATCCATTATATTACCATAAGATAAAACCTGATGATGGGCTTTCTGTGGGCAGGGATAGACTCCCCCATCAGCATCTACATCCATTTGTAATAAAGAAATATGACAATTATCAAAAGGCCTTACAGGTTCTTCTTTGTTTTCTTCTAGTAATTGACTAAAGTTACTTTTTGTTAATAAAAACTCCCTTATATCATTTGGCATTTTTTCAAATTGTCTTTGTAGCCTTTGGCGATGTTGTTTGGTTATTTTATATTTTACATAATCGCGCGTAACCTGTGGGCGTAATTGTAAATTAATTTTTTTACAGTCATCAACATTTAATCTTTTCATCAGGCCAATTAATATTCTAGCTATAATAAATATTTCCTCCAAATTTTGTGAATTATAAACGAATCCTATGCCAACATTTCCATTTACATTATTTATATAATGGGGCAGGTTGGCAATTACCCTTTCTAGCTGGTCAATGCCATATGTTTTTTTATATGATGCATGTGTTACGGCATTGATAGAAATGCGAATCCATTCAAGTTCACGTAGGGCATCTGCATCCATCTGCCTAATGCCATTAGTCATTACTCCAAGCGGAATATTGCCAAGTCTTTTTCTTATTTCTGCTACATAATTTTCAAAGCCATATTTATAAACAGAAGGTTCTCCACCACCTGTTAATGTTATAACGCGTGGGCTGAATTCTTGTATTCTTTCTACACTATCAATTGGCAAATGATTTGTCCCTCTCGGCGCTATGCACATTGGGCAATTTGCATTGCAATTATCTGTAACATAAATATCTATTAATGGCATTTCTGGATTTCCATCTTTACCATGTAGCCATTCAGAATTTTTATTATAAACACCAGCATAATGTAATGCTAAAGATTGATTTCTGATATCAGCTAATGGTGATTTTTTGCCTGCTTGACCTACCATTTATATAAAATTAGGTGTTTTATGACCATCTTTTTTGTATGGGGGTTTTATTTTTCCTTCGTATATATCTCTGTTAAATTTATATATTCTGCATTCAGGGCAGCAATTAGAACAAATTTCAGTATTATTTAAGAGTGTTGCCTGAGATTCTCTAACTCTTCCATTCCACATTTCATTAAAAGATGCACTATGTAAGTTCCCAATTGGAAGCCATCCATTTATTTGGTTCAGTCTGCCACATATATAAACATCACCATCCGCACCTATAACACTGGTAATACTATGGGCAATACATGGTAATTTTCCATTACCTGTTACAGAATTATCATCAAGTGCATCGGTATAAATTGAGCATGTATCAGTTTCTAATGTTTTTAAGTCTCTAATAGGCGCAATATCAACCGGTGATAACTCCGGATGATCTACAACTGGTTTAAATTGAATATAATTTACTAAATCCCGTACCCCTCTAACGAGCTCTCCAGCACCTTCCATGTTATTTTCAGATAGTATATAAGAGATACCAATAACAAGATCTTGCGCATTTCGGCGCATTGCTTTTATATTATCTAGAATTTGATTAAAAACATCCCTACCTTTTAATTGTTTTATTTGTTCCGGGGTAGATGCGTCTAAGCTAATTCTTGTCCACTCTAATGACCTAAGGCATTCCTCGGGGGGTAAAATCGTACCGTTTGTTATTAATCCTGTTGCCATATTTTGTCCTCTGGCATGTTCCACCATTTCACCTAAATGTGGCGACAGAGTCGGCTCGCCACCACCTTCAAATACAACACCTTTTGTTCCACCATTGCTTAAATCTGTAATTAATTTTTTTGCTACTTGATTGTCTAAATCTCCTTTAAATTTTTTTCTAATTGCAGCATCAGAACACCATATGCAATTTAAATTACACCTAAAGGTAAGAGAAAGCTCCACACTTATTGGATATGTTGTATCTAACTCTCCAGTTTCAGCTGCTTGTATTACAGCATCAGCTTTTTTTGGAAATGACTCTAATTTATTTACTTCAAATTCATCAGCCATAAAATTTTTTTATTATATCGCAAACATGTCTAATGTCTGATTCTTCTAAGTGTGGCGCTATAGGAAGAGATAAAACCTCAGAACATAATTTATGTGTATTTTTTAAGTCATCTGCCCTGCATTTATGATCTCTAAATACTGGCTGATCTGCTAAAGATCGGCTGTAGTAAATAGCAGATGGTATGCCATGCTGATCTAAAAATTGTTTTAATGCATTACGATTTTTTACGCGTAAAGTAAACTGGTGAAATACATGTGTTTCATTTTCATTTACTGTTGGCAGTTGTATTACACCTTTTTGTTGTAAGCTGCTCAATTCCTCCATATATATTTCTGCATGCTTTTGTCTAATTTTATTTAGTTTATCTAAATATTTAGCTTTTATATTCAATATTGATGCCTGCATTGTATCCAGCCTTGAATTTTCACCAACTAATTGGTGTTCATACGGCCCTATTACTCCATTTTCTCTTAGTTTTTTTATATATTGAACTAATTCGTCACTATCTGTAGTTATCATTCCACCATCACCATAACATCCTAAATTTTTTGTTGGATAAAAAGAAAGGCATCCCATATTACCTATACTTCCTACTTTTTTTCCGCTAATGTCCGCACCTATTGCCTGAGCACAATCTTCTATTATATATAAAGCTTTTTTTCTTGAAAGATCTACCAATTCCATCATTTTACATGGTTTGCCAAAAATATGGACAGGGAGGATTGCACGTGTTTTTTCTGTCAGCATTCTTTCTGCAGAGCCTGGGTCTATATTTCCGTCTTCAAGATTGATATCAGCAAAAACAGGGACAAGGCCATTTTTTAAAATAGCCTCAGTAGTTGCATAATATGTAAATGGAGTTGTTATAACTTCACTGCCTTGTGGCAGGTTTAAAGCCTGTACTGCTAAATGTAATGCAGCTGTACCAGAGCCAACTCCTATTGCATGTTTTACCCCGTGATACTCAGCCATTTCTTCTTCAAATTTTTGTACATTATCCCCTAATATAAAATCGCCTCTATCTACAACACCTGCTACAGCTTTTTTTATTTCACCTGCAACAAATCTATCTTGCTGTGGAATGTCTATAAATTTCATTATGACTTTAAAATTAAATCCCTGATAGAACTAGTTATAATGCGAGCCTCTTTTTCTGTCATATTATTATAAATTGGCAGGCATAAATGTGATTTACAAAATTTTGCTGCATTAGGAAAAGGACCACCTTTAAATCCAGCATTTTGAAGAACAGGTTGCTCATGGCATCCATGCGTGTAAACTTCGCCACTTAGTCCAACTTCATGTTCTTCTCTTAATCTTTGTTTAAACCTATCTCTATCAAATGAGTCCGTATTAATAGGCCGCACTATATATTTATAATAATTACTAACACCTTCTTTTGGAATAGGAAGTGGATGTAAAACACCTTGGTGTGCTAACTCTTCGTCAAAAATATTTGCCATTTTAGCTCTATGAACTAAAAATTCCTGCAGCCTTTCCATTTGCTGTGTTCCAATCAATGCATTTATTTCTGTCATTCTCCAGCTATTTCCATCTATTTGATGCAGGTTTGTATTTCTATCTAGTTTTCCGTGATCTCTCATTGCTGATGCATTTCTATAAATATCATCTCGATCAGTTACTATCATCCCACCTTCATTAGCTGTAATTACTTTTGTTGGTACATAAGAAAATGTCCCTACATCACCAAAAGATCCT
This sequence comes from uncultured Candidatus Peribacteria bacterium, assembly GCA_964458485.1. Lineage (GTDB taxonomy): Bacteria > Patescibacteriota > Gracilibacteria > UM-FILTER-43-11 > UM-FILTER-43-11 > CAYWJA01. The sequence goes on along the minus strand of CAYWJA010000033.1, from coordinate 11,408 downwards.
GCAGGTTTATCGTTTATTGTGCATCCATGTGCATGCGCACAGTCTTCAACCAAAGGAATTCCTCTTTCCTTACAGAATGCAGCAATTTCTTCTATTTCCGGGGAAATTATCCCTCCTAAAAATATTAATGAAGAATTTAGCCACTCCAATTGTTACAAATGATAGTGATTTAGAATTAGTAGATTTTAAACTATCGCCAAATAGAAGAATAGGAAAAGTTGTGTTTAAAGATGTTGAAAGAGAGGGGTTATTTGAAACAGGGACTTTTTTAAAAGAAGATAAATCTCGTCACGATATATGTGTTTCTAGTATGGCTGGCTGTAATATGGGCTGTAAAATGTGTGCAATTCCATATAGCGAAAAACCATTTGAAAGACGTTTGGACGCAGGGGAGTTAGTTGAGCAGGTAAGATTTGCAATTAATGCACGAGCTGCAGATATTAATGGAGAAGTGGTTAATTCAGTCGGGTTTATGGGTAATGGTGAACCTTTTGGTAACTTTGACAGCATGATGCAGGCTATTTCTGAGCTTGATGAATCAGATGATTTAATTGATCATGTTTCTATATCGACAATGGGTATTAATTTACAATTGCTTACTCGTCTTGCTGATGCACAAAGGGGGCTGAGACTTCCTTTGAATCTTCAATATAGTTTAATTACATTATTATCAGATCTTAGAAAAAGGTTAATACCTCTTACTACTCCATTGGCAGATGCCATTACTGCACTAGATTCATATTCTGAAAAGGTAGGTAGCCCTGTAAAATATAATATTCCTTTAATAAAGGGGATAAATAACAGAGAAGATGATCTAAGAGGTTTATTGCAGTTTGCCAAGGAAAAACCACAGGCTAGGAGAATGAAGTTATCTACTTTTAATCCATTTCCAGGAGTGCCATATAAGCCGGTTTCTGATGAAGGTGTTGATAGGGCAGCTGAATTACTAAGGTCAGAAGGATTAAATATACAAGTTTTTAAGGGAGATAGGGATGATGATGTTTTTGCAAGCTGTGGACAATTAAGAAATCATATCCATTGTGAAAAATAATATTTTTTTATGAAAAAACTCGTTGTTGCATCACATAATCCGGAAAAGGTTTCTAGTATGAGTACATTATCTCAGGAGTTTGATGTTGATGTTCATATGCCTCCAGATGGTGTTATTTTGAGCGAAGACGGAGAAACTTATTTAGATAATGCTCTTCAAAAAGCAAGAATAGTTCATGATTTAACAGGAGATCCTGTGTTTGCTGATGATTTTGGAATGGAGATAGGAGGTTTACAGAAATCCCCAGGCGTCCACACAAGAAGGTGGGCAGGCAGGCCAATGAGCGATGAGGAATTGCTACAATTTACAATTAATCAAATTAAACATTTGCCCGAAGAAGGAAGGCAGTGTGATTTTGTTGGTGTTGGGACTATAGTTTTAGATTCTCGTGATTACATACAAAGAGTTGAGACTGACAGTGGTGTTTTATTGCTTGAGCCCAGAGGGGATATTGTTGCCGGCCATCCTTTAGCATCCCTTCTTTATATTGCGGAATATAAAAAGACACTAGCGGAATTAAGAGGTACAGAATTTTTATCTAAAGATATTCGCATACGAAGATATCTTTTGGAAAAATTTATTAATCTTTAAATTTTATATTATGGAAAAAGTATCAGAAACACCAGAAAAAGAAGTAGCTATTTTGTATTCCGGTGGTCTCGACTCCACACATACAGCCATTCATTATTTAGAGAGGGGTGTATCACCTCATTTAATTACTTTCGATAACGGCGCTGTGTCTTTTTTGGAACAAATTGAAAGACAGCTTTCTTATTTAGAAAGGGTTGATCCGAATATACCGATTATTTTTAAAATTATAAGTATAAGGCATCTAATGCGGAAAATTGTTTTCGATACACTTACTGAAGATATTTTGGAATTTAAACAAGATATGACATGTGTTGGATGTAAAATTGCTATGACCGCAGAGATTATACTTTACGCAATTAGACATGGTATTAAAACGATAAGTGATGGATACAGAAAAAAGCAGGATTATCACCCTGAGCAAACAACGGAATTTATGGATGGCGTTGATTCTTTTGTTAGGGATAATGGTCTTAATTACACACATCCAGTGTACGATGTGGAGAATAACGGTGAGCTAATTGATAGGGGCATTCGTCATAATATTCCTTTTACCAGCGTGCAAACATATTGTGTAATTTTTTCACCAGATACTCAAAGAGGGCAAGAGGCTGCTATAGCAGATTATGTTGCCAAGAAAATACCTGTTGCACAGAAGTATATAGATGATGAATTATCTGCAAAGAGATAATAAAATAAGTTTTTCTTTATTTTGCCTATTGTATTCCGTGGATTCTTTTGTGAATTTGCTTTTTTCAAAACATTTAATTGCAGCAATATTATTTTCAATTATTTTTGCATATATCTTCTTGAGACCGAGTTTTTTAAAGCCATATTCTGTTATTAAATTAACAGCTTCCTTGGCACATCCTTTTTTCCAACATGTTTTATCTCCAATAAATATGCCAATTTCTGCATCTTTTTTTCCTTCATCTATTTTATATAAGTAAACGTTGCCAATATATTTATTGGTATCTGACTGAATTATAGAAAAAATATGTTCAGTTGGATCTTTTAATTTTTTTTGCAGAAATTGTTTTCTGTTTTCTGGTGTTATAGCCTCTGTTATACCTAAAAATTTTATGACCTCTTCATCATTAAGCCATTTTGCGCTTTCTTCTGCATCTTCCACGATAGTTTTCCTTAAATAAACAAATTCACCTTTTAGCATTAATTAGCTGGTTATTTGTTCATAGATTACAGCTTCTTTCATTATATTTTCAATGGCTTTTTGTAAATTAGTATCATTTAAATCATATTCGCCCACAAATATTAATACATATTTTAAGAATTCCAGTGTAGCTTCATGTAGCCTTTTACAGTCATCTTTTTGCCCCTGTTCTCTTTCGGGGTCATTCGCCGTATACCATTTGAGTGTATCGTAATCTACAAAACGTCCATCCATAGTAATATTATCCGGCGTCATTCGTCCGTGCACACCACCTTCTTTGTGTACTAATGCTAAATTTTTATATATTCTTTTTACTATTAGCTTTAGCATATCTTCTGGATTTTCAATATCAATATCTCCTTTGTAATCTAGCCTTCCGTTTCTTTGCTCTAATTGTAAAAAGGACAAAGCTTCTTGCATAAATATATCTCTAGTATCATCTGCGGAAAAGCCACTACCTATAAACATATTATCTGCGTGTATAAAATCACTTAGTCTTGCATTAATTCCCATCGCATCTAGTCGTACAGCAAAAGGAGTACGTCCATATTCTGCAGGCAGTTTTCTTCTTCTTATAGCATCCGCAAAATTTACCCTTTCCACAAGTTTTTCACGGTTAGTTAGTATAACTTGCTTTAGTACAAAATAGGCAAGTGGCATTTCGGTTTCTACGCCCATATCTTGCAATTTTCTTGAATTTTCCATCGCATTATTTATTTCGTGTGCAACCTGCAGGCCTAAAATTTCTCCTGTCGCATCTTTTCTTATGTTCCTGATTTGTCCTTTGTGATGATCAAAAGGACCGCTATATAATCCCATGCCCTTTAAGCGTAATATTTTATATAAATTACCCATTTTATCACACAACAGAATGTCATCATGCGGTAATTCAATGCTCCTGTGATGTCTATCCTTTAAGATGCCTGGTTGTAATTCTCCAGACGCTCCATCTATTACATCGGATGGGCTTAAAAATAATGCTTGTAATCCGGAAATTGATTGTCTGGTGTCTAGCATTACATCATTAATTACAGGATCTTCTGTTGATATTTCGGCTAAACAATTTGTTTGTGGGAAGGTTGCAGGTAATATCATTTTTTGAAAGTTAAAGGTTACCATTATTAAATAAATTTGCTAAAAGGTAAAGGATATTGCATTAATTAAATATTTGTTTTATAATTTTTTACCTATTTTTTATGAAAAACAATATTCCACATAATCCTTTATTTGTTTTTGCTCATCCAGATGATGAGGTTTTAGGTGCAAGTAGTCTTCTTGATAAATATGGGGAAGATGCACGTGTTGTTTTTATAACAGATGGCATGCCTCCTAAGGATGAAGATCCAGAATATTATCCTCCTCATACATCCTTTCCGGATTATGGTTCGGAATACGCTGCTATGAGAAGAAATGAAGCAATAAAGGCCTTAAGTGTATTTGGAGTTGCACGAGAAAGGATATTTTTTTTGGATAGCACAGATACAAAATTAATTGATGACATAGAAAAGTGTCGTAAGATATTAGAAGAGCTATTTGCCACCCTTAATCCTTCAATGATCATTACTCATGCCTATGAAGGTGGACATATAGATCATGATTTAACATGTCTTATAGTTAATCTTATCCTTCATAATCTCCGGTCTATTGTGCGAGCCGTTTTAATGGAAGCATATATTTATAATTATGAAGATGGAAAGTATAACCACAATAGAAGGCTGTCTTCATGCTTATGTCCTATACAGATTGCTTTGGCAGATAATCATAAAATACAAAAGCAAATGGCATTAAGTCACTATTCTTCTCAAGAATCTGATATTCAGCATTTTGACCCAAGCGCAAGAGAAAACTTTAGAGACTGGGTTGATGTTCCTCATCTGGGGCGTTTTTTGGAACCACCTCATTCTGGAATTTTGCAATATGAATTATCGTCATCTGGCGTAAAATTTTCAGATTTTCAAAAAGCAGTTCGTAGATATTTATAATTAAATTTTTTATGGAATTTAAAAATCATTTAAATTTTAACCAGTTGTCTGATGACAACACATTAAGTAGAAATGGAGTTAAGATTGCCCTAAGATTTGTACATTTGGGAGAGGTTAATAGATCTGGCAGGCCAATAGAAAATTCTGTGGTAATGAGCCATTTTAATCGTGTTCAGCTTGCCATAGATGGTGTAAGAAGTGTTTTAAAGCAAGAAATGGATGGTGAATTTGAAGTAGTTGTAGTAGATGATTGTTCAAAAGAAGACATAACACCTTTAATAGAAGAATTTAAAAATGATTCACGTTTTTCGCTTGTTTCGCTTTCTGCAAATCATGGTAATGAGTCACTTCCACAAAATATTGGAATTCATTTAAGCAGTGGTAGACGTGTGAGTTTTTTAGATTCAGATGATGAATATATTGGCAGTGATGCATTGGTGTTAATGAATGAATCTTTCAATGCACATCCGGAGGTTGTGATGGCATGCTCCGATATCGTAGCCCAGGTTAGGGTAGATGTTAGAGGTACAATACTCGGGTGGATTCCTGAAAAATTATCTATTATAGAAAAACCTGCACCGGATTTAGATGATGGATTTGAATATAGGATGCGCAGGCATCATGAATATTCACAGTACGAACTTATAGAACATCCATATTATAGTGGTATAAGAATGATGACCCGTGAAGCTTTATATACAGCTGGTGGATGGCCGGAGGACTTACATTCTGTTGATGATCTAGGGATGGTGCTGCATATGAATGCTATTGGCAGAACAATGCCTGTTAATCACCCTCTTTATTTATGGAAGATTCATGAAGCTAATGACTCCTTAACTGAATATACGCTAGAGGTTAAAAAAGCAATTCGTGATTTGATTATTCGTAATATTAAAATTAGAGGACTGTCGTTTGCCGACCTTAAGGCAAATTGTAGTTCGGAATTTTGGGATTTATACAAAATTACCCCACAAGATTTAAATGAATAGATCAGATATTAATCCATCGTCAGAAAAAGAGAAGATTGTTGGCATTGCCCAGCATTTTGGCTTTGGGGCTTTTTCTTATTTATTTTCAATAATGAGAGAGGTGAGAAAAAATTTAGGAAATGATCAGCAATATAGCCTTCTTGGTACGCGTAATGTAGAAATTTTTTATGATCAAAATCCAGGTGTGTTTGATGAAATGATAGAAACAAAAGATAATGATCCTGGTTTTGATGGTGAGGATCCTGCCGGACGACTAGCATATTTTCCAGAAGGTTCATCGCATGTTATTTCTACTTTTGAACCTTATTCTATATTCTATGCGTGGTTTCATAATATTGATAGTAGCTACTTTACTGAATTATTTTGGATGTGGGATATTAAAGATTTAGAACCTTGTATATCCGAATATTTAGATAAATTAAATCAACTAAAAAATACTGGAAAATTTGAAGAGGCATTAGCATTTTTTTGTTCAATTGGCAAAAAAAACCATCATCATACAATTTTTTTGGCATATTTTTTAGCTCAGCAAAGTTATGTGCTTCAGGGTGAAGGTGTACAAGAAAGACTTGATCGTTTCCCGGATCTTCAGGATAAAACTTTAATAACACCAGGACTTGTTCCAGTGCCAGATGGATTAACAAAAATGCCCTATGAAGATAGAAATACTATTTTGATTCAATTAGCAGGAAGTACTACACCATTGATTCCAATTGATTATAATGTTCGTTTTGCAAAAGGTCTTCTTTCTTTAATCCTAGATGTATATTATAAGTATGAGGGTGCAGATAAATTAGAATGGATTATGGTATGTAATCCATTGGTTTTTGATCAAATTGGTGAAGGCTTAAAAAGACAATTACCTAACAATTTCAAATTAATCAAATCAGTGCCACAGGCTGAAAATTTCCGCATGATGGCCAGATCTAAGGCTGTATTTATGTCACCTACACTTGGTGCGTACGAAGCATCTTATTTTAATACTCCTGTTTTTTTATTGCCGGAGCAAAATGGTGGTCAGCCGGCTAATTATAAAAAATTATTACAAAGAGATTTTGACCCAAAAGATAATATTACAATTTTTGAATTACTTGATCGTGATTTTTCTGGAGACGAGCCTGAAAAAATTAATGATTTATATCGTGCTCATGCATCTATATTTTATGGAGAAAAAAAAGGTATTGCACAGGAGCAAATTTTGTCATTTTTATACCGCACAAAACACTTACAAGAAATTCATAAGACTATTATGAGACAAAGAGATGGATTTTCTTTTGCAATGGGAGGATTTAATGGGTTGCAGGTGGTATCTGAGCATATTGTTCAAAGGCTTAAAAGGGTTTAGTCTGTATTCAGAACTCCTGGACGTTTTTCCGACACATGTGATAAAATAATTTAAAATAAAATCTAAAATTAAAAAATGTCAAATCGAATCAAAAATCTAAAATCTAAAATCAAAAATCGAAGCGGGTTTTCACTTGTTGAATTATTAGTTGTTATTGTAATAATTGGCATTTTATCTGTGGTTTCTTATGTTGCAATAAATAAGGCAGGCAGTAAGGCGAAGAATGAAAAGATGCTGAATGATTTGATTATGATTTCTTCAGCACTAGAAGATTATAAACGTGATCATGAAGATAAATATCCAATTCCAACGCCGGATGATAAAAAGGGTAAACCCAATCAAAATATTATCTGCTATTACATGGATGCGACTTATGCGCATAGCTGTGACCCAAATGATGGTGCCGTGTTCACACAGGGCATGATGGATAATAAAGTTTTATCCAAGCGCTACCTTCGTCAGGTTCCATTAGATCCGCGTACAAATAGTAGGTATGTTTATGGTGTAACCAATGATGGTCAGTATTACCAAATTGCAGGTATTTATGAAGATGGCGATGATTTTACAGCCCGCGTTATCGGCAATCTTGCCAAAGGTTTTGAACTCCCAAGTATTATCCGTGCTTTCGATAAAGCAGATTTTGTTATAGATAAAGGCAGTAATCTTCCTTATAGCTCTAATCCGACCGAGATTACAGGGACATTAGATAATATAAGTGGGTCTGGGAAAATTACAGTCAATGCAGCGAATGGCAGTACTTATACAACGGATAATAAAGTGAAAAACGGTTTTGTTGTAAAGAATAAAGATACAATTATTACAGAAGGTACAAGATCTGTTGATATTTATTTTTCTGATGGAAGCATTACACATCTAGATGTAGGTAGTAATTTATATCTGAAAGATTTAAAGGTCGACAAAAATGATGGGTCAGGAACTGTTACAAGAATTTTAATTAAATTAAATGTAGGTAAAATTTGGAACAAGGTTGTTCGCTTGAGTGAAAAATCTGAATTTAATGTAGAAACCACCACAGCAATTGCGGGTGTGCGTGGTACGGAGTTTGGGGTTAGTGTTCCAAAAAAGGATGGTGATCCATTTGATGTTACTGTACTTGCTGGTAAAGTTGATATTTATAAGGATGCAGCTACGATAGGTACGACCATAAATACAGTTAGTGGTACTATTACAAGTCCACAATTAGCAAAATTCACTAGCAAGGGTGCAACCATGAATACGTCTAATGCTTCTTTGTCAGACATTGTTAAAAATTATTATAAAGACATTCCTCTTAACGTGAACATGCGCCCTGTGATTCTTTCTGTTAAAGGTGCTTCAAATGAGATTAATGTTCAAAATATTAATTATTATGTTGATCAAGTTAATACAAATTTAAAATTAAATGCTGGTTCACGAATTGTTGACGCAACTGATTTGGTGGCATATGCAGATAATCAAGGTAAAAAGAAAATAAGCGTTATTTCACCAAATACAAATCCATTTAACATTGTCGGTTCAAAGATTACCTATAAATTTAAAGGCATTCCTTTGGGCAAGCCTATATATTTAAGGTTTGAAAAAAGAGTTGGCAATACAATCCTCCGTTCATCCGCATTTACAACGCCAATTACTATTCAATCTAAAACCAGTCTTACTAAATCCGACTTAAAACCTAAGGTTATTTCTACCTCCAGGCCCGAACTTACATTAAATGCACCGAGGTTTGCAGTGGCTAGCAAGAATTTTAAATTAGATTTAGATCTTAATCCATATACATGGAAATCTGGTGATAAATACATTGTAAAAAAAGCCAGTACATCGACTTCATGTAAATTGCCAACAGCTTTACAATCTACAGGTGAAATTTTAATTACTGCACAGGCTTCAAAGTCGCAGAATATTACCATAGATACTACTGCTATTGATGGGATTTGTGAAATAAGGGTACAAGCCAATATAGGAAGTCTTTCTTTAATTAAAATAGTTAAAGTTAGAATTCTTAAATCTTCAGATAAGTTAGTTTTGACTTATCCTTTACCAGGTAAGACAGGCGCTCCAACTACACTTAAAAAAGCAGGGAAGCAGGTTACATTCAGATGGACTGCATTGAACCCGCCTAAAGGGGTTACCTATAATTTTAGATTTGGAAATTCTCCATCTACAACTGGTATTAAAGATCAATTTTATGCTTTTACTTTACCTGCTAAATTACAACAGTATACATGGAGAGTTACAATGGTTGATAATAGCGCTCCAAAACAGCCAAAAACATTAGCAACTGCAACAGGCTATGTAAAAGTGGAGGCTGCTACTAATGTTGATTTTATAATTACCCGTAATTTAAAGAAGATTCCAAATCAAACAAAAATTCCAGCAGCTGGCCAATTAACACCAGTGGTTGTAGATGCACCGTTTATAAAAACTTTACCAAAAAAGCATACTTATAAATGGACACTCTCAGGTTTTGATACTCCTCCGGCAACTCCTACAAATTCATTTACAGCTAATGTCAAGGTAGCCAAAGGCTCTTCCAAATATGCAAGTGTTACCTTAACTGTTCGTGATGATAAAAATAATCTAGTTGATACTGTTACAAAAGGGTTTACGGTGGAGAGGTTGCCGATGATAAATGGTATTCAGTTTAAAACACCGCCATCAGCAGCTCATATTGCGAAGAAGGCAGGGGATTACATTGATTTGCCAAGAGTAGTATTTACTACAAATATTGCTGGTTCGTCACCTGTAGAACTTAGTCCTAGTGATTATAAGTGTGATACCACGCCACAATCCGGAATGGGAACATTTACTGATATTTCAAGTACAAAGAAAAAGAGATATACAGCTAATGCAAATAAATTTTCTTCAGGTACAACAAAATTGCAAATTATATGTAAAATTCCTAAAACTGCAAAAGTAACTGGATACTCAATAAATACTATTCATATGACAGCAAGCACTGTTAAAATTGCAATTACTAAAACAGCCACAACACCTGCTACACCTATTTTGGCATCGACCTGTAGTTCGAAATATAAAGGTGTTTGGGATGGTCCACCATCAGGAACAACCAATGGCTGCTGGTTTGTAGCCAGTAGTGCAAATGATAGTTGTGATAGTGTTTGTACAGGTAAGGGGCTGAAGTGCGCAAAAGATACTAAATGGATTGTGTCTAGTGGATTGTGTAAAGCGTTGGGTACAGTTAGTAGTAAATTAGGTGCTAATGTAGCGACAAATTATTCACCAATTTTTATACAGCTTATTAATGAATGTAGTAATCATACTGGTACTTTGAGTAGAAGTTGTAATGTTGCACCTAGTTCGCAAAAAAATGCTAAACCAAAACCTAATTCAATTCATAAAAGGCTTTGTAAATGTGTTCAGTAGTATTAAAAAGTTATTACACAGAGAAGAGCCGTGCATCGCGATTGATACACGGCCCTTCAATGAGGCCTTTTTTCTCCCTGGCCTAGTTGTAGATCACCTTGTGCGTGGCTATTGCCGTTCCGCCTGATCCGGACACCGTGATAGTGATCTCGGAGGTAGCAGGTTTGCAGTCGTTGCCCAGGGTGTAGCTGATGGTGGTTTTGCCGTTCTTGATGGTGCCGCTGCTCGGATTCACCTTTCCGGGATTCTTGGAGCAGCCGCTGATGATCTTGGTTGAGCTGGTGTACCCGGTTGCGTTCAAGGAGTTCCAGGTGAGGGGGTAGGTTTGGCCGGTGAAGCAATATCCGCTGTGTTTGCTGCAGTCCACCTTCAGTCCCGTGATGGTGGGCTTGGGCTTGCACATGGGGTACTTCGGGCCGAAGTCCTTGCTGCAGTCCCCGCAGTTCTTGGCGGGGTCGTAGCCCGCGTTGCACTTGCACTTGCCCGTCGTCTTGTCGCACGTGCCGTGGCCGTTGCAGTTCACCTTGTAGCACAGGTCCTTGGTCTCGCAGAGCTTGCCGGACCAGGGCTTGACGCAGGTGCACTTGGCGGTGCCGGTGCTGCCGTTGCACGTTCCCCCGTTCTTGCAGGGATTCGGCGAGCAGGGGTCGGAGCCCACGCACTTCCCGTCCAGCTTCCGGCAGGTCTCCCATGCCTTGCACTGGACGTTCTTGCACAGATCCACGTTCACGGTGAGTGCCTTGGTGTCCGAGCTCCCGTTGGGGTCGGTCACCTTGACGGTAATGTTGTGGGTGCCGCCCGTCAGGGTGGCCGAGAACTTGTGGGTCGCCCCGCTCACTGCCGTCAGCGTTAGGGGAGTCCCGTCCCCCGACGCGCTGAAGGTCAGCATGTGGGGGGA
>CAYWJA010000032.1:0-18017 GCA_964458485.1 uncultured Candidatus Peribacteria bacterium | reverse complement strand
CAGTTAATGAAATAGATTTAATGCGCATTGCCTGGAACAAGAATTTAAAAGAAATAGTAGAGCAAGAAAAGGCAGCCAGCGAAGTCGTAGATGAAGCTTTCGAAAGTATGCGCACTTACAGATGCTGGCTTGATTATTTGTGTGAAACAGTACTCTTGAGCGGAAGTGTTTCATCGGCAACTGCATATAGCAGCAAGGTAACTAAATATGATATCGATATACTGCCTGAGTGTGTTCCACCGGAAGATGTTGTCATACCAGGCACTGCATTAAAATATCTTTCGCAGTGTAGAATGCCCAAGGGTAGTACAGATTCTGCCTTTGCTACAAAACACTATAAAGTTTGTCGTCAGTTAATTGCACTTGAATTTTCGGAACCAAGTGATAATAAAGGAGGTAGTGCAGAAATAGAAAATTTTAAAAATAGGTCAAGTGCTTATGCAGGATTAGAAGCATATTTAAAGTCTACCAGTGCAACAAAAAAGAACACTGTTTTGCAAAATAAACTAAACAAAATTCTTCTTGGTATGAGTGGTATGGAATCTCATATGTTGTATTTAAGTAAATATATGCAGGAATTTGATAATCTTTTAACTTGTCAGATATGGAAGTGTGACTAATTCCCATGGGGGATCCAAATGAAAAAACTACTTATAATCATTGGCCTCGCAATGCTAATAGGCACAGGTACTGCATATGCAGCAGATGATCCATGCAACAAAAATAAAGTGTGCAAAGCATGCAAATTAGATGAGCTAATAAAAAAAGATGGTTATTTTCAGCTCAAAAAAGACAAGGTTGATCCTGGAAAGGCTCAGAAAGATGTAGATAAGGCAATTTCAGCCCTAAGAAAGTCCAATAAAGAGGAGGAAATTTATTTACAAGTAAGGGTTGGTTTTGAAAAAGCACGCACCAAATACCATGAAGCCATACAGTGTGTCTTTGATCTATCCACAACTAGGATATTTAATAGTGTTGATGGGCTGGAAAGTGAAACAGATTATGATGTGCACATAGCACATACAACCAATTGGGCAAATTGGTTAACGCCGGCAAAAGCATGTTTAAGCCAAGATAAAATAAAAAAAATCTTAACAACAACCAGGCCGATAGATTTAATAAATCCTATAATGGAAGCTTATAATCAGTATACGGCTTTTATTAACTATCTAAATAGCATTACAGTGGATAATCTATCCGTAGATAGCTCTACAGTTACAGATATTCCAGAATTATTTAAAAGGTATAGAGTTTTGGAGCTAATAATGTCAGATGAACTTCAGAATGCAATTGTAGCGCTAGATACAGCCTTCATTGCATTAAAAGAGTTACGTCAGGCACTTGTACTGCATATCCATTTTCAGTGTATGTTAAGAAATTTAGAAAATTACAGACGCGTAATGGCCAACTTACGTTCAGTTGTAGATATACTTCCACCACTTATTAATGATGCGAGTATGCATAAGTAATCCACATGGGGGATCCAATAGGAGATCCATAGGAGATCCAATAGGGGTTGTAGCCGGATTAGCCCCAATCGGATCACCAACCGGATCACCAACCGGATCACCAACCGGATCACCATGAAGAAATTCCTAATAATCATCGGTCTCACGCTCCTCGTGGGGATACAAATTACCAATGCAGACGACTGTACTTCCACTCTATACAAAGATGAATTTAGCTGTAAAAGCCAAAAAGCCTATAGTTATTGCTCATCCAATGTCAGCAGGAAAAATGTAAAATATAATCTTTACGAAAGTGCTTATTGTAATTCAGAAATTAACAATACTGATAAAGTTTATGAAGCAGTAGCAAATCAATTAGTAGCGGAGGATCCACAATGGGATAAAAAATTAGTTAAAGGAGTGCTAATTAATTTAACTCAATATGGCATAGATGAATATTTGAAAGATAAATATAGTTCTACAGATAGCAATACGATAAGCAAATTACCAAAGGCTATTCAGGAGGTTTATAGAGGCGGGCAAATTGGTCAGCAGGCAAAAATTTATAAACGAATTAAAAGGGCTTACGATAAACAAAGAGTTATACAGCATGGCCAGGAATCATTAAAACAACAGTTTAAAGCTCGTGAAATGTGGGCTAATGCATCTTTAAATGATTCACCATTTGATCTAGTTGTAGATTTGAATTTGATAGAAATAATGCTTTTTGGGAATAAAGCTAAATGGACAAGCGAAAATGATGTATGGAGCTGGCCTGAAGATGAAGAGGAAAAAAAGAAAAAAAGTAAAATTCCTAATAGTAGCCCCAAACAATCAAAAGCTGGTAGCCCAACAACACCTAGTGCAAAACCTACAACTTCTTCCACAGCTAATGAATATGAATGTGTGGCAGATAAAACTACTAAAAAACCAACTTCCAATCCAGGTATAGTACCTAAAAATTGCGGTAATAAAAAATTAGAAAAGGGTGAAGAGTGTGATGATGGTAACACTGTTGCAGGTGATGGTTGTAGTGAAAGTTGTAAAAAAGAAAAAGGAGCAAGTTTGCAATGTAAAGATACAGGTACAATTACATTTAAAACATTCAAGGTTAAACCAGCCGTTAATAAATCCACATCAGCAAAAGATGCTAAAAATAGCATACCCCTAAGTTGTCCACCTGGATCAACGGCAACAAAAAAAACGCCTGCCGACAAAAAAGTTACCCAATCACCAAATTATCCGGGACCATTTATAGGAGGGGTATTGAAGAAATTTCCTCCAAGCAAGAAATCTAAATGTCCACCGGGAATGAAATGGACACAGATCAAATTTGCCGGCATAACAAAGGGAACGTGCTTCCCGGTACAGTTTTGTGCTGATGCTGAAAAAACAAGAGAGTTTTTATTTGGAAAGGGCTATAAAAAAGATTCAGAAAAGGAACCAATAGCTGCAGCAATAGAAGTATCTATTTGTATAAATATTGAACAGATTAAAGTGCCGGAATCGCCATATTCTGTCGAAGACGGATGCATTGATTGTCATATAATGGCTATGAATGACGCTATGAAAAAAATGCTCGAAAAAGGTGTAATTCCAAAACAAAATACAACACAGGCATGGGGAACAAGTAATCGTTGGGGACCTTCTTTTACGTTCAATCTTCATACTGCTGTAAAGAGGCCGGAAACTCCTATTATTGAACCTAAAAATATGCATAAAGGCATTGGTTTACTAGAGCCAGAAAAAGCAGCAAGTGACAAATATTTTCTTCAAAAACAACAAGATGCACACAATAAAAAGGATTTGAGCAAGGAGCAGGCTCAACCGGCACCAGTGGTAACCAGAAGTATGGAATCTATACTTAGCAGAGAAAAAGAGCAGGCAGCAAATGCACAGAAAAAAATATTACAAAGCTTAAAAAATTATCGTGTGACTTCAGGGGCCTCAGCAGACCAGGATACACATAGATATTTAACCACATTGCTTAATGCATTAAAGAAGAGCTTTGGCAACCTAACAAATCAATATATGGATATGGCACTTGCTAGTAAATTTGCAGACAAGAAGCAATGCAAATTCTAATTTATAATTTATAATTTTTAGTTTTTATTTATGTAAAACTGTCAAAAAATTTAAAAACTAAAAAATAAAAATTTGAAAAAAATTATATCATTAATCATAGGGATATCTGTCAGTGTAGTAATATTCATACATTCACCTGTTGCGCATGCTTTATATTCACCTGTATTAAGTGATGAAGTTTCGGCTATTACAAAAGATATAGTTCAAGCTAGGCAGACAAATGGGGTAAAGAGTTTTGCCACTATTCATGAAGAGGCTAAGGGGTCAAATGAAAGTTTTTTAAACAGTTATATGTCTTCAATTAAAGAAGTTATAATAAAACAACTCACAACCGGATATTTGGATGATCTTTCTTTATTGCTTGGATGGTGGATAGATAAAAAAGAAGACTTAACTAATTGTCTGCGAGATGACATTTGGGCTCTAAAAGCAGTGCAGGAACAGGTGTTGAGCGAACTTTTAAAAGCAGTTATTTTAAGCGATTACACAAATAGCAGTATTTTATGGCAAGACTATCAACTGCTTAATAAAAGAGCTATGGATGATCTTAAAAAGACATATAAAGATACTAAGACATGGTTTCCAAAGGAAAGAAATTATTATGTTGATTGTCCTTATGAAGATTTTAAAGAAGCAACGGATAAGCTACAAAAAAGTTTTGAGAATTTAAAAAACACATTTGAGCAAGGAACACTTGAGCTGGGATCATTCGCATCAATAAAAGAGGCTGCAAAAAAAAGGGCTATACGAAAAGCAAAAAAGTGGATAGCAGAAAATAAAATTGGATTAACACTAGGAGGGAAAGAAGGTAATAGTCCAACCAGTTTATTTAATGGCCCTGGCCTTGACGGTCTTGTAGCGGATATTGAAACTGAATTGAAGTTTGTAGAGAAATTTGGAGATTTAGAGTACGAAGAAACCCGTAAGTCCATTGCTCCGGATGGTGAATCAGCAGACTATGAGCAATATGCCAGGTCATATACAAATGCTAAAAAGGCAAAAGATTTGGTAGTTGATCAAATGGAGACATCTATAAAATATAATTTAAATTTCAATAATGTATCAGAACAAAGTTTAATAGGAATTGAGAAAATTTTAATAGATATTAATTCGAATATTGAGCAAGCTTATGATAAAAAAGCGAATGGCGATCCAAATAATTTAACACTTTTCTGTGAACAGTTAAATAAGCTGGCTAAACGGCAATGCAAAAATCATGCACCTAAGAATTTTCCGAGTTGTAAGTATTAAAAACCCCCATCCGTAGATGGGGGTAATTTTGTTTTTTGTTTTACATCCGCTTTTTGTTTCAGACAGTTTCTTGGTCAAGAAACTTTTGGAGAGCGCTTTCCCGTATCCTATATATCCGGCCTAGCTTAACGCTTTTGAGTTTACCGAGTTTGATGTAATTGAGCACAGTTAAAGGATGGATTTGCAATATTTTAGCCACTTGTTCCGTGGTATAAATTTTTTCATCCATTTTTATTTTGTTTTATTTTTATTTAATTTAATTAAATTTATTTTAATTTGTTTATATTTAATTAAATCTTTTTATTTTTATTTAAACCAAAGCAAACTTACATTAAATAGATTAAGCTTGTCAACGTTTATTATATTTAATTATATTTTGTTAAAGTTGATTATGTGGTGGAATATTATTTTTTTATTGTTTTCAGTACACGTTGTAATTGTGTATTATGGTAGGGGACGCAGATCTGCGTCCCCTACATATATACAAACAACCCAACAATAAAAAATGAAACACAAAATAAAAGAACCCGTCGCTATTCTCGGATTTGGCACAGAAGGTAAAGCTGCGCTAAAGTTTTTAAAATCCCAAGGTATAAAAGATATTACAGTCTGCGATGAAAGACCCGATAAAGACATTCCAGAGGGAATCAAGGTACGCCTTGGAGATTTTGCCTTTGATAAGCTAACAGATTTTCATACAATTATTCGTAGTCCTGGTGTGCAGATGGGATTAGATTGTGTTAAAGAGGCCCATGACATAGGCTGTAATGTAACATCTCTTACAAAGTTAACCCTAGAATTCGCATCAGACCGTGTAACGGCTATTACGGGTACAAATGGTAAAACTACAACAGTGGCTTTGTGCGAGCAAATCCTCAAAGCTCATTATGGCAAACGCTTAATTGTTGGTGGTAATGATCGCCATCCAGTATTGGAAAAAGCCGTAAAGCACCCAGATCAGCCAATTTTAATGGAGGTTTCCAGTTTTCAATTTGCAGATCTTGAAACATCACCATATATTGCAGCTGTTCTTAATATTACCCCTAACCATTTGGATTGGCATGAAAGTTTAAAAGACTATATTAGTGCTAAGGAAAATATTTTGAAGCATCAAGATCATACAGATTGGGCAGTTTTAAATGCAGCAAATGAAAATAGCTCTAAACTCATCCATTCGACTCCTGCACAAGCTTTTTGGATTAATGAAAAACGGGGTGAGAACTGGGCAATTTGGGATGATGGATATCTGAAGCTTTCTTTTGATAAAAAAATAGAAAATATTTTGCACTATGATCAGTTAAACGTAAAAACACACCCAGATAACCTCTTGTTCGCAGCAGCTATTGCTAAGTTGCATATTGTTCCGATTAGTACAATAGAAGAACAGATTAAATTGTTTAATGGAGTAGAGCATCGCCTTGAATTTGTGCGTACAGTAAAAGATATCCATTTCTACAATGATTCTTCCAGCACCTCTCCAGAATCCGCAATGACAGCACTAGATCAGTTCATACCCAGTAAACTCATCTTAATGATGGGGGGTAGCTCAAAAAAAGCAGATTTTAGCTTTTTAGCATCAGAAATTGTACAAAAAAGGGTTAGGGTTTATTTATATGGCGAAGAAGGCCAGCTGATCAAAGAAGCAATGTTAGTAGCGGGTGGTGAAGGTCTTATTATAGATTACAATCAATCTGGTAATTTCAAAGAAATAATCAAATCAGTCTATAAAATAGCAAAACCCGAAGACAACATCGTCCTTTCTCCTGCATGTGCAAGTTTTGACATGTTTAAAAATGCAAAGGAGAGAGGCAGAGAGTTTAAAGAGATTATTAATAATATATAAATCATTATTAATTTTTCAATCTAGATAATGCATCTAATGCGGCTTTACGCTTTGCTTGTGCTACCAATATTTTCTCATATAATTCGAAGTGTAAGTCTTCTACTTGCATATTTTCATAGGAATCTAAACTTCCGCCTGCATCATTATGCTCTTGCATAGCCTCGTTAATTTCACTATTGGAAGTAGCTAGTATTTTTTCTAGTTCAGACCTTGTTGTTAACTGATTAACTTCATCTGAAGCCTCTTGTGCCAAATGCGGTCTACCTTCATCTGTTAACTCAACTAGTTTTTGTATGGAGAAAGGCACACTAGGAGCTGGAGAGGGATTAGCGTTCATATTTTTATGATTAAGTAATATTATATTATAGCATATACAATGAAGAAATGCAAATATATTTTAATAATTCAGAGAATTCTTGTAGGCATTTCTGCCGGTGCAAATGTATTTTGTGCACGAAAAGCAGCAGACAAATATTGTGCAGTAGCTACTGTTCTGCCTGATCGTAGGGAAAGATATTTATCACTTTTGCATTGTGTAAAAAATAAATCATAATTTATTTTTTACCAATCATCTTCACTTCCTCCATATTCAAAAAATAAGCTAAGCTAAAGTAAATTAACATTCCTACAATTGTATATAGTGCGAGCAGTCCCAACTGCATAACAGTAGTTCCACCAAAAGGAATTGATGTTTTTACTATAAATACAATTGAGCCCATAATTATACTCATGGTCACCATTCTGAATAAATTAACCCAATCCAATACATCTGATTGTACTTTCTTATTCATCAATATATAAAGCAATATAAAATTAACGATATTAGCCACACTAAATGCTATCGCTATACCTACAATCCCCAGATTGAGTTTTAGCGCTAAAATTAAACTTCCTGCAATACTTGTAATTGCGCCAACAAAACCTGTTAGCAGAGGAACTTTTGTATTATGAAAAGCATAAAATCCTCTGGCAAGTAATGGTATCAAAGACTGTGCGAATAATGATATAAGAAGAAATGAAAGTACCTTCGCAGTCATTATTGCATCCGTTTGTGTGAATTTTCCATATACTAAAATTGTTTCAATAATTTCACTGCGTAGTGTAAGCATACCGATTGTTGCAGGAATAATTAAAAACATTACCTTATTTATTACTTTTTTAATTTCATCTGCAAAAGGTTGCGTTGTTGGTTCGCTGGCAAGTTCCGCAAGTGTCGCAAAGGATGTAATTGCAAATGCAATGCCTATCATGCCAAGTGGTAAGCCTTGAAAGTTGTTAGCTAAATAGAAAATTGTAATCGAACCGGTCATCAAAAAACTGGCAATCAATGTATTAACTATTAGTGTAAGCTGTGTCAAAGAAAGACCGAGAATACGAGGTATTATCAACATAAATGCTTCTTTGACATCCTGTCTGCTTTGTCCAAGTATCCAGTAATGTTTATAATTTACTAATTTGAGCGACGGCAGTTGAACTATCAATTGAATCAATGCGCCAATAATCACGCCCCAGGCAACCCCAACAACTCCAAATTTTGTTCCAAAATAAACAATGCCGATAATTATCCCTAAATTATAAAAAATAGGTCCAAGTGCTCTAAAAAAGAATGTTTTAAAGCTATCCTGAATACTAACCAATACAGATGTAATTGAAAATAAAATCGGAGAAATAAGCATTATACGCATCAATTTGATAGTAAGCTCAGTTTGCTCTACCGAGAATCCAGCTGCAACTACATGTACTAAATAAGGTGCTAACAAAAATATTATTCCGCATATAATTAAAATCACAATGAACATCAAATGCATCATGCTGCTTGCAAATTCCCATGCATTTTTACTGTCCCCCTCCTTTTTATATTGTGTAAAAATAGGTATGAATGCAGCAGATACAACTCCAAGAACCAAAAGATAATAAATCATATCCGGAATACGAAACGCTGCGTAATAAACATCCAAATCATAAATACCAGTGCCCGCAGTAGCTCCAAACGTCTTAGCCAGCAGATGATCGCGCACTACACCAAGTAACACACTAAAAAATGTAGATAGGGCTAAAAGTAATGTCGGTGGCAGTAGATTGAATTTGTTTATTTTCATATCAATATTCTACTATATTTAACTTACATAAAAAAGGAGTCACAGTATCGGATCGAATTATTATAGTTTTTTATACTTATCGGTCACGATTTGCCAATATTGCTTCAATATTACACTCGCCCGTTAATCTAAATTGTTCAACAGCCTGTTCAGCTTCTTCATGTGATAAGGCAAGCTCCATCATAAGAGTTCCCCTGGCCGCAGAATCATTCATACCTTCGATGAGCTCCCCTACACGGTCGTCTTCATAGCCACAATTACTACCGCCAGTAATTGAATCACATGTACCAATTCCACTCATATTTATTTTGTTAATTAATATTTATTAACATTTTACCATATATTTTTTATATTGTAAAAAATTGACATTTAATACTTTTAATATATAGTAATATCCTATTTTTAAATTTATAAAAATGCCTAAAAATCGTCCATCTAACAGCCCATCACCAGCAGCGTTGGCATTAGCAGTATCATTATTAGCCTCCTGTACACCACATCCTTATGCGCATATTTCAGATAATGTAAGAACTATTGCACCAAACAGAGATAACAATAGTGCTAATTTTGGAGACAGATATAATAAATGTCTACAGGCAGATGTAGACGAAGGAGATACAACTTGTGAGCAATTGGTTAAAATGGATGCTAATATGACCGGATGGTTGCGTACAGCAGTTGCTTTTGCAGAAGCTGGTGGGTGCAAGGGAGCCAGAGACGCAGCTAGACATGTGCTTAATAGAACTACAAATGCAGACTTTAGAAAATTTATTGAATTTTTAATGAGGCGAAAAAGGTGTCCGTTAGAATAAATTTTTACATTTCCAATTTTTAATGTATAGTGGAACCTAAATTTATATCTTTAACCTATATTTATTATGCCCAGCCCAGAAGCAAGACGCGAAACAACGCGAACATTACCTCAGCGTGATCAGGTGATGGCAACTCTTACTACACTAGGTCCATCTGCAGTAGATGAAGTTGTAGAGATGCCGGAAGGATCAGAAACAATGAGAATAGCGAATGCAGGTTTAAATCCTATAATGCGACCTCAGATTTCAGCTCGGCTTTTAAGAGAAGCAAGGGTTACCAATGTGCAAATCGCAGAAGATGGAGCCTTATCTTTTGTTTTGCCACCAAATGCCGACAAAGAAGCTTTAACGACATGTTTAGATGAGCTTATTGACGGAGAACATGTAATAGAGAGGCAATAACAATTATACATTTTTATATTATATTTAATCTGGAGCGTATTTTACATGGGCTCCAGATTTTGTATTAATTTTTTAATTTTTTAATTTTCCAATTAGCACTTAATATGATAAAATGAACTAAAATAAAAATTAACTGAGAAATGCGTCTCCTTATAAGCATCCCTGTGCTGTTTCAATAGGGAAACGCTTGAAAATATAAAAACCTGCTTAATATATTTATAAAATTATATTAGTTAATGAGAAGGTCTCACAGGTTTTCATATTTTCATCTTTCGCTTTAACCTTTCGCTCCGCGAAAAGATTATCGCTGCAGAACGCGTTTCTCGCTACTTACTATGCTTGCTATGTACGATACACCTGTAGAAATTTTATATCTCATCCTATCAATTGGTGGAGGGATTTTGCTTTTAGTCCTAATAATAGCAGTGGCGCATCTGATAGGCATTCTTAATAATATTAAAAAGGTAACAGCAAAGGCAAAGGATACTGTTGATTTACTAAACCACTACCTTTGGCAACCTATTAAAATTATGATGATGATACTGGAGAAGGGGAAGGAATTTACAAAGAAAAAAAGCAAGAAGAAATAACGGTATTAATACATATATCCATCCCAGCGAACACACTGCCTATTGCTTGACCAATATTCCCATTCAACACAATGCCAGTGCCATTTTTCGGTATGTTTATTTTCGTAGTAATTAGTTTGGTAAGTTGGCTGGTAAGAATACGCGTTGTATGAGTATTGTGGCTCAATATACATATCCGCATCACAACCATCCTTAGCGTAATTTAAATGATAGCCCGTACCACACTGCCAACCATCACCCGATGAATTAAGGTGGGCACTTTGGGGTACAACAATCTCGCTACAATACTGTTGAGTATAATCTAATTCATATCCATAAGGGCAAACTCGGTCTTCGCGGAATGGAAGTAGGTATGGCTGTGCTTTATTAAAATCTTTTTTGCACATCCAGGTATTTAAATACTGATTATATTGCCAGTCACAAATGTAGTAATTATCTGAATAAGAATCATATTCGACAGTCGGCTGAGTCGCTCGCTCAATGTCCGCCAAAGTTTTTAATCGCAGGCGCTCATTGCCATTTGAATACTGTTGTTCATATTGATTAGCATACTGGTTAGTACCATAGTCATAATAGCTATATGCGAATGTCAACGAGGGGATTAGTAGCGCTGCACCTATGATGATAAGAAGAAATTTTTTCATGATTGAGCTAGATTGTAAACGATTTGTAGACAATTTGTTAACTATTTGCAAACCATTTGGATATGGTTCATTATTATTAATTAATATTATAATTTTGTCAACATATTCATTTTTTATCATATTCCGTTTATTGGGCTGTTGTGTAATATTGTAGGGGACGCAGACATGTCCCGAGCGAAGTCGAGGGATCTGCGTCCCTACTATATACACACCCTACAATAAAAAATGAACATCCTATTTTATACAGATACACCAAGTTACGGAGGTGCTGAAAAACAAATGGCGCTTCTGGCAAAATATTTAAAACCACTCGACTGCAGAGTATCTTTAGCATGTGGGAGGTATTCTAGATTAAAGGAAAAGATGGGTGAACTCCGAAAAGTATATGCCGAAATTCATCTTCTACCAACTATACATAAGCATGACCCAAGGCACTATACGCAACTAACGAAATTGTTGAAGAAAGAGAAGTTCGATCTGATTCATATACACCTATGGAACCCCGGTAGTTGCAGATATGCATTTTTTGCAGCAAAAAAAGTAGGGCTGCCAATTGTAACTACTGAACATGATCCATTTGATTTATCCGGTTTAAAGAAAATGATTAAACAAAAATGTCTTACCAAAACAGATCAGATTATTGCCATTAGTTCAGATAATTTTAGACAAATTAGCCAATATGGCAAAGATGTCAAGAATCGATTGCACAGAGTGTATAATGGCATTGAAATAGACAGGTATTTAGACAATATAGACAAAGTGTCTTTGCCCGCCCGAACGTACCCGTTTGGTACGGGCGGGCCTGTCCAAAATGGCGATTTGGTTATAACTTGTATTGCAGAATTGCATCCGCGGAAAGGCCAAAAATATTTAATTAAAGCATTTAAAAAATTACAGGCCGAGATGCCCAAATTACATCTAATGCTGGTAGGAACTGGCCCTAACGAGGCTAATTTGAAGTCGAGATATGCCAATATACCTAATTTACACTTTTTAGGCTGGAGGGATGATATTCCTCAAATACTAAAATCATCTGATATATTTGTTTTACCTTCATTAAAAGAAGCCTTTGGCCTGGTATTAATTGAGGCTATGGCTAGTGGAACTGCTGTAATTGCCACAGACAATGGAGGTCCGAAAGACATTATTGAAGATGGCAAAAGTGGGTATTTAATACCACCGGCTAATATTGATAGGCTCGTTGATGCGATTCAGATCATTTTACGAAATCCAGATCATAAACGGGATGTTGAACAGGCCGCACTAAAAAGAGCTGCAGAGAAGTTCACAGCAGAGAGAATGGCAAAGGAAACATTGAAGATATATAATTGTCTGGATATTAATTGATATAATCACTTCCCCTCCTTTCTTTTATCAGCACACATCCTAAGGGCTGCAGCCATAAATTCTTCAGTGCCAGATATTGGTACATCTTCATCTTCGCCAAGCATCTGCTTTTTTAAATCCAATGCACATTTAGCCTGATCTGCCATAGATGGAATATTAGTCCTCATATGAGGGTGGGCAAAATTTGGTAAGAACTTAGCTTTGCCAAAACGACCACCTAATAAGGGCATTAATAACTTTCTTCGAGAAGTAACAACATACTTTTTACCACCTTGATCAATTAGCTCTGCACGCGGCCCCCATATACTTTTTACCAACATATCAACAGGAATACCCTTAGATGGTTGTGGGGTTTGTGGAAGTTTAGATGATGTGCTTTTGTCATCCATTGTAGGTTCAGGAGGGGGTTGTACAGGATTTTGTAGTGAGGGTGCGCCTCCAGGCATATTTAATACAGCATCTCTCACTTGCCCCACTTCAACTACACGCGCATCAGGCTTGCCTGATACAACCTTATTTTTATCATCACATCCTCCGGATAATGCCAATGGCCCTAGTAATAGTGCTATCCCTAAACCTTTATTCATAATTTTATAGTTAAAAATTAGATATCATCCTATCATATTTTACCTTGAACTCAAAAAAAACGCGTGTTAATCTTTGTACGCATTTTGGGTCAGTAGCTCAGTTGGTAGAGCAGTTGCCTCTTAAGCAATTGGCCCAGGGTTCGAGTCCCTGCTGACCCACCATTTATACAATTAAGCTTTTTTTGCTATAATCTAATAAATTAAATAAAAATTATGCAAAAAAATCGTTATTATTTATTTGGCATTGCACTTACTCTACTTGTGTTATTAATATTGGGCAATGACTACATTAGGAGAGATAATGCTATTACTGTTGCTTTGTTAACAATGGCAGATGAGACAATTGGCGCAATAGAAGAAGTTGCTTGTGGTGTCTTTTTTGAAGGAAAAGACCAGGATCATTGCTTTCAGGATGCAGCAATACGCCAGGGAGATGCTTCTGTATGTGAAAAAATTAAAGGAGAAACTTTTAGCAAACTCGCAGGCAATCCACCAAGAGATAAATGCTATATGCTTATTGCCGTAAAAAAGAAAGATATAACTTTATGTGGCAAAATTAAAGGCGGCTTAATTAGCTATACTCCTAAAATGTGCCTTGAAAAAGTAGCTATGGGGGCTTTGGCTGGCAAAAAGTAAATTAGATTAAAAGAATTGTTTTCCCTCCTTACCGCTTTCTGCCAATATTTTTCTCATGGCTTCTTCGGTAGGTATACCCACTTCTTTCACTACTTTACGCGCTAATTTAATAATTGCTTCTTCTTTTGCGCCTAGGCAACTTTGCTCTGTTTTATGTCTTGGCAGGCTTTCACCTTTACCGCCACCTGTTTTACAATGATGTCCACACATACTTTAATTAGTTAATTGTTTAGTATATTATTTAACACTATTTTTTATTTATTTGCAAGTTAATAATGCATGAATCTTTCAACCTCCTCTGGTTGCTCCCTGCAAATTTGTGGAATTCGTGCTTGCATAGCAACCCTTACTATATCAATCAATCCTCTTACTTCTCCAATTATGCCATAATTTTTTTCTGCCCCAAGATCACGTCCCTCAAACCATTTTTCAGATACTACCCTAACCATATTACCATGATTTTCCAATGAATCCCCATTTTTAACGTGATCATATACCCATGCTGATGAGTTAATAATTGGTAATAATGCATGTCTGTCTAGAATTTCTGCCATCTTGGATCTAAAAATAGCAGCTTCTTTAATAAAAAATCCATTATATTCATAGTGCGTTGCTAATGTGCCAAGCACCTGATAAAGATCCAAATCACTATGTATACGCCTGCCAAGCATATCTGTTCTGCCTTCTGCGGCAAGAAGATCAAATGGTAATCCTGTAACTTTATATGATAAACCACCGTCATAAGACATTATTCGGGCACCTGTTGACTCATTCTGATTTGTAGAAAATGCATTATCGTCATACCTCCAGCCTCTTTCCGTAGCTAATAGTACTGCAGACCCAATCAGCGCAGCAGTTTCCCTACTCCATCGTCCAGCTAATGCTGCCTGCAATTCAGGATTTTCCTCATTTATAGCACCAAAGCTTTGAAGTATCATAAGAAGCAATGCCTGCTCCTGCGCTGTTGGTAGTGGTGGTAAATTTAAGGTTTGCCCTGCATGTATTAAGTGGAAAGGTGTAGTATCTAAATGAAAAATATGTTGTAAAAACTTCAAAAGGTCTTTATCTATTACCTTATCTACATGAACCTTGCCTCCAATTGGCATTAATCCAATACTTCTGAGCCTTGCATTATATATAGAGGCTTCAATATCCGGCATCATCACATCTATTGATCGCGCAAGATTCCCTTGATCTATTGGCTGTTGAGAATTAGTTAAAGCCCCCAGATCTCCTTGTTGTAGCCTTTTAAGTATTATTGGATCTGCTGACTGTGGTAATAGTTTATGACAAGGTGATAACACGCGAGCTTGCTGTAACCCCAGGCTGCCTAATAAAGCAGTGCCAGCAATTGCCATACGCGTACTACTGTTTGCATTTGATAATTTATTACTTTTTATATTTTCAGCCCCAACAATACGCATAAATCTTTCACATTTAATAGGTAGCTCTAGTTTATTAATTGATTCATCAATGCGACGTTTACACTCATTATTTATAAATTTATATAAAGGATCTACGCCTGTAGGCAGTGCATCCTTAATTGCAATAAGTCTTTTTCGTTGGTGCTCAAATGACTTTCCAGGCTCAAGTTGAGATATTAATGAATGAACATCAAAACTTAGTCTTATTTTTGAACGGTCTATATTATTAGGGTCTATACAGGAACCATCTCCTGTAATAAGAACCGCATATATTTCTTCTACCGACAAGTATGCACATTGTAATAATTCCTGAAAATTCCATGCATTGGTAGCTATATCATTACTATGATCAAATACACATTCAATAAATATGTCCGCAAAATCCTTGTCTTCAAAATATATAAATCGACCACCTTTGAATTCATCATCATCATAAATTTCTCTGAATGTTTCTAGGACATAGTCAAGATCTCTTGATAAATCATCATCACATTTACACCCCTTTTCTTTTGCTATTTCCAGGGCCCTCTTTGTTACTTTTTTATAAGATGCTATGAAGCGTGGGAAGTTGTGTTGATTTCCATATTTAATAAATGCACCAAAGGTATTGTCTAATACACATGCAGAACTACTTAATTGCTGATGGCAAACCGAAAACCCACACTCCAACGCAATTGCTTTATCGATTTGAGACGCAAAAGCTACAGGATCATTTGTAAGTAATTTTTTTAGGTCAGGATTAAATTTATAAAAAGAAAATAAATAGCTATCGCCTTTTACTCCTAGTTTTTCCAGAACTGTTTTTCCTACATCAACATACGTTTGAGCATTCTGCCTTGGGAATGCCCAATCTTTAAACCATCTTCTCATTACATCAAATACACGGTCTTCATCCAACAGCTTAAGATATGGCATAAATTGAATAAACCCCGACATGCCACCAGGAAATACAGATTGAATAGCATGACTATATTTAGATATTTCATGTATTATATCCCCCTCAGTTATTTGCTCCGGATCCCATGGGGCAAAATCACTCCCTGTCAACTGCATATCAGCAAATAAGCCTCGTTGTACTATGGCATCTGTCTGATCATCTTGGTGTGAAGCAGTATTTAAATTACCCATTTGTTTTTTTAAAGAAGATGCATATTGTATCAGGTTAGTATTAGCATGTCAAGGTGTAGAAAGATTTATAAATTTTCTAGACAAATAAAATATATCGTGCTATAATCATTTCTTAGTTAATTGCATAACATTAATTGCATAATATGGCACCAGAAATAGAAAGTGATGGTAATAGGGAGTATAGATGTAGGGCTAAAATCCTGCCTGCAAACCCTACATTTAGAGACATGGTTCAGTGGACTGAACAATATGGCCTAAAAAGAATAGTAGAATTAAATGGTAGATATTTTGCACTTTCTCCAGTGTCCGTTGATGGGCCCACAAGAAGAGGTGATACACCTGCAGTACAAAATGTGTACCCATTTTTATTGCTTATGAACAGACACTCTAGTACTGCAAGAGATGAAGTGGTAAAAATTCTACGGCCAGAATTATTTGTTTTAGCTAGGCTTCTTGAACCAAATTCAACACTTAAAAAACTTGAAGAATTAAGAGAGATATATGGTCATACAATAGTTGTTGAGTGTAGAGGTAAGATATTTTTGTTATGTAATGCATTGGGCGATTTTCAGGATTGTCTCGATGCAGATTCTGAATTGGTAGTAAAGGTAAGGAATACATATCCCTATGTACTTAAAATAAGCCCAGTAGATATATCAGACACATCTGATTCAGATGTACCACCTAGTTTATATATGGCAACAGATATTCTTACTGTACCACAAGCATCATAAGGGATTATTTCAACACCTTCCCAGTCTCCAGATACCACAAATAAAAGTCTAACTCCGCCATATTTAGGCTTAATAGCTTCCCCAACCTTTTAAGCCTTTTTTCTATTACCAAATATATTTTTGGAGTAATAGATTTTGGTTTTTTTGTGATTTTATGCTGAACCAAAATATCGATTATATGAAAGTCTAAAATCGCACATTCGGTACATCCAATATTACGTAAAAAATGAGAAGCTTCTTTAAATCCAAGACCTTTTATATTTTTTACAAGCCGTTCTCTCAGATAATCTTCAGCATGATCCGATTTTAGTAGTCGAATTAATTCATTTTTATGAATCCTTGCTTCTACAATATATTTTGACCGAATATTTGGGAATCTATACCCAAGTTCTTTGAGTTTTTTGGCTAAGTCCGATTGAGATAAATGTAAAAAACCGTCATCAATTTCATCTTGAATTTTAATGGCCCTTGCTGCATCAAAATTGGCTGTAAGCAAACAAAAACAAAGTTCCTTGAAAATCACATTATTTTTATTTTTACGGATCTGCCTTAGCTCTTTTATACGTTTATCAACCTCCTTTTTAATAGGGCTGGCCAAAAGACCGTTAATTTTTTTGATTAAATCCTCCATTGGAAATTGCTTAATAATATACAATTATTAATTAGAACTCGTTTCATCGACAAACTGTCTGCCTGCAAGCTCTTTATCCATCATAAACAACCCAGGGCCTTTTTCGCCTGCAAGTTGTAGCCTTTCAATTAATTCAGATGCATTTGCTTCTTCTTCAACCTGCTCATCTATATACCATTTTAGGAAAGATTTAGAAGCATAGTCCTTTTCCTTAGAGGCTAATTCATAGAGCCCATTAATAAGAGATGTTACAACTTTTTCATGTGCTAATACCTCCTTCATTACAGCTAATGGTGATTTGAAGTTTGTGGGCGGCTTTGCAATAGCATCTAATTTAACTACACCACCACGTTCAT
>CAYWJA010000031.1:0-19652 GCA_964458485.1 uncultured Candidatus Peribacteria bacterium | reverse complement strand
GCAAATGTACTGGATCCCGCATCCCCGCAGCTTCGTGCGGGACAGGCAAGTGCGGGATGACAAGTAGAATATTAAGTTCTAATAGGTATTCCTTCATTTATTAAATACTTTTTCAAATCCTTTACCTCCAATTCTCGATAGTGAAATAAGCTAGCAGCAAGGACAGCGTCACATCCGCCATCCGTAAATGCTTCCAAAAAATCCTCTTTTTTCCCAGCTCCGCTGGATGCGATTACAGGAATATTAACTGCATCCGAAATTGCTTTGAGTAGGGGAATGTCATATCCGTTTTTCATGCCGTCGCGATCTAATGAATTGACGAGAAGTTCACCGGCGCCGAGTTTTTCCATTTGTCTGGAAAATTCAATGGCATCTACACCAGTTGGTTCTCGCCCACCTTTTATATAAATTTCCCAACTTCCGCCAGTTTTTTGCTTTGGGTCGACTGATATTACAATGCATTGGCTACCAAATTCGTCTGCGGCTTGTTTTACGAAATCCGAATTAGTTACAGCGGCTGATCCAATCGACACCTTATCCGCACCAGAATTTAGGGAGTTTCGAATGTTATCTAAATTTTTTATACCACCACCAACTGTAAATGGGATGTTGATATTTTTAGCAATTTTTTCAATCAACTTGTAAAAAGTATCCCTGTTCTCAATTGTTGCCATGATGTCTAAAAACACGATTTCATCCACTCCTTGATCGCTATAAAGTTTACCGAGTTCAACTGGATCACCGGCATCTTTGAGCTGGGTGAAATTGGTGCCTTTTACAACACGACCTTCTTTGATATCCATGCATGCGATTATTCTTTTTGTAAGCATTTTGTTATTTAAAATTTATAATTTAAAATTTATTTTCATATATCGCTTTCCCAATTACTGCACCAAAAAGCCCCATTTGATCTAATTTTTGAATACTCAAGCTATCTGAAATTCCACCTGCGGCGATTAAGTTAAAACCAAATTGTTTCAGGGATTCATATAATTCAAAATTTGGTGCTGTTAATGTTCCATCTTTCCCAACATCGGTTGCAATGACTTCTGTAACACCGATATTTTTTAATGATTTTGCAAATTCCAAATAATTTATATCAGATGTTTTTAACCACCCATTGGTAGCGATTTGATTATTTTTAATATCAAGCCCTACAACAATTCGATCAGATCCAAATTTGTTAATTAATTTTTGCAAATATGCAGGATTGTCGATCGCTTTTGTACCTATAATGATCCGATCTACTCCGGAATTTAAATATTCTTCAGATTGTTCAATAGTCCGGATACCACCACCAACCTGAATCGGAATTTGAGTTTGCTGAGCAATATCTATTATTAAATTTTTATTAATCGGACAGCCTTCTTTTGCCCCATCTAAATCAATTATGTGGAGCATTTTAGCGCCAAGTTTTTCAAATTTTTTAGCTACCCTTAAAGGGTTTGAGTCATAGACTTTTTTTGAATTATAATCACCTTTTGTCAGGCGAACACATTTGCCGCCAATGATGTCAATTGCTGGTATTATTTGCATGATTATTTACACTTTGTCACCCCGATGTACATCGGGATCCATGGTGTGCGCGCTAATGGTGGATTCTTAATCAAGTTCAGAATGACAAATAAAAATTATAATCTAATAAAATTAAGTAGTAATTTTTCACCAACACTACCCGATTTCTCCGGGTGAAATTGAGTTGCATAGAAGTTATTTTTTTGAATTATTGATGGAAATGGAATTCCGTAATCTGTTTTACTAATGACGTATTTATTCGGCGCATCAAAGTAGTAAGAATTTACAAAATAAAAATAAGATTTATCCGGAATTCCATCAGTTAATTTTGATGGTTTTATGATGTTAACTTGGTTCCATCCGATTTGAGGAATTTTGACAGTATTCGGGAATTTTTTTACTTGTCCAGATATTATCCTTAGACATTCCGTATTATCTTCTTCGGAAAATTCAGCAAACAATTGTAATCCTAAACAGATACCAAGAAAGGGGACTTTGATATTTTTAATAACATCGATTAAATCGAGTTTTTTGAGTTCGTCCATGGCTTGTGATGCACGCCCCACACCTGGAAAAATAATCTTTTCCGCATTTTTAATCTCATCTGGATCAGATGTAATTTTATAATCGCATCCAAGTCGCTCAAGTGCGTATTTTACGGATGCAATGTTGCCGGCGTTGTAGTTTATTATTGTTATCATTTTGTCAAATTACGAATTACGAATTATGAAAGACGAATTAATTCAATGTGCCTTTTACTCCTCCAATCACCCCTTTTCGTCGGGAATTTGGTGTAAAAACTTTTCCAAGTGCTTCGCCAAAAGTTCGGAAGATTGCCTCCCAACTGTGGTGTGGGTCATCGCCAGACAATCCCTGGATATTTATGGTGCATCTGCCTCCTTGTGCAAAGCCGTCTAAAAACTGTCTAACATCCCAAGATTTTGCATCCTCAACAAGTTCAAGGTTTGCACCTGGCATATTTTCGAGATTTAAAAAACATCCACTTCTACCTTCAAAACTGATGTATGTGATAGCTAGGGCTTCATCTATTCCATTTGTTGCAGCGCCTTTTGTTTCAATACCTGTTTTTATATTTTCTTCCACAAGAATTCTAAAAGCAGTACCTACTACCATCCCTACATCCTCCCATGTCACATGGGTCAAATTGAATTGAGTTGTTTCGTATTGCAGATCGATATTAAATCCACTACGCCATACAATGTGTTCTAGCATGTGGTCTAAAAATGCAATACCAGTTTCAAATTTAAAATCAATTTGATCTGATTTTTCAACTTTGCAGTTAATTTTTGATTCTCTGGTAGTGCGAGACAAACTGACTTCATCTGCGCTTTGTGATTTGATGTTGTAGCCTAAATTATTCATATTTCGAATGGTGGCTAGGGTCGTGGCTAGGGTTGTGGATCTAGAACAACAATTCTAGCCACAATTCTAGCCACAACTCGACCACAATTGGTTAAGTATTAAGTCTTATATTCACCGATTCTCTGTGGGCATCTAATCCTTCAGCATCAGATATTGTTTTTACAATCGGCTGAAGGCTTTTTAAACCTTCCTTTGTAAGCTTCTGAAATTCCATATTTTTCATAAATGTTTCAACCCCAACTGGTGAAGAAAATTTAGGAGCAACTCCGGTTGGCAAACAGTGATTAGTGCCACTTGCATAATCACCAACTGCGACAGGTGCATAACTTCCTATAAATACAGAGCCTGCATTTCGAATTTTTTCAAAAGTTTCTTGTGGATTTTTAGTCTGAATTTGTAAATGCTCTGCACTGTATTCATTTGCAAATTCGATCATTTCATCTTTGCCATCCACAACTACAATTGCTGAATATTCAACCAATGCTGTTGGTATGTAATCTTGGCGCGTTAAATTGGGCGCTTGTTTTCCCACTTCTTTTTTAGTCGCTTCTGCAATTTGGATCGAGTTAGTTACAACGACTCCAGCAGAATCTGATCCATGCTCACATCTTGCAAGAATGTCAGATGCTAGAAATTTTGGATTTGCTGTTTCATCGGCCATCATCAGTGCTTCAGATGGTCCGGAAAGCATATCTATCCCCACCTTCCCAAATAATTGGAGTTTGGCGGATTGTACATATGGATTTCCGGGGCCAGCTATTACATTCACAGGCTTTATTGTTTTCGTTCCAAGTGCCAATGCTGCAATTGCTGCAATTCCGCCAACGCGATAAATTTCATTTGCACCAGCTTCATTTGCTGCCACAATAATTTCATAATGTTTGCCGGTTGGCGGAAAACAAACAACTTTGCGCGGTACGCCCGCAGCACTGGCTGCAACTGTCAGAATTTGCGCAACGGTGGGTAGTGGTGCTTTGCCTGCTGGTACATATAATCCCGCAGCATCTACAGGTACTTTCTTAGAGCCTGTAATAACTCCGGGTATAGTTTCTATAACCCATTCTTTCTCCATCATTTCAGCTTGTTTTTTGTGGAATGCTTTAGAAATTTCGATCTGTTTTCTAATCATTTCGAGAACTTTTGGGTCAATTTTTGAATAAGCTTCATCAATATCCTTTTTATTTACTTTAAGATTTTTAATATTAAAATTTGGATCATCAAATTTACGAATATATTCGATAATCGCCGAATCACCATCGGTTTTAATTCTATTAATCCATTCAGCAACATATTCACGAATTGGCTCCATATCCGCCTGCGCGCGTTGCATTATTTTTTCTTTGACATCTCTTGGCGTGTCTGACCATTTTAGGATTTTGATCATGTTTTATTGATTAAAGATTTAAATATCTTGGACGTCAGACATCAGACGACAGGAGTCGTCATTATTGATAAATAATTTACTGACGCCTGGTGTCTGAATTCTGTCGTCTTTCATAAAAGAACTCTCAATCAAAACAGCTTCGGATTCTAAAATAGTATCAATAGATATCAAATTATTATCTTTTAATGTTGTACCAGTTTGTGTCAGATCACAAATAGCATCAGCTAGATTTAAGCTAGGGGCAGCCTCCACAGATCCTCCAATTGTAATAATAGCTGCATTGATCTGATTTTTTTCCAGATAGCGCCTTAGGGTTTTTGGATAAGATGTTGCAATTCTTTCTCCTTCAAGATCTTTTATTGATTGGATTTTAGATTGTTTTGGAACTGCTATTACAAGTTTGCATTGGCCAAATCCAAGGGGTTTGATTTGCTTGACTTTCAGGCCTTTCTCGATTAATACGTTTTGCCCCACAATGCCAAAGTCAGCTACGCCACGGCTAACATATTCAGGTATATCTCCACTCCTGGAATAGAGCACTTCTATGCCAGTTTTTTTACATTTATTCATAAGCTTTCTGCCATTCTCAGGTAATTTTAAACCAAGTGATTTTAAAAATTGTAAACTCGGTTTATTTAGTCGCCCTTTGTTTTGAATTGCTATTTTTAGATTCATATTAGGATGTAGGATTATTGTAGGATGTAGGGTTGTAGGATTTAAAATAAGCCTAATTGCCTACAGTCCTACATCCTATATCCTATATTTAATTAATTCCTTTAAAATAAGAAACAACTTGATTCCTCGGTATTATTTTTTCTTTTCCTGACTCCATCATTTTTATTTTTATTTCATCATTTTTTACCTCATCTGGACCACAGAAAATTACAAATGGTATAGATTTTTTATTTGCATATTTCATTTGTTTACCAATTTTATCTGGCTGAAAGTAAATTTCTGTATTTACACATGCGTTTTGTAGCTCATTTGCTATTTCGATTGCATTTTGGAGTGTGTTTTTATCAAAATAAGTCACTAATGCTTTGGAATTTAAACCAATATTTTTAAACATATTCATTTCTTCCATAGCTAAGATCATTCTGTCGAAACCAAATGCAACACCAACGCCGCTTAATTTTTTATCGATAAACAAGCTGCATAGATCATCATATCTTCCGCCACCACAAACTGATCCAATATTTAGATCCGGCAATACAACTTCAAATGTTACGCCTGTATAATAATCAAGCCCACGTGCAAGAGTTGGATCGAATATTAAATTTTTCTCAGGAATTTTAGAATACTTACAAATTGATAGTAATTCTTTAATTTCATCTATCTGATATTTTTGTAATAATGTAATTTTTTCTTTATTATTTCCATTAATATCTACTATTTTTAAAAGTTTTTCAGCAGTTTTTTTATCAATAATATTACTCCATTCTTTCAACACTTCTTTTGGTCCAATTTTTTCCAGCTTATCCAAAATACGCACAACAGCTACTTGATTTTTTTTAGGAATGTTTAGTGAATCAAGAATGCTGTTTATGAGTCGCCTACTATTGAATTTAATAATAAAGTTTGAGAATTTAAGTGCTTTAAAAACTTGATACATTACTTGCATAATTTCTCCTTCTGCGAGAGGGTTTGTAGTGCCAATAATATCTACATCACATTGATAAAATTCTCTATACCTACCTTTCGCAGGCCTGTCTGCACGCCAAACACGAGCAATTTGATAGCGCTTAAATGGCATAGGGAGGTTCTGATAATTTGTTGCGACGAGCCTAGCAAATGGGACTGTTTGATCAAATCTTAATGCAATTTTTCTACCGCCATTATCTTCAAAGGCATATGTCTGTTTACTGCCTTCATCACCATATTTACCAAGAATAGTTTTGGCGTATTCAATGGCAGGTGTTTCAATTGCGTCGTAGCCAAATCGAATAAATACAGATTTAATAGTATTTAATACATATTCTCTTTTTGCCATATCTTGAGGTAGGAAGTCGCGTGTACCTCTTATAATTTGTGGTTTTATTAATTGTGTCATGATAAGTGGTTAATTTATAAAAATAGAATTTAAAAAATCCCGCTTGTTTGCGGGATGGCGGATATAATTCAATACTAATACTTTTTACATTTGATCAAGTATTAAATTATATCCGCCGGTTCCATGATGTAACCAGTGGGCAACTCGGGTTACAGTCGCGGAACTTACACCTGTTTTAGCGGTTATGGCTCTATATGTTTCTCCGTTTTTTACTCTTTTTGCCACTTGAAATCGTTCTATCATTGCTTCGAGTTCGGGAAAAGTGCACAAATCGCGCATAAATTTTTCACACTCATCTGCATCTTTAAGCTTGCTTATAGCAAGATACAGCTCTTTCGCCTCTTTGGTTTGTAAATCTCTTTCAATCATTGATTTGCTTTAATGCTTTAACATGTTAAAGCATAACTTTAAAAAAGTCAAGGGAAAATTCGGCTATACTTCAAATTTTCATTTTTCAATTTAGATTTAGCATTTAGTTCATCATGGCGGAGAGTGAGGGATATTCTCACCTGCTCGTCTCATTTCACTTGTCTGCGCGGTCGAGCTTCAATAGGGTAATGCTTAAAATTATAAATAATTTTCTTCGCAAATTTTTATAATTTTATCCTCCGTTACATGCCTTACGGCGATTTCACTTCGGATCGCATTACTCGCTATTTATACAAATAGTCGCCTTGGCTCATTACATTTGCCAGCCTCCTTTTTCGCGGCGAACTCTCAGCTTAAAGGGTATATCAAAATTGTGTCAGTGGGTTCTCATCCACAGTACAATGGTAGTAATCTAATTAATTATTTCATGGCGGAGAGTGAGGGATTCGAACCCTCGGGACCTTGCGGCCCAACGGTTTTCAAGACCGCCGCATTCGACCACTCTGCCAACTCTCCGCAAGAAAGTTTATTGTAAGAATTGATAAAATGCAAGAAATTAGTGCTTCCCCCTTGCTTTCAGAGGGGATTTTTGGTATAATAATAGGATAATATAACCAATAGGGGATCCAATGGGTGGATCCAATGGGAGATCCAATAGGGGTTTATCTGTTTTAGCCCCAATCGGATCACCAATCGGATCACCAATCGGATCACCAATCGGAAAAAATGGCCCTACTCGATACCCTAAAAAAAGAGGCGGAAACAGATACTGCAAATACTGCATTTGATGAAAATCAGGTGCCTGGTTTGGTAGATGAAATTTTTTCAGAGGCTCTTAATCAGCATGCAAGTGATGTTCATTTTAAGCCATTAGAGGATAAATTTTTAGTTTATTACAGAATTGATGGTCAGATGATTTTACATAAAGAGTATGAGAAGGCTTATCATCATCCGATTATTGCTCGTATTAAAATTATTTCCGGACTTAAAATCGATGAACATCGTTTGCCTCAAGATGGTAAGAGCAGTTTTGCAATGGAAGATAAAGAGGTAGATCTGCGTGTTTCAATTTTGCCGACAAATTATGGAGAGAAGGTTGTAATTCGTTTACTTGAAAAAAATCCAACACTTGTAAAATTAAGGGATCTTGGGATGCTTCCTACAATCCTTCTAAAGGTAGAGAAGAACTTAAAGTCTACTTTTGGCATGATACTTACAGTAGGTCCTACGGGTAGTGGTAAATCAACTTCGCTTTTTTCTATGATTTCAGACTTTGATGCTACTGCTTATAATATTTCAACGCTGGAAGACCCTATTGAATATAGAATCCCTCATGTTACACAAACTCAGGTTAATCCGGATATTGGTTTTGATTTTTCAGATGGTCTGAGAACCCTCGTTCGTCAGGATCCGGATATTATTATGGTTGGAGAAATTCGTGACCAGAAAACAGCATCGCTTTCCATTGAGGCAGCTCTTACCGGGCATTTGGTTTTCTCCACTCTTCATACCAATACCGCTGTGGGTACAATTCAAAGACTTTTAAATATGGAAATTGACCGCTTTCTAATATCAGCAGCCGTAAGAATTATTATCTCTCAACGTCTTGTAAAAAAGGTTTGTAATTATTGTAGAGAGAAATATCCGGTTCCGGAAAAATATAAAGAGCTTTTAAAAAGAGAAATTGGACTGGATTCAACAAACGACTTCTTTTATAGAGCCAAAGGATGTGATAAGTGCAATAACACCGGCTATAAAGGCCGTATTGGCTTGTTTGAGGTTCTTGAAATGTCACCAGCGATAGAAGAACTTATCGTTAAAGATGCTTCCTATCAAGATATTGAAGATAAATCTGTTGAAGAAGGTATGGTGCTTCTTAGAAAAGATGCTCTTTATAAAGCAGTAACTGGTGATATTACAATTGAGGAAGCGATACAGGTGATGGCTTAAATTATCTAGTAGTGACCAGCTTCGCGTGACCAGCTCACTACGTTCGCGTGACCCAATAGTTACTAATGAATTATTTAAAACAATTAGGTCACACGAGTGAAGCGAGTAGGTCACAATTTGGTTACATGAGCGTAGCGAATAGGTCACAATTTGGAATCAATATGAATCAAAAAAATAACAAAAAAGGCATTTCACTAGTCGAACTACTCGTAGTAGTAACCATCATATCAATACTTTCTGTTTCTTCTTACGTTGGTTTTGGATATTTAGGAGATACGTTAAGAGTTAAAGAGGTTTCAAGCTTATTGCAAGACACCATAAAACAGGAAGAATTAAAGATTTTAAGAGGAGATTTTACCAGCTCAACAATTCATTTTTTAGAAGATTTTATGGTGATTGATGAGGAGATCGATGGTGCAACATTGAGTCTGAAATTTTTAGAAACAGAATGCACTAGTCCTAAGGCCGGTTATCAGATGCAATATGATACACACGAAGATGCAAATCTAACAAAAAAAGATAAAGACGGAGCAAGTTTGGGAATTGAGAGCGTAGAAAGTGGTAAGAATTCAGAATGTATTAATTTCGTGGATTCAAAAGAGATTGAAAATGCATATCAGCTGATAAATTCAGGAAAATATTCCAACATAATCCGCTTCGTACATTTCAATATCAAAAGAGGTAGTTCCAATTTAGTTGAAATTAAAGATGGAGCTAAATCTAAGATTGAAATTCGGGCTCCATATGGCAAAAAATATATTTATAAGCCTAATGGAACGGAAGCCATTAATGAAAAAGTTGAAATTAAAGTAAAAGGTGTAGGGCAAGAAGGTGAAGGTGAATCGTTTATATTAAAATAATTTATGTCAAATTCAGAAAGTACAATCAAAGATAAATTTTCAGATTTTTGGACTGATACGTCGCTGTTTTTTGGTAAATTATTTAAACGAAAAAAACCCGACATTGATGATGTTAATGAAATCAATGTAGGGGACGGACATGTCCGTCCCCAGAATGATGATGTAAAAAACAAACCAAGCAACCAATTAACAGATACAACCACATTATCTGACAATCAGAATAACGGACAAAAAGATATTACACCAACAGACCAAGAAACCAACACAACCATCGGCCATTTTAAACCTGTCGTCGAGATGGTAAATGGTGTACCTGTTGATCAGGATACAGCAGAAGCGTCAGGTGATGCTGTAGGGGACGCACATGTGCGTCCCGATGATAAACAGGTTGATAAAAATATACCGCCAACAGAACAACCAGCGGATCAGCCAGCCGAACAAAAATCCGATCAACCGCAAAAAGGATTATTTAAGGAAAAGGAAAAAGTAAAACCTTTAGAAAAACTTCCATTTGCACTTAGATTTTTACGCCTTTCAAACAGAGAACTTTTACTTTTTTATGATGAAATGGCTACTTTGATTGAATCCGGAATGACGTTAATCGATTCATTATTAGTTGTACAAGCTCAATCTGAAAGCAAGAGTGTAAAGAAATTATATGATGAGATGATCCACCACATTAACAGTGGTATGAGCCTGGCTGAGACAATGTATCTCTTTCCTAAAATTTTTCCATCTATGCAAGCTTCATTAATAGAGGCTGGTGAAAAGAGTGGAAATTTACAGAAAGTATTGGCGCAAATTGCAGAAGAGCTGGAGGGCCATCAGGATTTTATGCGCAAGATAAAAGGCGCTATGTTTTACCCAGTTGTACTACTTGTTTTGGCAGTCGGCATGGTCGTTGGCATGATGATTTTTGTAATACCTAAAGTTGCCGGAATGTATAAGCAGTCTAATGCAAAACTCCCCGCTATAACCCAGGCAGTGATTGATATGAGTGATTATATATCAACTAATTATCCCATTGTATTGGGATCTATATTTGGCACAGTTCTTCTTATTTATTTATTTGTTTCGTATACTAAAATAGGACAGCTTTTATGGGAAAAATTTGTGAGTATAATTCCTGTTTTTGGTGGTATAAATAAAAGTAAAAATTTAATGGTTTTTTCAGCTAATTTAGGGATGCTTTTGCAAAGTGGAGTTTTAATTAGTGAAGCATTTGAGATTACAGAAAAAACAATGGGCAACCTTCATTATCAGCGTGCGTTAAATGAAATAAGGAAGGGGATTATTATAGGTAAA
The DNA here is from genome assembly GCA_964458485.1 of uncultured Candidatus Peribacteria bacterium. Lineage (GTDB taxonomy): Bacteria > Patescibacteriota > Gracilibacteria > UM-FILTER-43-11 > UM-FILTER-43-11 > CAYWJA01. The sequence goes on along the minus strand of CAYWJA010000031.1, from coordinate 8,836 downwards.
AATATTAGTGAAATGATGGGACTTGAAGATTTGAAAGCACAAAAATTTAAAAAGAATAAATTATTCCCAATTCAGGTTGCGCAAATGGTACATATTGGTGAGCTTACAGGTACAATAGATAAAATGATGATGAAAATTAAAGAGAATTACCATAAGAGTATCGATTATACTCTAAAAAATATTTCCGCCATGCTTGAGCCTATAATGATTTTTATCGTGGCCCTACTCGTTGGATCTATTTTGTTAGCGGTTATGATGCCATTCTTTTATATAGGGACTACTATTAGTTAAATACTAAGCTTAGATCTCATATTATCTCTTTCCCATTCAGACCATTCTTGAGCATTGGTATATTGATCAGCGCATAGCATTGTAACTCTACGTCTTGTTGATTCACTAATAAGCCATTTTAATACTTCTCCTACATTGTAAGGTTTATCATATTCCCACGGATGTGCTTCGATTACCGCATCATCCATATCTAGTGCGCCATCAGATGATTTAATAAATTGAGCCATGCAAGGCCTTCCTGTTCTACTTACGTGTGATGCACAGTCTTTACAAAAAATATCGTAAATATTTTTGAATTTTACTGTTGCCCCCATAGGATCTGCATCATAAGCTTTTTTAAGGGTACGATATCCCTCCCCATGAGGAATAACAGATGGTGCATCTGGATTTTTTATCTGTTGTTCTTTTAAAAAAGTGACAATTTTTTGAAAATCCTGATTTCCATTATAATGTTCTTCTATTTTTTGCTTTACCTCGGGTGGTGTTGAGTCTAAAATATAATCTTCGGCATCAAAAGTCATTGCAATAGCAACCTCTGGTTCCATTTGTGTATCCACGCCGGCAGCCTGAGGACCATGAACTGCAGCAATTAGTCCATGCAAAGCTCCCTCAAGATGATGAGGTCTTATAATTAATTCATCCGATTCTGTTGATTCTAATTCAGGCATATTATTATGTTTATCTTCATATAATAGCATAAATTGAGAGTTAGAGCAAGGATATAGACCGTGAATTATGTAACTGTATCACTCATTGTCATCCCCGCGAAGGCGGGGATCTGAGTAAGGGTATTATTGTTATTATACCAATTGACTAATTATCATATTTACCGCTATTGCGTTTATTATTCGCATGTTTCGCAAATAAGATGATTAGTATATTAGTAATATAACCATTGTATAATAACCAGATCCCCGCCTTCGCGGGGATGACAAATGGGATATCGGGATGACAAATGGGATATCGGGATGACAATGGGATATCTGGGTGACAAATGGTGATCGGGATAAAAAAATACGGTATACTGAAATAGATGAGAAAAAAACATTCCAACAGAATTAAGGATTTGGTTAAAAAGGCATATAACTCCATTGCTGGAGAATTTGACCAAACCCGAAAGGTTCAATGGCTAGAATTTCATGAATTTCTAGAATATGTAGAAAGTAATGTAAAAGTTCTTGATCTTGGGTGTGGGAATGGACGTGTTTATGAGCTACTGAAGCCAAAAAAAGTTAATTATCTAGGCATTGATAATAGCTCCGGATTAATAGAAAAGGCGCGTGTTAATCATTCAAATGCAAATTTTGAACTTGCGGATATGGTTGATTTGGATTTACCGAATGATAGTTTTGATGTCATATTTTCCATTGCATCTTTTCATCATATTCCAGGCAGAAAATTATGCAAAAAAGCAGTAAATGAAATGCATCGTGTTCTTAAAAAAGATGGAATTTTAATTTTAACTGTCTGGAATTTATTTCAGTTGAAATATTTAAAATGTTTTATGAAATCAATTTTATCTTTTATTTTACATCTTGGCCTAAAATATGCATGGAATGATTTGTGGGTAAAGTGGGGGAATCATCCTATAAAACGTTATTATCATGCCTTTTTACCAAAAGAGTTGATCAAGTATTTTGGTAGAAAGAAATGGAAGATTGAAAAATTTTATTTCACCCGCAAGGGGAATAGGGTAAAATTTTGGAGAGCGTTTAATATTTGTTTAATTTTACGCAGGAAATAAAAATGAAAGATCAGATAAAAATAACAGGTATACCAATACACAACTTCGATTACGAGGAAATTTTAGAAAGAATAGATAAAATAGTAAATAATAATCACAAAGCATATATTGTTACAGTAAATCCGGAAATGGTTCTGGAGACGGAGCAAAATGAGGAGTTTTTTCAGGTTTTACAAAGGTCAGAAATTAATACATCAGATGGAATAGGGATACTTTGGGCGGCTTATTATTTGGCGAAACCTAAATGTAAATATAAAATCGGATGTTTTTTTCAGCTTTTCGGATCACTTGCTTCCATTTTATTCACGCCAAGTCGGATTCGCACTATTATAAATGAAAGGATTACAGGAACCGATTTATTGCCAAAAGTAGTAGAGCAGTCTGACAAGAAAGATTGGAAGATATTTTTATTAGGAGCAAAAGAAGGAGTTGCAAAACGTTTAGCGAACAAATTTTCTAAAATATATCCCCAGTCCCAATTTGTCGGTTGCTTCGCAGGCTCACCACATAGGCATGACGAAGAAGATATTTGTGATTATATAAATAAGGTAAATCCGGACATACTTTTTGTTGCTTACGGTGCGCCTAAGCAGGAGCTTTGGATTCATCGTAATCTATTTAAATTAGAATCAACAAAAGTTGCAATCGGTGTTGGTGGGGCATTTGATTTTCATGTAGGAAAAATAAAAAGGGCACCTAAATTAATACAGAAGATAGGGTTGGAATGGTTATATAGATTAATTCGTGAGCCAAAACGCTTTATACGTATTTGGAATGCTACTTTTAAGTTTGTTAAGTTGATATATAAGGAAAAGAACTCTTAAGCTTCATTACTCTCTATTGGAATACTGAGGTTTTTGTGGCACAATACTATTGAATTTTTAGTTTTTATTTTTTAGTTTTTATTTAGCTAATTAGTTAGTAATTCAATAAAAATTAAAAATTATAAATTAAAAATTAATTTGTGTTCCAATTTCCTGGTCAACGTGAAGGTGAAAAAGTTTTAAAGCTTATTAGTAAGCATAATATTGTTTATGCAAAAATTGTAATGTCTCTTTTTCTTGTTGTTGTTATACCGATTTCACTTTTTGTGATTTTTTGGTTTGTAGCGTATCCTTTATCTCAATACCATGAAAGAGGGGTTATAGTTGGCGTTTTTGCCTGCCTGGTTATCTTATATGGTCTTTTATTTACTTGCATAAGATGGATAGATGAGGAATTTGATATTTTTATACTCACAACAGATCGACTTATAGATGTTACGCAGATTTCTTTCCTTAAAAGAAGTGTTACATCAACTCCATTAGAGCAGATCCAGGATACAACAGGTACAATTAGCGGTATTGTTCCAACTATTCTTCATTATGGTGATTTAGCAGTGCAAACAGCGGCCGGAGATGCATCAGATTTTTTTATCGATCAAATTCCAGATCCTGAAGGAGTTGCTCGTACGATTTTAGATGTTGCACATAAAAAACGTAATGGCCAGGTCGTATGCCTTCCGGATGAGGATGCACCCCTATAGGGTTCGCACCTAAATAATATGAAAAACAAAAAAAAATATTATTGGTCAGCTATAAAAAAAATTAGCATGAAGCTTTTAACAGCTTTTTTTATTTCTATATTATTTTTTGGATCAAGATCTGTTTTTGCTAGCGAATCCGTAAGTCATAAAATTGAACTTCAGCAATTTGGAAGCATTGCTTATTCACAAATTTATCAGGAGGAAAAAAAATTTAATGCAGTAATGATTAAGTCAAATACCGAGATAGATGGTCTAATGGTGAATTTTTTTCCATTTCAGAATGGCGTATGGGAACCTGTTGATATCCATGATGATGGTTTTGGCGCTGAGGCACTTATCTTCACTTCGCCAACAAAAACCACACAATTTAAAATTATTGGAAGATCAGCAGGTAATCTAAAGTTGGATGCAGATTTCCTTTTTACATCAAATAAAAATATAGGAGGAAGTAGTATTTTATATGCAGGCCCTACATCATCTTCCGGAATAAAAATAATTAATCGATCAGAATGGGGTGCAGATGAGAATTACCGATATTGGACACCTAAATTAAAAGAATATTATGAATCCAAAAGTGGAGATGAAAAAGATTATGCAGACCCATGTGCAAATATTAGTAAGCAATATGCAGCAGAAACTAGTATTTCTCATACACTTAAATATAGCCATGATGGAGATGAATTACTCTGGCCTCTATCTTATGCATCGAAATTAAGAAAAATTACTATTCACCACACAGATTCCGATGTTCGCGATATAACAGGGGATAAGGTTATGGATGGCAGGGATTACTCCGCTATGGTTCGCGCAATTTATCATTTTCATGCAAAAACACGTGGATGGGGTGATGTTGGTTATAATTACTTAATTGATCCTTTGGGTAATATCTATGAAGGCAGGTATGGTGGAGATAAAGTAATAGGTGCACATGCCCTTTGTTATAACAATGGGAATATGGGTATAGGTCTTATTGGTAATTATGAAGAAAGTATGGTACCTCAGCCAGCCTTGAATGCACTTATAAAGTTAATAGCAAATAAATCTAAAATTCATAATATAAATCCTGAAGGGTCTTCTATTTTTAGGGGTAAGGCTTATCCTAACATTGCCGGCCATAAAGACTATAGACACACAGTATGCCCTGGCAGAAATCTTTACAGTTTATTTTCTAAAATCAGACAACGTGCAGGATTACTTTATCGTCTTAATCTTACTGAATCAGGTCTTACACAAACACTCGATTATGATGCTGAGATGAAAGGGAGTTTATCGACCATTGAGTTATTACCAAATGGCAAAAAAAAGATATATCTTCAATTTAAAAATACAGGTAAAAAATCGTGGGACAACAATACATGGCTCCATGTTGTTAATTCAACAAAGCACAAAGGTGCACGTATAATTCCAATAGTATCCGATAAATCATTTGTGGCAGCAGATATGAAGGAGGATGTAGTTTCTCCGGGAAGTACTGCTACATTTGAAGTCGAAATTAGAGGGGGGTATATACCGGAAAATAATTATTTTGAAATTACACCGGTTGTAAATGGTAAATTTAAGATATCTAAATCTTCGGCATTTATACCGATTTACACAAAGAAGCCTATCTTTTCCTATGAAGTCGTCAGTTCAAAACTGCCAAGCGGAGTTGTTTTTCAAGATCAAAAAATTAATGCAAGTATAAAACTTAAAAATACCGGTAATGTTACATGGTCTAATTACGGATCTTACCCAATTAGAATGGGCACAGAGAATTTGCGGGATAGAAGAAGTTTTTTACTAACTAAGCATGCAACTCGGTTGGCGCATCTTCTTGAAAGTGAAGTCAGGCCTGGTGAGACAGGTACATTCATATTTGATTTGGAGGCACCATCCAGATATGAAGGAAAAATTACAGAATATTTTTCTCCTGTTATTGAACATATAAGTTGGCTTAAAAATAAAGGATTAAATTTTGGAATCACAATAAAAAAACCAAGGCATGCAGCTGAAATCGTCAATAATGTTAGGACAATCCAAATGCAGCCTGGGGAGATGAAAGAGATAAAATTTAAAATGAAAAATACCGGAGATCTTGCGTGGAAAAAGGATATTATGAATATCACTTTTATAAATAGAGGTGTAAAAATATTTACCAGAAAGATCACTCCAGCCAATATTATAAATCCAGGAAATATATTTAATTTTGATTTTTGGGCACAGGCACCTTATGCCACCGGTAAACATCTAGTATTTTTGAATTCTAAATTTAATAGATCACCAATAGAAAATGGTGCTGCAAGGCTTATAATCGATGTACCAAAACCATTTCTTCGTGCAAGAATCACCAAAAAAACTCAGTTTTTAGTTAAAGCTAATCGCGGACAAGAAAAGGAAATTGAGGTCAAATTTTTAAATCTTAGTAATACTGTTTGGCGTAATAGTGGAAAAAATGCAATTCATTTAGCACCAACAAGACCGCGTGATCATATAAGTAGACTTTATTTTAGCGGAGATTGGGTAAATAAATATCGTGCCGCGAGGATGTCTGAAAGAGAAGTTAAGCCAGGTGAAATAGCTACCTTTAAATTTAAAATAAAGCCTTTTGAAAATGGAAATTTCACTGAATATTTTCAATTAGTAATGGAGCATGTTGGATGGATTGATGGAACTTTTATTAGGTGGGATTTTAAGGTGTCCGATAGTGGGGCCAATAGTGGGGCCACTACTACGTCGTGTGGGGCCAATTGTGGAGCGAGTAGTGGAATTGATAACAATATTAAGACTACAACTGGCCCAACAATTGCCCCACAACCGGCCCAACAACTGAAGGTCAAAAAGAATACAACCAAAAAGCAATCAGAAAAACCATTCCGCGTTCGTATTTCCTACGAAGACGATGTATCTAAAATTACAGCAGATAAAAATTATAAGGTTGTAGATAAAAATGGGAAGGAATTATTTAAAATAGATGCTGGATATTATTTTACTGCAAGACGGGTAAATGATAATATTCATGTTCAATTCTTTAATGTATCTAAAGCAAGCGATGTAATTCGTGTTGTTCCGGAGTCCGGCGGTATTGTTGAAATAATAACAATGCAAAGGCGTCCATCTTGGAATAATAGTTTAAACGATAATAAATTCCGTGGCATAATGGAAATTCGTTCAGTTAATAATAAAACTGCATATATAAATGAATTACCACTCGAGGATTATATGAAAGGTTTGGCAGAAGTATCTAATAATGTGCATCCTGAGAAACAAAAAGCTATTGCAATACTTGCCCGTACATATGCACGTTTTTATATGGATAGTGATAATCGTAAATTTCCAGGCTTACCATATGACGGGAATGATGATCCTGCGATTTTTCAGAAATATCTGGGCTATGGCGTTGAAAAACGGTCCCCAAACTTTCTAAACGCTGTAGGTACAACTAAAAATAAAGTAGTTACATATAATGGCAAACTTGTAAAAACTCCTTATTTTAACCAGAGCAATGGTAAAACCTTATCTGCCAAAGAAGTTTGGGGCTGGACACATACACCATATCTTCAATCAGTCGATGATCCTTATTGTAAAGGCATGACGAAAAAGGGGCATGGAGTCGGCATGAGTGGATGTGGTGCGGAGGGAATGGCTAAGAGTGGGAAAACGTATGTAGAGATTATTAAGTATTATTATCAAGGAGTTGAAATCTCCAATAGGGGATCCAATTGAGGATCCATAGGAGATCCAATAGGGGTTTGACTGAATTAGACCAATCGGATCACCAATCGGATCACCAATCGGATCACCAATCGGATCACCAATCGGATCACCAAATGTTTTTATGTATCGACACATCAACAACTTCCTCCGGAATTTCACTAGTATCCGAAAGTGAGGTTTTCGGCTACTTGCCACTAGAGCAAATGAATGCATCTGAGGGAATAATTGAAAATATTGATAAATTAGTCTCAGGTCTCAAGTCTCTCCCGACAAAGTCGGGATCAAGTTTTGAGGGGGTTATGGCAATAAAAGGTCCTGGTAGTTTTACAGGGCTTCGAGTTGGCATTTCAGTTGCGAACCAATTTGCGCATCAGCTTAAAATACCGATTGTCGGATTGCGGACGGATGAATGGTATCGGTATAGAATTGACGAAAAAGATTTTATATACTTACAAACAATGAATCGCGATCAGGTTTATATGGTAGGGTTTGGTAAATTTAAAGAAGAGTACCCACAAAGCATCATCTCAGTCAGCGAATGTCACCATGAGCTTGTATCTGAATTTGACGTTAAGTGGATTGGCCAATTGAGTGATGCACATCGTACGCAATTATCTGAATTAAATGAAATAACAAGTGTCCTATCTGCGGGCGAGGTATGGCAAAAGGCCGTTCAATCGATATTTGATCAAGAATACAAAAAATATGATTTGATTGAACCATTTTATGGTAAAGATCCGACTATTACAAAGAGTAAGAAAATATAAATCTTACTTATTCATCATTTTAGACGAAAATAAATAACTTGCTGAAGTAGGATTACATGCAATTGCAATATCGTAAAGTGCACCGATTCTTAGCAATGCTTTTACATCTACATCATGCGGATGGGGTGATAGGGGATCCCAGAAGAAAATCATTATATCCACCTTGCCTTCCGCAATTTGTGCACCTATTTGTAGGTCACCGCCAAGTGGACCGCTTTTGAAGCATTTGATTTTAAGCTTGAGTTCTTTTTTTAAAATTGATCCGGTTGTACCTGTACCCATCAGATTATGTTTGACGAGTACTTTTTTGTGTTTTTTTGCCCACTCCAACATTCTCTCCTTTAGATCGTCGTGGGCTATTAGTACTACATTTTTCTTCATGATTATTTATTATTATTATAATATTTTTTTTGCTTCTTTATAGCCTATTTTTATCATTTCAGATGCTTTATGGAAATCAAATATTCCATATTTAGCAAGGTTTGGCCTAATTAATATGTCCGGCTTACATTCCAGCAGCTTTTTATCTGCAAGTTCTTTTTGCATTATCATTATTGTATTTTCGATAATATCTATTATGTTAAATTGCCTTTCACTAAATAGCGAAAATAGTTGTTTTTTCTGACGGTGCATTCTCTTTTTTATATAATGATAATTTAAATCAACTGCAATCAGGAGGTCTACTTTATTTTTTAAAACACTGATTGGTACAGGGTTTACAACACCCCCGTCTATTAATGTGTTTTTTTTTATTTTGTTTGGAGTAATTATTCCAGGAATAGCAATGCTGGATCTTATTCCATCTAAAATTTTTCC
>CAYWJA010000030.1:0-24238 GCA_964458485.1 uncultured Candidatus Peribacteria bacterium | reverse complement strand
CTACAGACTGGGGTGCTTCTTTCGAAGTTACAGGTTTAACTCAAAATACCCAATACACATTCAAAGTTAAAGCAAGAAACGGAGACAGTACAGAAACAGCATTCGGCTCCACAGCAGCACTCTACACCCTCGCCAACGCACCCGGAACTCCAACAGTTAACGGTGCAGCAGCTACAACACTTGATGTAACTTTAGATGTAAATTCCAACCCATCTGCAACTACCTTTGCAATCCAGGAAACTGGATCTGGTAATTACGTACAAGCTAACGGTTCCCTCAGCGGTTCTGCCGTTTGGCAGACCAATGCAACATGGGGAACAAAAACTGTCACAGGATTGTCCGTTAATACCCAATACACATTCAAAGTTAAAGCAAGAAACGGAGACAGCACAGAAACAGTATTCGGATCTATAGGAAGCATATATACCCTTACAGGAGATTTAACTACTCCAACATATACAGCTGATGAACATAAGATGATAGCTATATCATGGACAGGTAATGCTACTGAATATTATGCTGAAAACATAACTGCAGGAACTAATTCTGGATGGACAACAGCAACTACATGGACATCAGATAATCTTGAATGTGATATCTCTTATTCATTTAGAGTTAAGGGAAGAAATGCCCAAAATGTTGAAACAGGATATACAACAACAATTTCGGCAAACACCATGAAGTGCAGTTCGGGCGGATATTCCTTTTCATCAGTTTCTACAGTTGATAACTCAGAAAACACAAGATCTAATTTACAAACTTCCTCAGAAGAAGCCACAGGTATAACAATGCCAGAAACAAAAAAAGGATCCTCGGTAGACTTACATCCAAGTGCACCAGAACCCAAAAAAGAAAATGTAATTGATGAAAAAGACATAGAAACAAAATCTACTAATGAATCAAGTCCATCAACAAACAAGAGATCAACAGCCTACATATTATATGACAACAAGGAAGAAAAAATTATAAAGATAAAAGATTTACCTGAAATTAAAGTAACAAAAAAGGAAAAAGAGCAGGCTACAAAACTTCTTAATTATTATGATATCCGATATCAGATTAAATGTTTTGCAACAGTTAATGATCCTTCTGGTGATTTATGTACATGGTCTAAAATTGACCTTATTTATACGCAGATGGTAGCAGGGGAAATAAAACATCAAAATATAAAGCTGTCTTCAGATGAATTAGATATTCTTAAAAAAAGAATTAAATGGCCTGAGGCTAGATACCAAAACAATTGTATTAATACGCTAGTTCAAGAAAGTTATTGTTCAGCTTTAAAAGAAGGAATTGAAAGAATCAAATATTTTATTGGGGAATAGTACTGAATGGTAGGGCTAAGGGGAATTTCTTACATTCTCCGGTATACCATTCGCTGGCGCTCAGGTATACCGTCCGAGGTCGAGCTTCTCAATAGGGCAATGCTTAAAATTATAAATAATTTTTTTTATAAATTTTTATAATTTTTCCCTTCGCTTCGTGCCTACGGCACTTACGCTACGGATCGCATTGCTCGCTATTTTACAATAGTCGTCTTTTTTCTCCCGACTTTGTCGGGATCAAAGGCCTCCTTTGCTCAGGCGAACCCCTTGGGGTTCAATTCCGCTTTGAATCTATCAAAGCCAAAAAGCTTATCACCTTCGGCGACAATCTTTTTGCCTTGGTAGGGCCAAGGGGAATCGAACCCCTGTTACCAGGATGAAAACCTGGCGTCCTAACCACTAGACGATGGCCCCTCGTCGGTATTTTACTTCAGTTTTTACTTTGATGTAAACATCAAAGCTCCAACTTTCGTAAATACCTCCTCTTCCCCACAAAATTCGCTCCGCTTCACATTTTGTGGGGCCCCTTTTTTTCGGGGCGCATTCAAAATATGCAGAGAAATTATACTTATAAAATGTAAAAAGTCAAAATGTTTTATGCTATAATTATTCTACATTCTTAATTTTATCATTATGGATCACACAACAACAATATCTCACACATCTAGTACCAAAATAAGCGAATATATGGCCAAGGTTTATGGATGGATGATGGGGGCACTTGCGATTTCTGCACTTGTTGCATGGCACGCGGCTAATTCAGAGGCATATATACAATTTATGTATCAAAATTCATTTGCATTTTTTGCAATGCTAATAGCAGAACTTGGCTTAGTTATATACTTGGTGGCAAGATTACAAAAAATGACACTGCAGTCTGCAATTATATCTTTTTTACTATATTCGGTTCTTACAGGACTAACAATGGCGACAATAATTGCCTTATATACACCTGCATCGGTAGCAAAAACTTTTGTTATAGCCGCAAGTATGTTTGGCGCAATGGGTTTGTATGGCTATACAACCAAAAGAGATCTTTCCGCTTGGGGCGGTTTTCTTTTTATGTCTCTTATAGGAATAATAATTGCATCAATTATTAATATATTCTTCACCAGTCATATGCTTGGTTGGATTATTAATTATGCTGGCGTGATAGTTTTCAGTGGGCTCACAGCATATGATCATCAAAAACTTAAGCATATTGGCGCAATGGGCCATGAAGGAGATATGCTCGGCAAAATGGCAATTCTAGGTGCATTAACGCTATATCTGGATTTCATTAATTTATTCCTGTTCTTACTTCGTATTGTTGGAGGAGGTCGTGATTAAGTTGTTTGCACTGTGATTAAATGATTGAATGATTACTATGATTAATAGTCACATAATGAAGAAATTTGTATTAATATTAATTTCACTAGTTCTTATTGGTTGTACTCCAAATGAGGCGGATTTTAAGAGTAATGTACCTGTTGTCACCCCAATTGGATCACCTATTGGATCCCCAATGGATCCCCAATTGGAAATAAACTGGAACGTCCCCTTCTTCCCCCAAGCTCCAGATGCGGACTGGAGTATGCCGTGGCAGGAGGCTTGTGAAGAAGCTGCTAGTATTTTGGCTTATTATTACGCATCCGATAAGAAATTAATCAAAGAACAATTCAAAAAAGATGTAAAAGGCCTTGTTGAGTGGCAGAATAAAAATTTCGGGGATTATAAACATACAAATATTGCGCAAACATCCGAAATGATTAAGGGCTATTTTGGATATTCTGATTTTAAAATTATAGATAATCCTACAGTCGATCAGATGAAAAAATACTTCTCAGATGGTCAGATTATTATTGCCCCATTTGCCGGTCGTCAGCTCAAAAATCCCTTTTATTCCGGAAGAGGCCCCCTTTATCATATGATGGTAATCAAGGGGTACGATGAAAAGAATTTTATTACAAACGACGTAGGCACCAAGCGCGGCCATAATTTTATCTATCCATACCAAACTATCATGTCCGCCATGCATGAGTGGGATGACGAAGATATTAATAATGGAAAAAAGAGAATAATAGTTTTTAATTATTCTAATTTTGAACCAGGTGCCAAATGACGTAATTCAGTTGTAGCAAATGAGCCTCTAGTAATTTCTACCTTACCCAACATAACTGCAAAATAATTTTCGAAATTAGATCCGTTATTAGCCAAATATAAATCAATCCTTTCACCATCAACCGAAAGTGCATTTTTTGTTTCCTCATTAGCACCCATTATTAAGAATATTCTCATTTTCCGGGCAGCCTCCCTTGGCTCTTCGCGTGCTAATTCTAATAAGGATTTTACCTCTTCATGATCACCAGTCTCATGTGACTCAGATTGCAAATAATGTGCAATAACAGATTCTACAGATCTATAAATATTATGAATATCAACACCCTCTTCATCAGTATCAGTTAATGGGTCATTTACATCTGCTGCATGAGATGCTAATGATTGAAGATATATTCTGGATTTTATGGGTTCTTCATCCGGGCAATATTTTCTATGTATATTATGTACAGCATCAAGGTCTCCTAGTTTTGCTACCATAAATTTTCTTTGTAGGAACTCGTTAAATTCATCTGTGCCAGCATTGGACTGAAAAGTTGCATAAATATTGTTTTTGTCTAATCCCATTAAATCAGCCCAGTTATAAATAAAGTCAATTGCTTCACCCATTAATTGCTTTTCTTTGTCTTCTGATTTTGGAGGTTCATTCATTCCAGGCTTTTCTTTTTGAGAATTGCCAAGTTCCATCGAATCAATAGTTAAAATTATTTCTCCTGATTGTGATATTTCCCAGACAAATCCAAATTTATGAGCTAATTTTCCTTCTCCGTCATAATGCAGAAGGAAATTAAAACCAGGATCAGTTAGCCATACAGGGACTGTCCAGAAATTCATTCCTGCAATGCTCGCACTTGTGCAATCGCTGCACTCATCGCCAACTGTTAATTCTCGAATGTTTCGCGCGGCAAGTTTAAAACCAGATTTGCTAGGTCGTAAATAGTGTAAATTTTCGAATTTTACCAATAATGCAGTAGTATTAGCAATTTCTCTTTCTATATTAGTAATATCCTCCGCAGAATTTCCTGACAATAGATTTTGCAAATCTCTGCGAAAGCGTTTTCTAACTTTTTCGGGCAGATTAGGATCATCAATTTTGGATTTTAAAAATGATTGCCTCTTACCAACATTATCGGAAGATAATTTCTGAAGTCGTTTTTTCTTATCTTCTATGGTCGCTATCAAATGATCTGCCATAGCCTGTACTACTTCATCTTTATAAACTGCAATAAATTCAGGATCATTATTAAAATCAATTAAATAAATATTTTTAAAATTTGCACAAAAATCTTCCATTCCATGTGGGCGCATTAGGGATTCGATAAAGGAAAACACTTCATCAATTAATGGCTGTACATCACATTTTGCATTTAAATTATGAAAACATTCAGGATGTGCCACACCTTCTTGTTTCAGTTGCTCATTTATATTACCCGCTTCACTTGCAACTATGCTTTTAAAATTGGGATGTTCTTCAAACAGAGGTATCCATTCATTAATATCTTCAGATGCATTTGGCGGTAGCTTTAGGGATCCAATATTAACTCTATCAGGTATAATTGTAATATTACATTGATCAAGGTTTAATAATTCACAAGCCTTTTCTGTGGCATGCGTAACTTGTTCAGGGACGGGCAAATTTTTATGTTTTGTCAAAATTTCTGCCAGTGGTGTATTAATATGTGTTAAACCAGATAGATCTAGGCTTCCACATTTAATTAAAATTTCAGCAACAGGAATATCTAAATGTGTTAATCGATCTAAATCTAACATAACTCCATGCTGAGTTAAGACTTCTGCTACAGGGACATCTAAATGTGTTAAACCTAAATATAAATTTCCACCATATGTACTTAATATCCTTGCAGTAGGAATATCTAAACGATTTATTCCAATTGTTATTGCATCACCTCTATGGGAACTTAAAGCCTTTGCTACAGATTCAGAAATTTGGCTTAATCCACCCAGGACCAAAAATCCTCCTTGCTTAGCCAATGCTTCTGCCACCGGAACACTAATTTCTTTTAGGCCATCCAATAACAAATCACTTTCATGCTTAGCTAACGCTTCTGCCACCGGAACACTAATTTCTGTTAATCCATTTAGTGTTAGGTAATTCTCATGCCTAGCTAAAACTTCTGCTACAGGAACATCTAAATGTGTTAAATTATCTAATTGTAAATTATCTGTATGAGCTATCAAAATTTCAGCTACATCAGGGGTTAGCTCAGTTATATCCAATTGTATCATCGGGAATTCTATTTCTTCGGATTCTTCGATTAAAGCTAGAATTTCATCTAGCTTATTATTTCCCGTATCTTGTGATGGGGCATTAGGTCCTTTTGGCATATTTGTTATGTTACAGAAGTATTTTATAGCATAAATGATTTTTTATGTCAAAGATGTTTCATATAATTTTATCTACCTACATCAAACTATAACCTCCGCCATGCATGAGTGGGATGATAAAGATATTAATAAAGGGCAAAAGAGAATTATTGCTTTAGGATTGACAAAAATGAAAAAATAAGTATTATTATGTACTAAATTTATTCATTATGTCTCTTGATAATCCACAAGAACAAGGCACTGCAGATGAAGCTCTATGTATATCCCCTCCGCCAGAATCTGAAATAATAGAAAGCAATCGCCCTATCTTAAGGGCTTCTTTAAATGCACAGGCTGATCCAGACGCTGACATTGAGGTATTTGATGAAGTTACAGATTTTGATATGGAAATGTTACATAGGCAGTCCAGATCGCTATTCGTACAGGAGAAGGCTTTGTATGGGGAGCTTCCACCAGAGCACCCTTTAATGCAAGAAGTACAAAGACTTTATGAAGAATTAAAAATTGCCCCAGAAGATCGAAATACAATACATATTCTTCCTGGAAATTTAAAGATCAATGCCATGGCCTTACCACATGGTCACATGGTATTTTATGCAGGTTGTTTTACTGCTTTGCCGAGATTCGAAGAGGTATGGCAGGCATTGTTGGCCCATGAGCATATTCATATTTCCGAAGAGCATAGCAAAAAAACAATTCAAAAAAATAAAAGTAATAACAGATCGTCATTGAAGCAACATATATTATTAGGCATTGCACAAGGTCGTTTGCATGAGGCGCAAGCAGATATACAGGGTTCAATAAAATTACTTAATGATTCTGGTGTTAATCCCCTTGGGGCAAAGATGCTTTTTCAGGCATTAGCAATGAAGGAACAAAAAGGATGGCTAAATCTTTTGCATGGATCATCCCTAGACCGCATGCTCAATGCACAGTCAATTTTTAATGTTTATGATCTTCATGCACTTTCCCACACTCTTACAGAAGTTGATATTGATGATTCAGATTTGGGCTTAAGTGACCACTACAGAATGAAGGCACTAAGAACTTCTCCTTTCTTATTAGAAAGAGGGGGCGATAAAAATAAATTAAAAGAAACACAAGCAAATCGTCTTCAGGAAGCCAGGAATACTAATTTAACTGAAGCATTATGCTGGATTGAATATTATGTGGAAAATAAAAGTACTGGCAAAGATAATAGTAACTATTCTAACACTGAGGTGGTTGATGTATTAAATACCAATGTAGATAGCCATTTAGAGCAGATATTTCCTGATTTAGATGAGTCCAAGAGAAAGACGATTAAGTGGATGCTCTATGGATTATCGGTTGAGGTAAAAAAAACGCCACATGAGCAAGAAGAGGCTAATGATGTTTTATTACATTTTTCCGAGGCAACTGATGAATGCGAGGGGGTAATACAGCTAGATGTACTGGAAGCCCTACTTGAATCAGATGTTTTTATGAAAATGCCGGATATTAAATTTCATAGTTTCCATAATTTAATAAGGTTAATATACAATTTGGCATTAAAAGAAAATAAGCTAGATATGGAATCCGACGACAATATGTCTGCTAATCAAGAATTTTTTGACAAGTGGTCGGAATTAATATCTGATTTTTACGCCAACAATGGCTTAATTACGTGTGATGAAAAAAAGGCTTATGATCATTTCAAAAATTTGGCTGAAAGCAATTATGATAAAAAATTGCGCTTCGCACAGATGGATAAAGAGCGCTTAGATAATATAAAAAAACTAAATAGTCTTTTACGCGATTTCAAAGTAAAAGAGCTTGATAGCAAAAAAGGCTTGAAAAGAAGAATAAAAATATCTACTGCACATATTCGCGCCTTCAGAAGCATAACAAATGGAATGAATATGGCTGAGATAGGAAGTTTTTTGAATGATTTTTATGAATATTCAGAGTTACGGTTCATCGAACAAGTAGAAGAAATACAAGGTCTACAGGCTGAGGCTTACAAAAAAGATAATATTGATGAATTAACTAGTGCAGATAATGCTAATCAATTAATGCGTTTTTATTGTAAACATTTAGCATTATCTGCCCTCGACAACGATACCTCTTTAGATGAACAGGAAAAGATAGCCTATATACATATTCTTGCAGGATATTACGATGTTACTACCGCAGATTACATCAGAGCTGAAGATTCAAATATAGTATATGAGGATTATGAACTTGCTGAACTATACAGAAGAACAAAAAATTTTGATCTTCAGAGGGAAATAATGCTTCAGGAGCAGCATAACCAAAACTCCATAGTTACAACTGAAACTAGCCTTGTTGGATTATTATCTTTTCAAGACGCAACAGATTTCTATTTAAATAAGCCAAGGAAAATTCTTGCTGGCATAACAGCACAGACGCCAACTAAATCTGTTATAGGCATTTGTAATAAATTAAGCAATAGCGATGAAGTACTTGATTCTTTGAATCTTGATTTAGGGCATGCGAGAAATGCAGGCAATAGGTGTGTATATCTTATTAAAAAAATAACCTGTCACTACTTAAGTTTATTTGTCGGTGACAAAAATACATTGATGGATAAATGGAGGGAGCTTAAAGAGGCTGGGTTGGTTCCTAAGTTTTTACTTAAAAATGCTTTCAAAACATACTTAAATCATTTTCTTTATTTGGTATTTGATCAGAGTCATTGGGATCTTGAAAGCCCGGAAGATTGTTTATTTTTAATGGAATTAGTACCATTAGTACATGATCCTGAACTACGTTTAAGGTTAAATACGGCCTTAATAGATAATTACCTTAAAAATTTGAGTTTTCAGGAAAAGGTCGATTATTTATTCGGGGAAAAAGCTACAGGCATTCGTGATTTTGATCTGCAGAGACTGTTTATTGAAAATGAAGTTACTTCTCATGAACAACTCCAGGCTGTTCAGAGCAGGATTGATGCGTCTTTAAAAGACGTTTTAGATGAACCTTCCCATAAAATTGGCATATTTGCTGTATTAGATAGACTCTCCTTAGCGAATACAACTTCTGTAGAAGTTCTTGAACTATTACTTAGAAGCCGCACGCATGACAGGGATATTAAAACTTTTGCATTCGATCTACTAGCGCATAAATATAGGAAGCCTTTTGACTCAGGTGAGGATATATCCAGAAAGTTTGCACATGCACATGTGAGAGATTGGATTTCTGAAGCTAACATTCTTTTGGGTCAGATTTTTAATATGTCAGCAAGCCACAGGTATTTGGTTACTCGGCAGCTTTTGGCCGGCCATCGTGATGCTATACTTTCATCAGAAAGCGCCAAAGGAAGAATGTTTGGATGTCTACTTGATAATGTTCTGGCTCGCGGTGAAAATCAGGTTGATGTTCGAAGTACCATAGAAGATGTTGTTGGGGTAATATGTAAAATTCCTGAATGGGAAGAGTTATTTTTTGCAATTGCACCGGTTATTGCAGATAATATTGCGCTTATACCAGAGCAAAGTGTGCCTTGGGATGATATGTATTGTGTTGAAGAAATGGTAGAAGGATATAGACACAGAAAAAAGAGGACAGTATTAAGGCCAGGTAAGTATAATCAAACTATAAATGAGGCTACTGATGCCAGCTCTGGAGCCATCAGAGATTTTTTAGATAAAAGATTTCAGATTGGCAAAACACGTGAGCAAATGTCACCAGTAGGCTTAGTTGTTAATGTAGCAAAGCACTTAGGCGCACCTGGAGTACGTTTTTTACAGGTATTGGGTCAGTACATTCAAGTGCCTGCTAATTACCAAAAGGAATTCGACAGAGTTTATGATGATGTAACAGGGCAAAATAAGTTGTTTGCAGATATGACCCTAGAGCGTGAATGGCCGGAATATCGTGATATTATTAGTTCTGTAGACAGAACTGCCGGAGGAGGTTCTATTATGACAGTATTTGACTGTAAAACTTCAGATGGTGGACGTGAAGTATTAAAAGTACGAAATCCAAATATTTTATACCGCATGGAACTTGCTTTTGGCTTTATGCAAAAGATAGTTGACAGGCTCATGGAGGCAGATCCTCAAAAATACGGAAGATTGCAGGATGCCTTTGTAGATATACGTGAATGGATCAGGCATGACATTCAAGATGAAGGCTATCTTGAAAAAGACAGAAGATTCAGAGAAATTAATGAAGGCTTTCAGCCTAAGGGCTGTAAATATCGCATCCGTGTTCCGGAATCCAAACCGCCAGATAGTGAGTATATAAAACGCGAGACTTATGCTGATGGCTTAAATTTAACTAGTTGGGATCAGCTTGTGGCCGATGGACATAATATGAAGGAGGTTGTTGCCTTAATTGCAGTTAATTATTTTTCACAATTAATGATGCCTGCCAAAGAAAACGGAGAAAGGCTTGTTCATGCAGATGTGCATCCAGGAAATTTTAGGGTGGACGAAAATAACAATGTATGGATATTAGACCGCAATGGATACCATGAATATGACAATAAAGATTTTGGCCTACTTAGAACTGTGCAGCTCAGTGGTATTGCTGATGCTTTTTCTGAATATTTTAGCGATCAGGCAGAACAGAGTGATATAAAGGAAGTTATTGTAGATTTGTTAAAAGGACAGAAGGATATTGGAGCTGAAAATGTACAGGATGTAATATGCGCACTTAGGAAAAAGGGGATTAAAATACCTTTAAAAATGACAATTCTACTTAAAAACTTGAATTCATTAGATCGTTTTGCCAAAAAAGCAGGATTCGACGGGCTTCAGGATGCTTTATCTTATCAATTCTCAAGCTGAATAGACCTTATATCTTGAATGTTTGTCGTTTTCTCAGTAAAACCGGGAAAATCATCGAAAGTATAGCTACATGCACTAATAAGCCGATCGCGAAACCTGTTGGTAACGCATATATTCCTATTGTCGGTGCAAGGTTTTTAGCGATCATTATTATACCCAGCATCACTATTGCATGGATCGTAGCGGGGATAATGGTGTTTCTCAGTGAATAAAATCCCCTATGATAAATATGTAGCATGCTTTCTAGTGGTATCGAAATACAGTAAATTTGAAGTGTTATAGTAAGTAAATTAATATCCGATTCCCCGAATTTTCCACCACCAAGCAGTAAAGAAATTATTGGCTTACTAAGTATAGCAAGGGCGATGGCGGCAAGTGTTGTATAAATTAGCGCACGCAATCGATCGCGCTTAAAATCTTTTTTAAATTTTTTAAAATTTCCTTTACCTGCATCATGCGAAAGGCTGGTGTACATGCTTAGTGCAATCGCAATGCCCAGCATGCTTACGGGGAGGCTTTGAAAATTACGGGCGTAATTGTAGGTGGCAATACTGCCTTCGGCTAAATTGGATGCAATACTGGTGAAGCTCATCAGCATTAAACTCCACATGACGTATTGAACAATTTTAGGTGCCATTAATTTTATTGTTTCCTTTATTTCAGGGCTTAGTCTTAAGTCAAATTTATGTTTAAAGTTATATTTTTTGCGCTTAACTACAATTAATCTGATAGATAAATGCAGGAGAATTCCAATTAAATTACCCATCACCAAACCGGTAATTCCGATCTGCGGAACAAGTAGTAATACACCTATAATAATTCCAATATTATAAAGAGCGGGAGAAAGCCCATACCACAAAAATTCTTTAAAGCTCAAAATCATCCGCCCATAAATATTACTTATGGAAAAAAGAAGAGGTGACAAGAGCATTATTCGGGTCAAAAGTATATATTTTTTTAAGTCCGCATCACTAAATCCAGGAACCAGCTTGTGTGCAAATAAGGGTAAGGTTATTGCAACAATTAATCCGACAGATGCGATAATCACAATAGCCCAAGACATCATTTGATGGGAATACTTAAAGCCCTCACTCTTTTTTTCATCATATTTTTTAGAAAAAATAGGCAGGAAGGCAGCAGAAAGTGCAGTTCCTATTAAAACCGTAAGCATTAAATCCGGAATTACAAAGGATGCATTGTAAATATCCAGAGTACGAGACAGCCCGAATGTTTGCGCAAAAATACGATCGCGTAAAAAGCCGAAAAAGTAGCTTAAACCAGAGGCAATTGTAAGGGACCAAGAAGAATGAAGTAATAAATTTAATATTTCTGATTTCGGATTTCGGATTCGATGTAACATTTTTACATTTTTATATGTGGTATTCCCCCTTTGTCATTCCCGCCTTCGCGGGAATGACAAAGGGGGAATCTGAAATCACAAATCTGAGATCAGAAATTAGAAAAAAGGTGTCCCATCTTTTTCTGCTTCGTCTTCAAATATTTTACATTAACCTCATTCGGCTCAATTTCTATAGGAATGCGCTTAGTAATTTTTAATCCATATCCCTCCAGGCCGATCAGCTTTTTAGGATTATTACTTAAAAGTTCTATTTCTTTTAATCCAAGGTCAGATAGAATCTGTGCACCAATTCCGTAATCCCGCATGTCGGGCTTAAATCCAAGCTTGTGATTTGCTTCAACAGTATCTAAGCCTTTTGATTGCAATTTATAGGATTTAATTTTATTAGCAAGTCCAATACCACGACCTTCTTGCCTCATGTATAAAAGTGCACCACAGCCTCTTTTGCTAATCAAATTCAGTGCTTTATCCAATTGCTCTCCACAATCGCAATGCTTGGAATGAAAAATATCACCAGTTAGACATTCCGAATGAACTCTTACCAAAGGATGTTTACTTTTTTTTAAGTTACCGACTGTAAGTACTACATGTTCCTTATAGTCAATTATACTTTTATAAACGTGAACCTTAAATTTGCCATATTCAGTATCTAAATTAGATTGCGCCTCCTTTTTAACTAATGTCTCTGTCTTATGTCTGTATTGAATTAAATCCTGAATAGTAATAATTTTCAAATTATGTTTTTTAGCGAATTTTTTAAGATCCGGCATTCGCGCCATAGTGCCATTCTCATTCATAATTTCACATATTACCCCAGCCGGCGTTAATTCAGCCAACCTCATTAGATCAACAGCCGCCTCTGTATGACCGGCGCGTTGTAATACGCCACCAGACTTAGCAACCAAAGGGAACATATGGCCAGGACGGATAAAATCATTTGCAGTTGATTTTGAATTCAATATCTTTTGAATTGTGAAAGCTCTGTCGGCTGCTGAAATACCGGTTGTAGTACCCTCTTTTGCATCCACTGATACTGTAAAATTACAATTGCCATCAGGGTTGGCAACCATAGGGTGAAAATTAAGCCGATAAGCTAATTCATCTTCAATGGAAATACAAATAAGCCCTCGTCCTTCTTTTGCCATAAAATTAATTTTTTCTGGCGCAACTTTTTCTGCTGAAAAAACCAAATCACCCTCGTTTTCACGATTTTCATCGTCTGTGACGATTATCATTTTGCCTTTTTGCAAATCCTTTAATGCTGATTTGATTTTGTGCATAGTGATTAATTGGTAGGATTTATTTTACACAAAGAATTGTCTTAGTGCAAAGAACAAAAATATTTCAGATCTCAGAACTCAGATCTCAGATTCACATTTAGTATTCTATTATTTGGTATTTTCCCCTTTGTCATCCTAAATTTAGTTCAGGGTCCATCGCAAGCTGGCAAATCGTGGATTCTGACCCCGATGGAATCGGGACAGAATGACAAGTAAATGACAAATGTTAAAATGAAGAATCGAATCTGAAATCCGAAATCTGAGATCTGAAATAAAATTAAATGTCAGTTTTATAAATCTCCTTATCAGTCAAAATATATAATTTTTTCTCATTATTCTCTACATAGATTTGTTTAATATTGTCTAATTTATTAAATACAACTTGGCCATAATATCTACTAATACCACTTTTACTTTTATCGAGTATCACTACTCTTTTATTTTTTGGATCAAGTAAATATAGATTATCTAATTGAGGAGAGGTGAAAATTTGAGTTGCATCTTCAATGCTTACAGCTAGATCTTCAATTTTAAATGGTTCCTGCTTAGACTTATAAATTTTTATTATAGTACCACCCTTCTTAAGGACATAAATATTACCATCAATAGTCATGGAAATCGCATTTTTAAGATCCGCATCACCATTATACTCAGTCCCACTGGAATATTTAGAACGTAATCTTGAATATTTATAAATTTGATTTTTATCAGGGCTTAATAAGTAAATATTTTTCCCATACGACTCTATATCTATTCCGGATCTCCAGGCTTGATCAGCAGTGCTAGCAAATTTTACCTGACCATTATTATATTCTATTATACGCCCTGATTTTGTTAAAAATACCAATATATCATGATCCTCCATTGCTGTTCCTGACAGAATTACTTCTGTGCTATCAATAGTTTTTGGATCCAATACTTGGTCTAATATAATTTTAAATAGCTTGCTGAATTCGTAAACATAAAAGTTATCATCTAAGTTAATAAAACCGGCAGCTTTTACCTTGCTATCTTTTTTTGTTAGATCTATATAAGGTGCTACTTTTTTTAGACGACTAGTATTATTTATACTATCACGTGCATCTTGTACCTTTTCAAGGAGAGCTAAGGCTTCTGCGCGGAAGTAGTTAGCAGTAAGAATATCACGTGATTCTTTTTCAACTTTGGTCAAAATAGTATTTGCTGACTCTTTGTTATTTGCATAACCTTTTGTAGTAGCTACTTGTAATTGTTTATGTAAATTTGTAATTTTTAAACGATATTCTGCCCTAATTGCCTTATCTCTTTGACTGTTCATTAGAAAGCTAATGCTTAATATAAGAACAACAGCAACAGCTCCAATAGCTATTAAGATATTTTTTTTATCAACATTACTTTTTTTCTTGGAAATTTTACTCATTAAAAAATTAATAGCTTTATTGGCTATTTTTTTGAGTTCAATTAGATATTTATTTTGATTGATTGGACGCGGTTGTGTTGTAGACTTTTGAATTAGCTTAGTATGGATGGCTATAACGCCTAAGCTTACTTCTTCATCGCCCATAATCAGCTCACGAGTAGCTTCAACTGCCTCAGCTACTCCATCACTAAATAAATGAACAATTTGAGAATGTGTTGCTAGGCGCAAAAGCCTGGCAGTGCTAAAAAGAAGTTTATCATCGCTGCGAAGTTCTCCGCTGGCTATATTAACAAAAAGATCATCAGACCTACCATCTAACCCCTCGCTAATCATTGAGAATTTATTATTTCTTATCAAATATGCCTCAGCACTATTACATTGAGTTAAATGCAGCTCATTACTAGAAAAGACAGCAATAATAGCATTTACCTGCCCAAATGATTTTTTACGCTTTGCCCTTAAGCTACCAATAATAATATTTACTTCCTTAAGTGCTTTCTCAAAGCGCTCGTAAATATTTAACTCAGATTTTACAAAAAATTCATCCTCCATCGTATCGATAATACTTTGGGCAGTTGAACGAGCATATTTGCTATCGCCGATAATTTCAATAGCCAGCCAAACTTGATCTGTACTTCGAGGTTTTTTGAGGGTTTTTAACTGTACAAAATGATCTGAATCTCGGGCAACAGAAAAGGTATCTGCAATTAATTTAAATGACATGTTTTTATTTTAGTTATATTTATACTATATAAGCGTATCATTTTTCTTAAGTGTGTTCAAGATGGATCTAATTCGCTATTGCATTTCATCCTTGTATTGGTAATATTAAAGTACTTAAGTCCGTAAGTGCTCAGGTGCTCAAAGTGCTGTCTTATATTAATATAATTAGCATTTAAACATTAGCACTATCAAGGACTTACGTACTTAAACACTTAAGCACTTAAATTAAAAACTATGCAAATAAAGATAAAGTCCAAGAATTTAAACCTAAGCAACAACCAAAAAAGCAATATTGAAACTAAGGTTGCTAAGCTAGAAAAACTAGCAGACCGTCTTAGTGATGAGTCATCAGAATTTCGTATTGAGGTAAGGCATGAAAAATCACGTAAATCCGAAGATGCATATATATGCCAACTTACAATTTTTGCGCCTGGTAATGTAATTCGAGCCGAAACAAGAAATGACACTATGTCCAATGCAGTCGATGATTGTATGGATAAAATAAGAGGACAAATTGAGAAATATAAAGCTAAAATGCATCGCACTGCTAAAAAGGTATCTGCACCAAAAGTAGAAACATTACCACCTACTAAAGAAAGCTTCACAATTCCGGACGTTTTAAGGCGTAAGCGTTTTTCGGATTCCACACCACTTACAGAAGATGAAGCTATTGAAAAAATGGAGCTTATTGGTCACGGATTTTTTCTTTTTAATAATCAAGACACAGGTCGTTATAGTGTGGTTTATAAGAGGGATGATGGATATTATGGGATTATTGAGCCGAAACTATCGACTGATTAATTATCTGTTATTTTATTTTCTGTATTAGGTGCTATTATTTCACAAATTTCAACTTCCAAGCTCAAAGCACAAAATAAATCTCAAATTATAATTCTAAAAATTAAGTGATATTGTGGTTTTAAGTTTGTAATTTGGATATTGTAATTTATTTTGGATTTTGGAATTGAGATTTGGAATTTAATAAAATGAAACAATGCCATTAACCACACTCCGCAAACTAGTCTTCATCTCCCCCCTATTATTCCCCACCTACCTCATCCGTTTTCAAATAGCAGGAATTCCTTTTACCCTATTAGAGGTTTTTATCTATATTTTATTTGGATTATGGATCGTCGAGTTAATAAGAGATCATAAGATAATAATATGGGATAAAAAAACCAGGCATTATTCATATGCAATATTTTTACTCCTTATAGGAGCTACCATTAGTGTTTTTATGGCACCGGATTTTTTAAATTTACCAAGTGGAGAAATATTAAATGCGAAACGCACTTCACTCGGAATCTGGAAAGGATGGATTGTTGCACCAATGCTATATTTTGTAATTCTTTCCCAAATACTCAAAACACCAAAAGATGTTGAGAAGATTTTAAGAGGTTATGTATATACAGCTGCATTAGTCGGGCTCATTTCAATTGCATTCGGCATATTTGGAGATGGAATAACAGATGATATTCGGCTTAGGGGCTTTTTTAACTCTGCTAATTATTTAGCACTATTTATTGGACCGGCAATTTTAATAAATACATGTCTTCTTACAAAGAAGCATTATTATTTTAAAATGATTCGCCATCTTGATGTCATAGCACTAATAATTCTTACTTTTTGTCTATTTTTTACAAAATCGTATGCTGGAATAATCAGCGTTTTTGGAGCATTGGGTTTATATATTTTTTATTATTTGATAAAACATCCGAAAAATAGAAAAAGGGGAATAGCAATAATGTCAGTTTTAATACTTACTTTTATTGCGATTATCCTGAGCCAGCTAAATTCACCAAAATTTAAACAATCTCTGGATTTTAAAAATCGTTCAAGCTCATCTGTGCGGATAGAAATTTACAGAACTTCTTTTGATTTAATAAAAGAAAATCCAATATTTGGAATAGGACCGGGCTTATTTCAGGCAAATTATCAGATCAAAGCACCGGTAACACTCGGCCACGCACCCTTAGAGTGGAATATGCCACATACTCATAATATTTTTCTTGGATTTTGGTTAAATGCAGGAATAATCGGTTTAATTGCATTTTTATTAATCATTATTTTGTGCCACACTTCTTTTTCATACCCTCTTATAGCACTCTGGGGCATTTTGATACACGGTCTTTTTGATATGCCTTTTTGGAAGAATGATTTAGCTATGATTTTTTGGCTCATTATTGTGTGTATATTGGTGTTGCAGAAGGTGAAACAAGAGAAACATTAACACTGTTTTTGTCATTTCGACCCTATGGAGAAATCCCTTAGATAAACCGATAGACGAAGGGATCCCTCCATGCTAGTCGGGATGACAAAGGGTGGATTCAGTAATAACAACAGTATACCATGCATCTCATTCCTTTAAAATCACAGCTAATAAAATCAGGAGACGATCTAATTACAGCTATTAAAAAATCTCTCAATCGCAAAAAGGAGCAATTAAGAAATGGTGATATTTTAGTAATAGCATCTAAAGTAGTTGCCTATAGTCAGGTTCGATTAGTAAAAATCAAAAATAAGTCCGAATTTAAAAAATTGATCAAAAAAGAGGCAGATAAGGTTATGGCAGACAGTGAAATGATGATCACTTTGAAAAATAAAATTTTCATTCCAAATGCAGGAATAGATAACAGCAACACACCAAAAGGAGAAGTGATACTATGGCCGGAAGATCCTTTTAAGGTTGCAAGGCAAATCAGATTGGTGTTTATGAGGGAATATAAACTAAAGAAGCTCGGAATTGTCATTTCCGATTCCCACTGCCAACCACTCCGCCTCGGCACCTCCGGTATTGCTATCGGCTGGGCTGGTTTTGAAGGTGTACAAGATTTTAGGGGAGATAAAGATCTTTTTAATAAAAAAATGCAGTATACACAGGTGGCAATTGCAGACAATCTCGCCTCTGCATCTAATTTATTAATGGGAGAAACTAATGCATCAACTCCTTTTGTGATTGCACGAGGATTGAATGTTGAATGGACAACAAAAAAGGCATCAGAAGAAGATTATTTTATTGAACCAAAGGATTGTATTTATGGGGATTTGTATAATAAGAATCTGAAATAGTCTGAACTTTGACGTACGTAGTGAGCCCCCCCTACCCCCCTGAAGGAGGAGTCTTTCAATATTTATTCACGCTTACGGGTATTGTTAAATAATTAATTTCCCCTTCAGAGGGGTAGGGGGCACACAACGGTCCAGGCAATTAAAAAACGACCGGCATC
This sequence comes from uncultured Candidatus Peribacteria bacterium, assembly GCA_964458485.1. Classification (GTDB taxonomy): domain Bacteria; phylum Patescibacteriota; class Gracilibacteria; order UM-FILTER-43-11; family UM-FILTER-43-11; genus CAYWJA01. Next base: position 5,706 of record CAYWJA010000030.1, on the reverse strand, counting down.
ACATGGATGCCGGCCGGGTACTGCGCGTTCGAGTTGTGGTGGTCGGCTCTACGCCGGCTGGAGGTTGGGTCGCCCGGCCCGTGCCGCCTGCCTGAACCTCTCCTGGCTGGAACGCCTGCGTTCCTCTTGGCATCTGGCTTCTTCTGCCCGCTGCTCCCTGATCGCGTCGATCTCGGCCTTGGTGACCGGGACGCGTATCTTTTGGCCGTTGCGGGACGGGGACTGGATCGTGAGGACCCTCTCCTCAACTTGCATATCCCCTGCCTGATAGAGCGCGATGTTCAGCTCGGCGGTATCCAGCCTCTGAATTCCGACCTCGGGTGGTACACCACCCTTCCTTTTCCCCTTGGGCATTCTCTCTCCTCTCTCGGTTGCGCGGTGTTTTGTGAGCAGTCGCCAACCACGGCGACTATTCACCGCAGGTTGAAACTACATCAACTTGAACGAAAGCATTTTACATATTATTAAGGGTTTGTCAACATTTTTTATGATCTTAAAGTGAAGAACTTGAGTTATATTAGTGTATGTATTTTTTAAATTACAAGTTCTAAGCCAAGAGTCAAAAGTGATCAGTTAGGAACACTTGAGACTTGATCCCGACTTGTCGGGAGCACTTGAGACTAAAATAATTATGTATAAAGTCGCAGTCCTCGCTTCAACACGTGGCACCAATTTTCAATCCCTCATCGATGCAAAAAAGTCTGGCATATTAAAAGATAATGTTGAACTCAGTTGTCTCATTTCAAATAAACTCGAATGCGGCGCAGTAGATAAGGCAGAGGCTGCAGGTATTCCTGCTTATTTCATTGATCCAAAAGGAAGAACGCGTGAAGAATTTGATGCAGAAATAATGAAAATTTTAGATAGCCATAATGTCGATTTAATAGTACTCGGTGGTTATATGCGTATCATAAGCGAATCAATGGTAAAACAATATGAAAATCGCATTATTAATATTCACCCCAGTCTGCTGCCTAAATATGGCGGAGGTATGAATTTGGATGTACATCAGGCAGTGCTTGATGCAGGGGATAAAGAAACTGGTATGACAATCCATATTGTCAGCGAAGAAGTTGATGAAGGGCCAATTGTTCTTCAAAAATCCTGCGTCGTGAAATCCGATGACACCAAAGAAACCCTCCGCGATCGCGTACAGGAGCTAGAGAAGGAATGGTACCCTAAGGTAGTACAGATGTTCGCGGATGGAGAAATTAATATTTAATTAGTCTCAAGTGTATGTCTCAAGTCTCAAGTGAAAATTACTTACATTTTTGGCAACACCGCTCTTACCGCAGTTTATGGCAACATCCAATTTGGAGTGATTTTCAGAAATCAGTTGGCCGTAAAACGTGGTTGGCTGAAGTAAAAAATGCATCTGTATTGGTTATTAAGCATAATTTACCAATGGGATTGTCGTGGCTTGAGATTCCACGCGGCCCACTTTGGACAGCGCATAAAAAAGATTTATCTGATTTATTTAAAGAAATTAAAAAGATTGGAAAGAGGCACAAAGCAATTTTCGTAAGAATGTCACCTTATGGCAACCTACAACCTACAACCTACAACCTACAACCTACTAATAATGATAGCCATCCTACAACAAGTCTGGTTTTAGATCTAAGCCTAGATGAAGAAGAACTTCTTCGTCAAATGAAGCCAAAGGGCAGATACAATATTAAAGTTGCCCATAAGCATGGCGTGACGATTGAAGAAGATAAACAAGTTGATGATTTTTACGATTTGCTTACAAAAACAGGTGATCGCGATGGATTTGGCATACATCCAGAATCTTATTATCAGAATATGCTCGATTCTATGCCCGAAAACGCTCAATTACTTTTAGCGGAATATGATGGAAAAATAATTTCCGGTGGTATTTTTATTTATTTGGATGAATGGGGAATTTACTATTATGGTGCATCAGATAATGAATATCGCAATGTAATGGCACCGTATCTTATACAATGGCATGCAATAAAGGAGGCAAAAGAAAGGGGTTGTAAATATTATGATTTTTTAGGCATTGCCCCGGAAATCTCAAAAAATCATCCTTGGAAAGGCGTTACACAATTTAAAAAGAAGTTTGGAGGTAAAGTGGTTAATTATCCGAAGGCTAAAGAGATGATTTTGAATAAATTTTGGCACCTTCTTTATAAAATATATAAAAAATTGAGATAATTATATAAAAATTTATCAATAAAAAAAGTTTGCAATTTTTTTTGAATGTGCTATAATTTAACGATTGATTTAAAAAATCAAAATACAATTTTACTAAAATACTATGAAAGAATTATTTAATAAATTATCAAACGTTTCTAAATTTTTCAGGGAAAATAGATTTGTTAACAGGGGTCCTAAGGGTGCTCCGAAGAGGAAAAATGATCCAAGATGGGCTGTGGACAGTGAAGATCCTGTGGATCCAAATTTACCTGAGGCAAAGGCGGGCTTAAAGAAGGCAGCATCGCATAGAAAAGGTGTAAAATATAATAGGGAAACTTTTTTGAAAGGTCATAAAAGGACAGTGGCTGCGACTAGAGCGCTTGAAAAACTAGCTAAGCCAAAAAGGAAACCTGCAAGAAAACTACAAAAAAGAACGACTATTGCTGCTGCAAAAAGGCCTAGAAAACAGGAAACATTGGATGATATTCTTGATAGATACGAAGCGTCTACAGGGGATAGGCGGATACCAAGGCAATCAACAGTTGGCCCGAATGCTGCTGTTGATAAGCTAATTGATGATGCTCTTCAGGGAGATAAACCTCCACGAGTAGGGGATGAAACAGAAACATTTGGAGTACCTCAGCCAAAGGGTGAAACCTTAAAAATGTCTAATACTGCTCAGACAAAAGCTCTTAATATTGTAGTTAAACAATTGCTAAAATTGTTGGGTAAAACAGGCGATAAAGCACTTGCAAAAGGGTTGGCAGTGGCCTTTAAAAAGATTTATAAAGGTCAAGATAGGATTGCCTATTTAAGTGCTGTAAGTCATATGAGAGATAAATCTCTCTTAAAACAAACAGTGTTACGATTTGGAGAGGATATTGGCAAAGCAACTCCTAAGTTTGCCTCCCTTTTTAAGGGTTGGGATTCAATACGGGGTACAACCAAATATGCAAAGATCAAAAGAGGTGATGTATTGCCAGCTAATTTGAGAGGTAGTGCTCTAAGTAATTTAGTAAGAAAAATTCTTATTATGGGGAAAAGGGCAAAGCTTCGCGGGAATGTAAGAGGTAGGCATAAAGAAGCAGCAACACAATTAACAAAAGCATTAAGTGCATTACCAGGTATAGACAAAATATTAACAGCAATATATATTGACGAAAGAGACAATAAGGGCAGTTCTGTAGCCTTAGAAGTTGATTCAGTTTTAATCAAATTAAAGAATAAAAATCCTGAGTTGGCGCATTTAATTCCAATAGATGTTCGTCAAAGACTAGCTGTAGCTGTAGAGCCAGAAGGTCCAAGAGCGCCGAAGCCACAAAAACGTGTACCAAAGGCAAAAGTTGCATTAGGTGGGGTTAGGGTTAATGGAAAAGAAATAAAAGATCCAACCAAAGTGTCAAAGAGAAAGCTGCCAAAACTTGATATTAGCGACCCACTTGCATATTTAGGAAGTGATTTAGAAGAAGATTATGGAATAAAGGTTCCAAAAAGGCCAACAATTGCAGCTGGAAAAGATACAGATGAAGAACTTAAATTCGAGCCAGATGTGGTGGAAATGTCTCCTAAAGCAGTAGCAGAATTAGCTACTGAAGCTTTTAGAAAAATGGATCCAGACAAAGTAACTGCTTTAATGATTAAATTTCCAGCAAATAGTGCTAAGAATTTTATGGTTTATAAAGCCTTAAGTGGAAAAAGCGATAGACTATCAGTCCTAGCAAGAATGATGGTAGGAACAGCATTAAAAAATGGTAAAAAGATTAATGATCCTTCAATTTGGCGTAAGGCAGATGAATTCATTTTAGTGGGAGATGGTACAAAAGAGCATGCAGCATATGTGGCATCATTGAAGGGTGAAGTTAAACAATCACCAAAAAGAGTAGCCGGAGGTATGCCGCCTGTAAAACCTGGCAATAAACCTGGAACAGATAAGGGGGGTACAAAGCTTCAAAAAGGACAAAGTACACCACGCACCAGGGTTGGGGCTGCAGAATCAAAAGAAACTGCTTCCAAAGCAGCCTATGCAGCAATTAATATTGAGTTAAAAAAATTACCTGCGACAGCAACAAGAAAAAGGCTTTCAAAAAATCTTCAACACGCAGTTAATGTATTGGCAGAAAAAGGAAGTGGTCAAGTTACACAATTTACACAACGATACATTAAAATAGTACATGGTTTTCTAGAAGATGCAGGTATAGAAAGTCCAGCTTCAAAATTTACATTAAAACCATGGCAACGAAGGATATTAAAGAGTACTGCTAAAGAGATGGCACAAGAAATTTCTGATTTAAGAAAAGAATTTGACGCCATATAGAAAATTATTTTTTATAAAAAAAGGGTGCTCCGGTAATACCAGAGCCCCTTTTTGCTAACTCCCACCTTACCAGTTTATGGCTGTGGGAGTAGCTTGATGTAGGTAGCCAGCGTCCTCTTGTACACCTCAGCGTCCTTGATTTCCTGTGCGGCAGCACGGAAGTGACGCTTGGCCAGTGGCCTTCCCGCCCGCTCGAGGAGGGTACCGCCGATCTGGAGCCAGACGTAGGAGGTTGTCAGGATCTTTACGTGTGATGTGAAGAGATTTCGGTGGCTCCTCAGAACATGATAGACGATGTAGTAGGGGGTCTTGTCCTTCCTAATCCCGTACTTATCTGCGAGAAGATGGAGGTATCTAACGTCTTGCATGGTCAGACCCTTCTTTCTCCTCATCTTGTTTATCATGTCCACCAGGCGATAGATTTCTTTTTCCGCCTGATAACACTTCCTCACAGACTCCTTTGCCCGCAGGAGTATGCGGTCAAGGAATGAGGTGGGCTTGGTGGTGGACCATCTCCCTGTGAGACGGTCTCCGTCCGGCCTTGAGGCCGAAGCCTCCTCGGTTGAAGTAAAGATGATCACAGAAGCGACCATCAGGCTCAAGATCATTCTGGCCATCGGTCACCTCCATGTTTTGAACCGAAAAACCTACATAATTTGGCAAAAAACCAGCCATTTCTGGCAGTTTATTTGACCTGATTTGCTATTTTAAATAGCATTTTTCCATTGGGTTAATGGTATTTATAATAATAGTATTTTACTAATTGTCAAGTAATATTGTAATTAATATATAGGTAAGGGTATTTACTTTTAGCTATAAATATGCTATACTAATTAGATAATATTAAACACAAATACTATGAAATCAATATTCAACAAACTATCTAATGTTTCCCAATTTTTTAGGGAAAACAGATTTATATACAAAAAACCCGGTCAGTCTCCAAAAAGGAAGAATGATCCAAGATGGGCTGTAGACTCTGAAGATCCTGATGCACCTAAAAAACCAAAAGATCCTGAAAAACAGGCCATAAAAAGAAGGCCTCTTAAAAGCATGGACGATTTTCTTCACTCTAAAAGGATTGACGAAGCTGCAAAAGCTGTAAGAAAAGGAAAGATTAAGCCGGAAATGCATGATTTTATAGCAAAAAGCACCAAAAGAGGGATGAAGCCCAGGGCAACAATAGCAGCAGCAAAACCAAGAGTAGAAAAAACTACAGAATCAAGAGAGGT
>CAYWJA010000029.1:0-25705 GCA_964458485.1 uncultured Candidatus Peribacteria bacterium | reverse complement strand
AAAGTTTTTTGAAAAACTAAAAAAATTACTTATAAACAAAGTTAAAAGCGCCGCACTCATAAAATGTGTAATTACATCTGGATTTTCAAAAAACTTTTTTAAGCAAATAATAATTATAAAAATGTAAAATAATAAGCCGAGTATCCCAAAATGAATCCACATTTCCAGGGGTTCATTGTGCGGCCTGTCTGCTAAATTATAATAATCTTCATACTTAAAAAAATCTTTATTTACATGTTTTTCAAATAAAAGAGAAAAAGATTCAGCGCCGTAACCGGTTATTGGATTTTCTTTTAACATTTCTACACTGCTCTTCCACATGGAAGATCTAGAATTGAGCGACCTCATATCTTTGCCATAAAAACTCACAAAACCGGAAAATAGAATGACGAGACTAATTACACCTGCGATAACAGCCTTCTTGTATCTGCGGATATGGTAAAAACCAGCCATAGATCCGACTATCATCAGGGCAAGTAATGTAGCTCGGTTTTTAGTAAATATAATTGCCAAAAGTATTATCACAATTACAACAAAATACTGCGCCCACTTATATTTTTTCTTTTTGTCGGATACAAATAAGGCAATCACGCTAAATAAAGGAAAAATTAAATAAGCGCCAAGTGATGTAGGATTGCCCATTGTAGAAAAGCTGCGCCCCGTAAATATTGCTGTAATGTTAGATGAAAAAATGTCGAAACCGATCTTCTGCGCTATCGCATAAATGCCGACTATTAAACCGGATAAGGTAATGAGTTTTAATGTGAATAGTCTTTTTTTTCTATCGCTCAGGATCTGCAATGCTATAAAAAATAAGACGATGTAATGCAGAATATTTATAACACCTCCCTGCCGAAAGAATGACCCCCAAAAACTCACATTGGGTCGTACTGCAAATAAAGTAGATAGTATTAGCACAGCCAAAAGTGCACCAATACTGTAGTTTATATTTTTATTACTAAAAAATGTTAATTTTTTACCCCTAATTAGATCTATGCAATAACTGAGCACTATTGCGGATACACCGACCTTCAGAAAAACATTCTTCGGCACCTCATACATATCATAACTCCAAATACAGAAAACAAGTGGTATGCCAAGAATGAGAAAGTAAAATACCGCTTCTTTAAAAGTAATGTTTTTTATAAACTTGAGCATTTTTGTTTTGGGTTTTTATGCGTATTGGTATATGGGTGGGGGACGCAGATCTGCGTCCCCTACAATAATACACAATAACCAAAAAAACCCAAAATACTAAATCTACATAAAAAAATATTACCTCAAGATCTACCATCTCCTTTACCATCAAATAATCTTTCTCTTACCTTTTCAATAGGCCATTCAGAATCTCTGTTTTCGCATCTAAATGAATCTGTAAAACAGTGACTGCATTCTACATCTGCATGATCTGTTACAGTGTCTAATATTTTACGAGCCTCACCTCTAATGCTAATGCCGCGAATTAATCTGGATAAAAATCCAAGCTTTTCTGCTGATGCAATAAGATCTTCTCTTAACTCCTTTGCCTGTTGCTCGTCTATACAATGAGTAGTATCTTTGCCAATCCACCCAAGGCATTGATTTATTAATAAAATAACTCTCTCTTTGACTTCAAGCCAATTATTAATATTCCTGAGGTCTCTCAAATCTTTAAGGGCTTTTTTTAAGGGTATCCCACAAACCCCTTCTTTATAAATTTCTTTTGCCATATTTTAAAATTGTTAAATTAAAATTTATATTTACCCTTCTTCTGTCTTAGGCATCATACCTTCCACACCATGTTGTGTGGCATCTTTAAGTGTTGCTCTTACTTGCAATCTGTCTTCTCCTAATAACATTGCCAATTCTTGTGTTAAGTTTTTTCTTCTCTCTAATACAACATCAGGATCCACCTCTGTATAATCCTGATCCTCTAATTGTAATTTTAAAACACATGTTGATGGATCTTTTATGTTAGCCAGCTTATCAACATACCCCTTGCTGCCAAGATGGATACCTGCCTTTATACCTTCTCTTGCACCCACGATTGCAGTAAATATTACACTAGTTAATTCATTATCAACTGAACCGAGATGATCTTTCCCGAACATTTTTAAATTATGTAAAACGCGAGCAATAATTAAAGGATAATCACTTTCTGATACCTCAATTACTTCAGGCTCATCAGATCGAGCCTCTTCTGGTGTTCCCATATGTATTTAAATTAAAAAATAAGGAGGGTATTATAGCATAGCTAAATTAAACTACAAAAAGTTGGTATTGCTGATTCACTATTTTTCATTCCGACTGAAACGGAGGAATCCCTTCCTTTTGCTTAAATTACTATTAAGCCCATTAATTAATAATTAGTTTATATGGTAAATTTGCGAAGCAAAGGGATCTCTCCGCATTAGTCGAGATGACAAAGAATAAAAATGCCAAATATAAAATACTAAATGACAATCAAAAATCTAAAATCAGAAATCTAAAATGATGCTATGCAGCCCCCCTCGCTTCCTTAATCTTCTCCGCAACATTATTAGGAACTTTTTGGTAATTTTCAAATTCCATAGTATAACTTGCGCGACCTTGGGTCATTGAGCGTAGCTCTGTTGCATAGCCGAACATTTCAGACAGTGGAACTTGCGCTTCGATTGTTTTAGCTTGTCCGCGATCTCCCATCTCTGATATTTGACCACGTTTAGAATTTAAATTACCCATAACATCACCCATAAATTCTTCCGGTGTTACAACTTCGACTTTCATGACTGGCTCAAGTAGAACCGGATTTGCCTTTTTAGCACCACGTTGGAAACAAATGGAAGCAGCCATTTTAAATGCAAGTTCGCTGGAGTCCACATCATGAAAAGATCCATCATAAAGTTCTGCTTTTATGTCTGTAACAGGGTAGCCTGCAACAACACCACGAGTAAGAGCTTCCTCAATACCTTTGTTAACAGCAGGAATAAATTCTCTTGGAATGCGTCCTCCTACAATAGAATCCACAAATTCATAACCTTTGCCAGGTTCTGCCGGAGAAATACGTAAAAGTACATGACCATATTGACCACGACCACCAGTTTGTTTTGCATATTTTTCTTCTTCTTCAACTTCATTTTGAATAGTTTCACGATAAGCAACCTGAGGAGCGCCAATATTCGCTTCAACTTTAAATTCACGTTTCATGCGATCTACCAAAACCTCAAGATGAAGTTCGCCCATACCGGAAATAATTGTTTGATTGGTTTCTTCATCGGATCGAACAGTAAAAGTAGGATCTTCTTCGGCAAGTTTTTGAAGTGCAAGACCCATTTTTTCCTGATCTGCTTTAGTTTTTGGCTCAATAGCAATAGAAATAACTGGTTCCGGGAATGTAATTGATTCAAGAATTACCTTTTCACCACCTTCTGCAATAAGGGTACTACCTGTACGAACTGACTTAAGGCCAATTACAGCACCAATATTACCAGCAGGAATTTCATCAATTTCCTCACGACTATTAGCATGCATTTGAAGCAAGCGACCAATTCTCTCTTTTTGACCCTGCGATGAATTATAAATATAAGAACCTGATTTAAGAACGCCAGAATAAACACGTACAAAAATTAAACGGCCAACAAAAGGATCTGTTGCAATTTTAAATGCAAGTGCAGCTAAGGGTTCATTATCATCTGATTTACGGGTAATTTTTGCTTCTTCATCATCTGCCAAATGACCTTCTACCGGTGGAATATCAAGTGGACATGGTAGATAATCATTCACAGCATCTAAAAGTAGCTGAACACCCTTATTTTTAAGGGCTGTACCAGTTAGCACCGGTATAAATTTATTAGCAATAACAGATCTGCGAATAGCAGCTTTTAATTCATCAACTGTAAAATCAGCGCCTTCAATATATTTTTCCATGAATTCATCATCCCCTTCCGCAACCTTTTCAAGCATTTTACCTCTCCATTCCTCAGCTTCAGCCTTCATATCTTCCGGAACATCTACAACTTCCATTTCCTTACCAAGATCATCTTTGTAGATTGTTGCCTTCATTTCAACAAGGTCAACAAGACCTTTAAAGTCAGATTCTAAGCCGATCGGCAGCTGAATAGGTGATGCCATTTGGGTTAGGCGGTCTAAAATACTTTGAAATGAATCATTAAAACTCGCACCGGTTCTATCTAACTTATTAATAAAACACATGCGAGGCACATTGTATTTATCTGCCTGACGCCATACAGTTTCGGATTGTGGTTCTACACCGGCAACGCCATCGAACACTACAACGCCACCATCAAGCACACGCATGGATCTTTCTACTTCTGCAGTAAAATCCACGTGGCCTGGGGTATCGATAATATTGTATTGATGATCCTTCCAGAAACATGTTGTTGCAGCGGATGTGATTGTAATACCACGCTCCTGCTCTTGTTCCATCCAGTCCATTGTTGCTTCGCCTTCATGAACTTCGCCAATTTTATAATTAATACCTGTGTAATATAAAACACGTTCTGTAACTGTTGTTTTACCTGCATCGATGTGCGCGATAATACCGAAATTACGAACTTTTTCTAGGGATGCTCTTTCTACTGACATGATTTAAAATTTATGGAATAAATTTTGTCTCAAGTGTAAGTCTCAAGTCTCAAGTGTTCATACTTAAAAATTTTAACTAACACTAAAAAAACAAACGCAAAAATTATACAGAGAAAAGGAGAAATTGCAAGAGATTTAGCGCTAAGAATAAATTAAATCCTGCTTATTCAACGTACTGCAGCAAATCACTCGGAACTGGAACCCCCTCTAAATCGCCTATTTGTTGAGGTGCTTGATTGTCAAAATTTAATATCGCAGCACCCAATTTGTCAATTTGAAGTAATAAAATTCTTGATATTTTGAATTACAAATTGCCTTGACTTATATAACATAAAACAATAAAAATAAATACCTAGTCAACTATATTAATATGCCACAAAATAAAGGAGGTAAAGTATTTAGCTTCAGTGCATTTAAAACCAAAGGAGTAGTTAAAGAAGTAACCGACCAACAGGATGCTGGTGAAGGGGTATCTAAGCAATCTAAAGATGCGACTTTTGATTCTGTAATTAAAGATCTTGGCAAACAAGGTATTCCAATTGCTGAGGCAATCAAAAGAACAAAAGATCTCACATCTTTGCAGGTGCAAGGCGGTTTTAATCAAGACCACTTTAGAGAATGGCTTGGTGACCTTAGGCTAGAAACTATAAAAGACCTTGCAAACAGGGTAATGAAATTAAATGTACATGAAATCCAAAAGCGCCCTGCATACTCAAGAGCTGTTTTTATGGCATTTACAGAGAGTGTGAGGGCACGGGTAAAAGCAGTAGCTAAGGAAAAAAGAATATGAAATTTACCCCTTCTCCACTTCTTCGTCAGAAGCAGAACTTACAAGATCGGGACAAAGGTATCGTATCTCAGGCTCACCACGATACAATAAAAAACTACTAGCTAATGATAAATTATCTCCCTTTTCAGACATTAATATATCATACACTTTTGCTGCTGTTTCATGATCTTCATCATCTAATGATTTTAGTCGCTCTCCAATAAAGTGACCTAATCCTGTAGCTTGTGGTTGCTCACCCCCTTGAAACAACCAATATCTTTCATCTAAGCCATCTAGTTCTAACGCTAGAGGATCTTCTACACTCTCTGCAGCATCTCCCCATGCAAGGTGACCAACTTGCTTACGTACTTCCGTAATAATATCTCTAACCTGAGGAACATTAGATAATTCTTGATCTGCCAATTCAGATTCGAATTTACGAACTCCCGCAAGAGCTTTATGTGTTGTATTTATAACAAATTGATTACGTTCTGGCATAAAAAAATAAGTTATATATTATTATATAAATAGTATATCATATATTAATATATTTGTAAAGCAAACTAATAAATATCTTGACTTTTTTAAGCATTTTTGTTAAGATTTACATAGATTTTCATAAGTTTTCCTATATTTTCATAAGTTTATGGATGTACAATTATTTTCAATTGGGGAAGTGTCTAAAATCCTTGGGGTATCCGATGACACTCTTAGGCTATGGGATAAAAAAGAAATATTGAAATCATTCAGGCCTTTCCCTACCAGTAAACGATATTATCGAAAATCTGATATTAATAATTTTTTAGGAAAAAAGGATCAAGAAAATGATAAAGATATTTTCGATTATGCAAAAAAATGGACAACAAGCAAAATCCCTAATCAATTGTCTGATAATAAATACTGTGAAACAAGTGATGTTTTTGCTGCACGTTTGCAAAAATTTAATACCGAACTTTCCAAAATTTCTGAAATGAAAAATATCTTTCCGTTAATAACAGCTATTATTGGTGAAATTGGCAATAACTCATATAATCATAATATAGGGAATTGGCCGGATATGATTGGAATATTATTTGAGCACAATCCCTCAAAAAAACAAATTATTTTAGCAGATAGGGGTAGAGGTATACTTGCGACACTTAAACGTGTTGTGCCTAAATTAAAAAATGACAAAGAGGCGCTAAAGACAGCATTCACAAAATATATTTCCGGCAGAGCTCCGGAAAATAGAGGTAATGGTTTAAAGTTTGTAAAAGATGTTGTATCTGCAAATCCTTTTGAGCTTATTTTTTACTCTGGGAAAGCCGTGCTAAGCATTAAAAAAAATAGCACAAAATTTACTATTAAAAAAATAGACACGCCATTAAATGGATGTCTTGCTGTAATTAATTATTAATAAAATAAATATGATTATCCATTTAAAGAAATTCGGCGATACCCTCATTTCAAGGCCAGCTGGCAAAGAAGCTTTTTTGATTCTACAGCCCTCAGTGGAAAAAATAAAAAACAATGAAAAAATTGAAATTGATTTTGAAGGAGTTTCTGTTTTAACGCCATCCTGGGCTGATGAATTTATAACACCATTATCAGATCAATTTAAAGGGCAAGTCATCTTAAAAAATACTAAAAACCCATCAGTAAAAGCTACCCTGGAAACATTGGAAAAATCCAGAAAGTAATATTACTTCTCCTCCACCCCCCCAACCTGTGCCAATATCTCCCGCGCACGGTCTTTTATATGTCGGGCGATGGGCTGTGTGGAGTTATTAGCCTTCCAGGCTTCTGTAGCTTTGCTGATAGACTTATTTGCATGCTCAGATGCCTTTTCAAAATCTTTTTTAATTCCATATAAAAAAGAATCCACGAGCCAGTCATATGCACGGGCAAGCTTGGCAGCACCTAATACGGTTTTATCTTTAGGCATATTTTTATAAGCCTGCTGAGTTAAATCTACTGCAATTTCAGAACAAAGTTTAGCCTTAGACACCTTATTGGCAGCAATATAAATTTCAATTTGCGAAAGCTCAGCTTCTGCACGATGCAACAAAAATTGAGTATCTTTACTGCCTTTAATTAAAATAAGCAAATACATCATATTTGCTACTTCAGACCGAGTTAAAAGCTTTGCCGGATTTAGATTTCCCTTAGCATCTTTTGAAATAATACCTGCCGTAAATGCATAATTCATATAAGATGCAAACCATTTATCTGATGGGACATCTGAAGCTATTGCCTGATCTTTTTTAAGCTCAGGAATTTTAATTTTATTAGCGGCAAGAAGCATCTTTAAAAATTCAGCCTTATTAACTTGGCGCGCTGGAGCAAATTTACCGGTTTTTTCATCACCCTTAACAATGCCTGATAATTTTGCCTTCATTGCGAAAGGTGCAAACCAGGCACTTTTATCAACATCCGGAAAAGTAACTTCTTTAAAGCTTTTCAATGTATCAATTTTAGAACCTTTTAAAATAATTTTAAGAACCTCTGCGCGATTAATGGATCTATCGGGCTTGAAATTACCATCACTATATCCACCAATTATACTTTTTTCTCGCAAATAATCTATCGCCACAAAAGAATCATGTGTACGCAAAACATCTTTAAATTCTGTTATTTTTGGTGCAGCAGGTTTTACAAATTCATCCGCAAAAGTATGAATCGGTAACGCAAAAAACAAAAATGCCAAAACGACGGTGTATAATTTAGTTTTCATCTTTTAAAGCGCAGATATTTTAGCATAAATGCTGTATAGTCTCAAGTGTAAATGACGTGAATTTTGAAATTAGCTTCTCTCTGATGGTTACTACAAAAAATAGTAATAATTATATGAAGAGTTATTTTTCTTTTTGTCATCCCGGACCTGCCTGCACCGAGCACAGTCGAGGTGATCCGGGATCCACGATTAGCGCGTATGCCATGGATCCTGATCCCGATAAAATCGGGACAGGATGACAAAGTGTACAATATCGCTTCATTAAAACAAAAATCGAATTTCGAGATTCACGTTAAATGGGTTTATATAGTAGAGACGTTTCATGAAACATCTCTACATAACAACATATTCCAGATTTGCACTTGAGACTAATTCAATTCTTTCTTAAAAAAACTAATAACTTCCTTTGTATGTTTTGGGTCGGGCATAGAATGGCCGCCGTTTGGGTATAACTTCAATGTTGATGATACGCCTTTGTCTTTAAAAGCTCTATGTAATAATTGACTTTGATTAAACATAACAGTGGGATCCTTTTTGCCATGCATTATTAAAAATGGAGGATCATTTTTATCAATATAAGTTATCGGATTAGCTTCTGGAATTAGCTTTTTAACATCTTCCAATTTAGCACCAACACCACCAAGTAACTGCCCAGCAGCATCATAATATTCACCATATTTTTCTTTTAAAGGAATAACTTTACTAAAATCTGTTGGACCAAACCAATCAACAACAGCCTGCACCTTGCTGGAATAACCAGTAACACCGATATCACCTTCTAATCCTGATACTCCGCCGGATGTACCGAGTAAGGCAACCAAATGCCCGCCCGCAGAATCACCCCAGGCACCAAAACGATTAACATCTAAATTATACTTATCTGCATTTTTGCGCAGCCACCGGACTGCTGATTTTACATCATAGATTTGAGCTGGAAATTTTGCAACTTGGCTTAAGCGATAATTTATGCAAGCCATTGCAAAACCATAACTAACAACATCGTTTGCTGCACAAAACTTTTTATCTCCCATACGCCACGCACCTCCGTGAACCTGGATGATGAGGGGTAATTTACCTGTTAGTCCTATTGGCAAATAAAGATCAAGTGATAAATAATTCTTATCAACACCAGGCACGGATGCATATTGAATATTTTTATAGGTAGTTAAATTCTTAAAATCTGATCTTGTGCCGTGATATGAACCTGGATTATCTGTTAGTTTATTATCTGATTCCACTGAATCATCTATATAAACATTTACACTTTTGTGGCTTGCAGGTTGGCTTACATATTGCCCACTTTGATATTTACCATAAAAATCAGATACCAATAGCATTACAACTACTACTATACCTAGATAAAATAATATATTTACAATGTTCTTTTTTAGCATAAGCTGTCTGAACTTTGATTATTTTGATTAAATGATTTAATGATTTCTGCTATTTTTATTTGTTAGACGTTCTATTACCACTTATAAATAAATGAATTAGGTTATGACATTGTGTTAGCGTGTTACCCCAGAGCAAGCTCACGGATGTATTAAATCAATAAATATTAATAAGCATAGTAATCATTAAATCATTTAATCACAGTTCAGACAACTATTACCTATATCTTGCAAAATGCGCAAACGCCTTATTTGCAGCTGCCATCCTGTGGACATCTTCACGTTTTTTAAATGCAGCGCCCGTATCATTACTTGCATCAGATAATTCCTGCGCAAGCCTTTCTGCCATTGATCTTCCTTTTTTGCTACGACATGCATTTAATATCCAACGAATACTAAGCGCTGTCTGACGTTTTGAATTTACTTCTACTGGTATTTGATATACAGAACCACCAACTCTTTTGGCACGCACTTCCTTATGCGGCTTGATGTTACTAACCGCCTTTTCAAAAATAGATATTGGATTACTTTTACCCTTATCTTTTAAAATTTGCATGGCATCTGTAAATATCTTACGTGCAATTGACTTCTTTCCTGCATGCATCATGCAATTAATAAATTTTTCTATTAATAGAGTTGATCCTTCTGGGATGTATTTTGCTGTTTTCTGGGACATGAATGTAAAATGCTAAATGATAAATTTGATTCCGAAATCAAAAATCCGAAATCTGAAATGTTTACTTGGATTTTTTAGCTCCATACCTACTCCTTCCCTGCTTCCTATCCTGTACGCCTTGTGTGTCGAGTGTACCACGAACAATATGATAACGTGTACCTGGCAAATCTTTTACACGACCACCTTGCACCATAACAACGGAGTGCTCCTGTAAATTGTGCCCTTCTCCCATAATATATGCTGTTATTTCTTCGCCATTTGTTAATCTTACTCTGGCAACCTTACGCAATGCAGAATTTGGCTTTTTTGGTGTACGCGTTGTTACTTTTACACACACTCCTCGCTTTTGAGGTGAATTTAATTTCACATTAATATTCTTTAGTGAATTAAAAGTATGTTGTAATGCAGGAGATTTACTCTTTTTAGTTTGCTTCTTTCTTCCTTTGCGGACTAGCTGATTAGTAGTAGGCATAATATTTTTAGTTAGAGAGTTGAATTATATATAAATTGTAATAAAAGTAAATGTGAAATATTTCAGGTTTCAGATTTTTGATTTCAGATTCGAATCGTCATGTAATCATTTTTATATGTAGTATTTTTTATGGTCAATGACAAATATTAAATACTAAAATGTGATTCTAAAATCTGAGATCTGAATTCTGAAATCGAGCGAAGCGAGTCTATTTCTTCTTACTAGCCTTCTCACTTTCCACATGATCACGATAAACTTTACCAGCGGGGATCAATTTACCAATAATCACATTTTCTTTCAAGCCTTTCAGTAAATCCACCATTTTTGTTGTAGATGCTTCTACAAGAACACGGATTGTTTCCTGGAAGGATGCTGCAGAAAGCCAGCTGTTTGTCATAATGGCAACACGGGAAATGCCCATAAGTAAGTTCTTACCTGTCATTTCTTCTTTCCTCTTTTTACGTAATTCTTTGTTTATTCTTTCAAATTTTGCTGCACTAATTGTCTCCCCCATCAAAAGATCACTATAACCAGGATAAACCACACGCATTTTTGAAAACATTTGCTTAACAATAATTTCAATATGTTTATCGTTAATAGTCTGTCCTTGGGAAGCATAAATGTGCTGCACTTCTGTCATAATATAACGCTGGACATTATATACGTCTGTTAATGTTAATAGATCTTGCAAATTCAAATGACCACGATTTAAAGCTGTGCCTTTTGCAATTAATTGTTTATTTTCAACCAATAAATGTTCACGATGACCAAAGGTATAAGTTTTTACCTGTTTTTCATTATGCCTAACAATGGCCTTACCACCTTCTACTTTAGATATCTTCCCATCTATAATAGCTTTAACAGTGCCTTTATCAGTCTTAGACCTGGCTATTATTTGTTTTGCTTTTACCTTATCTCCTTTTTTTACAATAAACTGATAATTTTTCGGAATTTCATATTCATCACTTTCTATTTCCTGGCCAATAACAGATACCTCAATAATGTCCTTTTTTTGTTTAATACTAATCATGCCATCAATTTCAGCAAGTACTGCGTTAGCCCTTGGGGCACGTGCCTCAAATAATTCTTCGACACGTGTTAAACCTTGTGTAATATCAGATCCCTCTGCCACACCACCCATATGGAATGTACGCATAGTAAGCTGCGTACCAGGCTCGCCAATACTCTGAGCTGCAATAATACCAACGGCCGTACCAAGGTCAACAGTATGATTAGTTCCAAGATCCTTACCATAACATTTCTGGCATATTCCATTTTCTGTTTTACAGGTCATAATTCCTCTAACTTTTACTGCGTCGACTCCTAATTCCTCCAAATCATCAACAATATTATTATCGACCTCTTTGCCAGCATTAACTAAAACTTCACCTGTCTTTGGATGAATAATTGGCTCTACTAAAGTTCTGCCATAAATACGTTTTTCAAAGCTTTCGCCAATCTTACTACTTTCTTCACGGGTTATAAGATGGTGATGCTTTGAGCCACAATCAGATTCTTTAATAACCACATCCTGAACTGCATCTACTAAACGACGTGTAAGGTATCCCGCCTCAGCAGTCTTTAAGGCAGTATCAGATTTACCTTTACGTCCACCATGCGTCGCAATAAAGTATTCCAAAATAGAAAATCCACCTTTTAAATTCGATTTAATAGGCAATTCAATTGTTTTACCACTTGGATTAGCAACAAGTCCTTTCATACCACATAACTGAGTAACCTGCCCCCAGTTACCACGAGCGCCTGAGTCAATCATATAATACAAATGATTTTCAGGATGTTTTTCGAATTCCTCAATCATACTGGTTGTAATTTCGTTTTTTAAGAATGACCAAGTGCGAATTGCATGATTATATCTTTCCTCATCAGTAATCCATCCTTTCCAATATTGGTTATTAATTTTCTTAACTTTCTGATCAGCCTCATTTACTTTTTCCTCTCTGTCAGATGAAGTAATCATATCATCAACAGAAATACTTAAACCGGATTTAGTTGCAAATTTAAAGCCAATTCTTTTGAACTTATCAGCCATTTTAGCTGTTATTTTAGGGCCCACTTTTTCTAAGCAATTAGACAGAAGTCGTTGTAGGCCGCCTTTGCCAACCGCCTCATTAACATACCCAAGTTCATCCGGAAGAAAACTATTAAAAATCATACGCCCAACAGTTGTTTCAATAATTTCACCATTTATGCGTGCCTTAATATTCGCATGAAGATCAACATATTCCATTCTATATGCATTTATAGCTTCACTTATACTTCCAAACATCATACCTTCCCCGCTTTTTTTGTCTATTGATTTAGTTAAAAAGTATATTCCAAGTACCATATCTTGCGATGGAGTAATTATAGGTTCTCCAGCTGATGGTTTTAATAGGTTGTTAGCTGATAACATTAATTCCTTTGATTCTTCCTGGGCATTTCCGGAAAGTGGAAGATGTACAGCCATTTGGTCACCATCGAAGTCGGCATTAAAGGCAGCACATACCAACGGATGAATTTGTATAGCCTTACCCTCAATCAAAACCGGTTGGAATGCCTGAATACCAAGCCTATGCAAAGTTGGTGCCCTGTTTAAAAGTACAAGACGGCTTTTTGTTTCCTTTTCCAATATATCCCAAACTTCCTTCTTGCCAGCTTCTATAAGACGTTCTGCACCTTTAACATTATGAGCATGTTCTTCGCGTATTAGCTGACCTATTACAAATGGTTTAAATAATTTTAATGCCATCTCTTTAGGGAGCCCACATTGATACAAATGTAAATTAGGACCAACAACAATTACTGAACGTCCGGAATAATCCACACGTTTACCAAGTAAGTTTTGACGGAAGCGACCCTGCTTACCCTTAAGCATATCGGAAAGTGATCGTAATTTTCTTTTATCACCTGCCATAAATGCACTTTTTCCGCCACGAGGCTGATTATTGAATAATACATCTACAGCCTCCTGAAGCATACGTTTTTCATTACGGCAAATTACCTCCGGAGCCCCAATGGCCATAAGACGCTTTAAACGATTATTACGATTAATTACACGACGATATAAATCATTAAGATCACTTGCGGCAAATCTACCTCCATCTAACTGAACCATTGGTCGTAAATCCGGTGGAATTATTGGAAGTTGCGTAATTATTAACCATTCAGGCCTAATACTTGCTTTATTTAAAGCATTGGCGAATCTTATGCGCTTATTTAGTTTTTTCTTACGCTGACCTGTGCTTTGAATATATTCTTCTTGTAGTTTTTTAACATATTTATCTAAATCAATTGCTTCCAAAATACTTCTTATAGATTCAGCACCTGTTCCTGCACGGAAAATATGACCAAACTTCATAGATAATTCCCTGTATTCAATCTCTCCAAGAACCTTACCAGTATCAAGATTCTCCAATTCACCTTTTGCCTGAGAATGTTGCTGATCTAGCTCTTCAATTTTCTGAGCATAAGAATCTTCAAGCTTCAATAATTCATCTACTGGCAGTTCATCAGATGTATCTCCTTTGTTTGATTCCAACGCCTTATCACGATTTTTTATTTTGAATTCTGATTCCTTTTTCTTAAATTCATCTCTTATTTGTTTTTTATAAGCTATGTAGTCTTTTTCTAACTGTTCTAATACTTCTTTTTTAGCATCATGATCAACACTAATAACAATATATGCTGCAAAATATATAACTTGCTCTATTGCCTTAATTGGCAAGTCTAAAAGCAAACCGATACGACTAGGCGTGGACCGCAGAAACCATATATGAGTAACGGGTACTGCTAAGCTGATGTGTCCCATTTTCTCGCGACGTACAATAGAACGAGTCACTTCAACTCCACATTTTTCACAAACTACTCCTTTATGGCGTATTCTTTTATATTTTCCACAATAACATTCCCAATTTTTAGTCGGACCAAAAATCCTCTCGCAAAATAAACCATCCCTTTCGGGTTTTTGTGTGCGGTAATTGATTGTCTCTGGTTTGGTAACTTCTCCGTTAGACCAACTTAACACATCATCAGGGCTTGCAATTGAAAGTGTTATTGCATCGAATTCATCGTGCCTTTTTTGGGTTTTAGTATGCTGTGACATAATTTTAAATTATTAATTAGTGCTGTAGTGCTGTAGTGCTGTAGTCCTTTTGTGCTAATCGACTAGATATAGCACTACCGGACTAAAGCACTACCGGACTAAAAAAATATTATTTTTCACCTTCCTCTTTAGGCTCATCTTTAATCTCTTCCTTTTTTTCCTCCTTCTTAGCATCCAATTCAGCGTCAATATCATCAAAGGAAGGATCAAACAAATTATCTCCACCTTGAGAAAAATTTGCATTATCCGATGACAATGAAGTAGTATTATCATCACCATCTGCCCTCTTCTCCAACATTATCATGTCATAAATTACTACTTCTGTTTTAAATATCTTTACACCCTCTGGAGAATCCCAAGATCGTGTTTTAAGGTAACCTTCAGTATAAATCAACTTACCTTTTTTTAAGTATTGATGACATATTTCAGCCAATTTCCCCCAGGCAACAAGATTATGGTATTCGGCTAAGGAATGTTTATCTTGACTTGCAGTTACCCATTCACGATTAGTTGCAAGTCCAAATGTAACAATCGATTGACCATTTGTAGTTTTTTTAAGCTCGGGATCACGTGTTATGTTCCCGATTAATATTACTTTGTTTATACTTCTCATATCTTTTTGATTAAATTATTAAATTAGTGCTGTAGTGCTATAGTGCTGTAGTCCTTTTGTGCTAATCAACTAAATATAATAGCACTACCGGACTAAAGCACTACCGGACTAAAAAATTACTTATTCTTCTTCTTTTCCTTCTTCTCCACAGCCTTTTCCTCTTTTTGGATTTCCTTTTTAGTAACTTTCCCTTCGGAACCCTCATCTTCTGTTGCAGCTTCTTCCATTGCTTCTACAACGTCTTTTTCACCAATATTCTCCCCTTTCATTTCCGATTTAACTTTTCCTTCCGCCTCTTTAAGTAATGGATTAAGTTCTTTTATCTGATCGGAAGATGGAATTTCCTCATCCCCTTTTTCAATTACATCCTCAAGATCAACCTTTTCTACAACCTTGTCATCCTCAACCTTTGTTAGGGCAACATCTAAACATAAACTTTTCAATTCTTTAACAAGCACGTTGAAACTTTCCGGAACGCTTGGTGTGCGGATTGATTCACCTTTCACAATAGACTCATAAGCTCTTGCACGGCCAATTACATCATCGGATTTTATTGTAAGCATCTCTTGTAGAGTATGGGCTGCGCCATAAGCCTCAAGAGCCCAAACTTCCATTTCTCCGAAGCGCTGCCCACCATGCTGTGCCTTACCTCCTAACGGTTGCTGAGTTACAAGGGAATAAGGACCAACACTACGTGCATGCAGTTTATCTTCAACTAAATGGAGTAATTTAAGCATATATACTTTACCGACTGTAGTTTGATAATAAAATGGTTCACCGGTACGACCATCATATAATTGAATTTTTCCTTCTTCAGGGAGTCCTGCATCTTTCATTAACTCCTGAACCATCTCGGCTCCTAGTCCGTTAAGTGCAGGTGTTGCAACATGAATCCCAAATTTCTCAGCAGCCCAACCCAAATGAGTTTCCAAAATCTGACCAATATTCATACGGCTGGAAACACCCAATGGATTAAGAATAATATCAACGGGTGTCCCATCTGGTAAAAATGGCATATCTTCTTGTGGTACTATTTTTGAAATTACACCTTTATTACCATGACGTCCTGCCATTTTATCTCCAACCTGAATTTTCCTGGTCTGAGCAACATAAACCTTAATTTGACGAATCACACCAGTAGGAAGCTCATCTCCTTGCTTACGGTTAAAAATTTGCACATCTACCACTTTACCGCCTTCACCGCCAGGCAAGCGTAGAGAAGTATCTTTAACATCTTTTGCTTTATCGCCAAAAATTGCTTGCAGAAGCCGTTCTTCAGCAGTTAGCTCTGTTTCACCTTTCGGAGTAATTTTACCAACTAAGATATTTCCTTCGTTAACAGTAGCACCAATGCGCACTATTCCGTCTGCATCCAAATCTTTTAATCGGGTTTCGCCAACATTTGGAATGTCTCGTGTTACAATTTCAGGACCTAATTTAGTATCCCGTACATCTACAGTAAACACTTCAATGTGAACGGAATCATATAAACCTTTTTTAGCTACGCGATCAGAAATTATCACCGCATCTTCGTAGTTATACCCACACCACGGCATGTAAGCCACAAGTAAATTTTGCCCAAGGGCTAATTCCCCCTTATCTACAGCAGCTCCATTAATCAAAGTATCTCCCTTCTTTAGCTTTTGCCCCTTGGCAACAGCTGGTCTCATATGGATTGCCGTAGCTTGATTTGAGCGCATAAAATTTAATATCGGATAAACTTCCTTCTTGCCATCATCATATTTAACAATGACCTCAGATGCATCCACTTCTTTAACAGTACCCTTCATACGTGCTACAACTGCCTGACCGGAACTTTCTGCCGTTAGAGCTTCCATACCTGTCCCAACAATAGGACGGCTTGGGCGAATAAGTGAAACAGCCTGGCGCTGCATATTAGAGCCCATAGAGGCACGTGTATTATCATCGTTCTCAAGGAATGGAATTAATGATGTTGTTACAGATATAATCTGCTTTGGTGAAATATCAATATGTGTTAAGTCGCGCACATGCGTAAGTGATGGTTCACCACTTTTACGTGCCGGAACACGAGAATTTATAAATTGACCTTTCTCGTCTAAATTTGCATTTGCCTCTGCAGTTATAAAGAATTGTTCAACATCAGCATCATAATATTCTATGTCGTCGCTAAGATAAGCACGTACCTTTACAAGGCTTTTTGATTGTTCCTTTATTTTAACTTTCTTAACTTTTTTATTGTTAGAAATAATTCTGGCTGTCATCTCATTTATTGTTCCTTCTTTTGAAACAACAACTTTACGGCCAATTTTAATATCTTCTGCTGCTACCTTGTTAATAAGAGATCTCGCAACTGAAGCGTCAATCTCTTGTGGTGGCGGTGTTTTTAAGGCCTTCTTGATTTTAATAGCCTTTGAAGCTTGCTCTTTTGTAATAACATCACCAATTCTGGTTATTATTTTTCGCCCATCTTTAATTTCTTCGTCTATTATACGACCAACCAAATTATCAATTTTTGGTTCAACATAATGCTTAACAGTCCTATATGGAGTTTCAATAAAACCATAATCATTTACTCGTGCATAAGCTGCTAAATGAATTACTAAGCCAATATTCGGACCTTCCGGTGTAGCGATAGGGCAAAGCCGGCCATAATGGGAAGTATGCACATCGCGAACATCAAACGAAGCCCTTTCACGAGAAAGACCACCAGGACCCATTGCAGAAATACGCCTTTTATGTGCGAGTTCAGCTAGTGGATTGGTTTGATCCATGAACTGAGAAAGTTGAGAGCTTGCAAAAAATTCACGAAGCGCCGCTGTAATTGGTCGGCAGTTAATTAATTGTGTTGGAGTAACTGTTTCCAAGTCCATAACTGTCATACGATCTTTTGCTATGCGGTCTGTACGCATAAGCCCTACGCGGAATTTATTTTGAACCAATTCACCCACAGATCGAATACGACGATTACTTAGATGGTCGATGTCGTCTTCTTTTCCTTCTCCGTTATTTAATTCTATAAGATGCTTTAAAATATTAACAAAATCTTCCACATGGAAAACGCGGTCTTTAATTTTAATTCCTGTAGTTGTGCCAAAACGTTTATTTAATTTATAACGAGCAACAACACCCATGTCATAACGCTTAAAATCAAAGAAGAGTGCGTCTATTAATTGTTTCGCATTTTCCGGTGTTGCTAGGTCGCCCGGACGAATTTTACGATAAATACTCTGATAAGCATCTTCAACTGTTCGTGCATTGTCTTTTTCCAGGGTATTTTGCAAATAATCATTATTAATATCTACATTAACTTCTTTAAATGTGTCATATATTTCAGCATCTTTATGCATTCCAAAAATACGCAATAGCTGTGTAACAGGTATCTTACGTTTTCTGTCTATCTTAACGGCAATAATTCCTTTTTTATCTGTCTCTATTTCAAGCCATGCACCACGTTTTGGAATTATTTTTGCATTAAAATACTTGGGTGCTGCATTATTGCGGGAATAAAATACACCCGGACTACGTACAATTTGATTAACAACAACACGTTCAATACCATTTATAATAAATGTTCCTTTTTCGGTCATCAGAGGAACTGAGCCAAGAAAAACATCCTGCTCTTTAATTTCACCACTGTCTTTATTTATAAGCTGAACATGAGCCTTAAGTGGAGCTTCATAAGAAAGATTCTTTCTTTTGGCTGTAACAGCATCATATTTAGGCTTATCTAAGGTATGGTTTAAAAAATGTAACTCCATTTTTTTACCGGAAAAATCTGTAATAGGAGATACTTCTTCTAATAACTCACTTAAGCCATCACTTAAAAACCATTGATATGAATTAAGCTGCACCTCTATAAGTGGTGGTAACTTAAAAACATCTGTGGTTTCATTAAAGTAATGACGACCATTAACTACTTTGGTAGGTTTAATGGTGAGTTTTTTTGTTGCAGTTTTTGGCATAATTTATTGTAAATTACAAATTTCAATTCCAACATTCAAAATAAATCCCAATATTAAAATAATAAATTTCAAAATTGAGATTTGGAACTTATTTTGGATTTTGAGCTTGGAATTTGGAATTTAAAAGCAAAGCTTTTCATAAACAAAAAGTTGAGAATTTGGCTTACTAATCAAGAAAACTTGCAGTAGTGCCTTCAGCCTCAACTCATCCGGGGCACGGGAATATGCTGTCGAAACAGCCAAAATATTATAGACATGTTGACGAAAATGTCAAATTAGAGGTAAAAATTGAGTTGACAAAATAAAAATTTATTGGTAAAATAAAAAACCTTAATATATAAATCTACAGAGAATATGACAATGCAAAACGGTTCAAACACCCCAGATGCAGCTGAGATAATAGGAAAAAGAATAAATAAATGAAAAATGTTCAGATCTAAAATGAAAGATCGAATCAGAAATCTAAAATCTGAAATCAGAAATATCTAATCATGCCCTTCGAAAAAATCACACCATTGGATGACCCCCGCAATATTCACATAGAATGGGATGATATACATAAAGATCCTGTTGAAACTGCAGCAATTGAGCATATACCTGAATTTGCCACAATTAGTGAGCAATATTTAAGTATGCTCAAAGAAATTTATACTCATCTTTGGAGAGATAAAATTGTACAAGCAATGGAAGATGAAATTAAAAATAATGATGAACCAGTAGCGAATTCTATAAAACATATAAGAGAAGCTGAAACGCTAAAAGATCAAGTACGGTCTGTTAAGTTTCTTGTGCGCCATATTTTAAGGCGATTAATTAGCTTAGATGAAGCAATGGAACAAGGAATAATAGGCATAAGAAGGGCATTTAATAGCAGTGGGAATAAAGCTATTCTTATACAAGAAATTATTGCTGATATTTTGATGAAAAAAATGTTTGAGGGATACGAAGAGGAAAAACAACCTAAAAAAGAGTCACATTTAAAATTAGTTCCGTAGATTTTACCCCCTGTTTAGACAGAAGACTGAAAGACTGAAGGCCTTTTTTGTGTACTCCTAACTTGACCATTATGGTAATTAGCTAATTTACTTGCCTTTTTATTTGAATTATGCTATAATATATAGATAACATTTATAATGATGCCAGAATTAATACCAGAATCATTGGATGAATATAATGACAAAATGGATGAGCTAGGGCTTACTCCATCGATTCTTGCAACACATGGTGCTGAGGATGCTGCAGATTTGTATTTAGAGGGTGGATCGTGGGATGAGCGCAGAAAAATAAAGAAATTACTTACTTTAACTGCTGAGGCAACAAATGAAGCTAGGGTCTTTTTAGAAAAGCACTTAGAGGAAGGTATGTACAATGAAGTTAGGGATATATGCAGGTTTTACCCGGAAAGGCTAATAACATTCGCAAGAATATTGAATTCAGGTGGAGGTAGAAATAAATTAAAGGCCTTAATTAAAGCCCATGAAATTTATGGATTAGCCCCAGAATCTTTTGATACTTTTGCAAAAATAGTAATAGAGGTAAGCAGATATGGTGGCGCAAAAGGTGTGGAGGCATATATGGAGCTAGAAATGGACTTAATTGCAAAAAATCAAGGAAACAATCATAGCTATAGCGAAAGATTGGGCGTTTTGTATCAGGATCATAGGGATGATCTGGATAAATTAGGAATTTTGTATATGGATTTTGAAGGTATGAGCTTGGATGAAATCAAAGATGCAATGTACAAAGCTTGCTACAAAGAGCAGGCCAAAGAAGTTGATCCATATATATTAAGTATGATTTATCTTGGCAAACGAGAAGATATAGCAGCTTTGGTTGAGTTACAAAAAAGATATGGGGTAGAATTTAAGGAGGTAAGAAAAGATGTTACAAATAAGCTTGAGGGCCTTAAAGAAGCTGAAGACGTGAAAGCAATTTGTAAATATTATCCAAAAAGATATCTTGCTATTTCTAGGGTCTTAAAAACAAATGGAATGTCTGCACTAAGAGCTCTTTTAAAAGCAAGGGATTATTATGATATTGAGCCTGAATTATTTCATAAATTCGCTGAAGTTGCAGAAAAAAAAGGTGCTGAGGCTATAGAAGAATTATTATCTGATGTCAGCCCTGCCAGAGATTATAAAGCGGATTTTGATAAGCTTGGGCTTTTATACTCTGACTCTTCGGATGTATCGTTTGAGGAGGCCAGTATAATAATGGGAAGGGCCCTTGATAAAAAATATACTGAAGAATTAGGGCTAAGTAATGAAATAATTCGCATGATTCATAATGGCGGCCCTGAAAACATGGCGATTCTTCTTACATTGCAGCAGAAATATTCAAAAGAATTCATGGATCTTTATAATTTCGTATTAAAAAATGCCGACGAAAAACAATTAGTGCAAATCAATGAAATATGTGAAGAATTTCCTGAAAGGTATATAGCCTTCGGAAATCTTATGAAACAAAAACGCCTTGATTCTATCGACAATCTTATTAATGCAAGAATAGTTTATGATATGTACCCGGATACATTCGAAGAAATTGCACAAAATGCCGAATATAAATCGGAGCTTGTAAAAAAAACAATACCTGCAATATTAGAAAGAAAAGGATTCAAAACTGCATTTGAACAATTGGGAATTCTATATATGGATTTGTCTGATATGAGTATTGATGAAGTGTCTGAAGCTTTTCAGAAATCTGTGCAAGAAAATGGTATAACTGGTATAGATGATAAAATAGCAAATATGATAATGAGTGGGGAAAGTGATCAAATGTTGCGGTTAATGCTTTTGCAGCAACTAAATTTAACAGAATTTTATAAGGCTAAAGAAATGTTAAAAGAGGCAATAGAGAGCCATACGCGCCAAAAAAGATCCTACTGGAGCCACAAATTACAACCAACTGCGGAAGAAAAAGAAGAAAATAAAAAATTATATGCAAGAATTGAAGAATTATGTGAAAAAGATATTAGATCGTACGAATCATTTAGGAAAATGTATTATGCAGGAGGATATAACACGCTAAAGCAAGCAGTTGCTATGCAGGAAGATTATGATTTATCGGATGAGCAAGTGCATAGCACTATAGATATAATGGCAAAGGCTGCTCAGGGTAATTTTATTGAATATGTTGATTTATTGGGCAATACCTTCATGGAAAAGTCGACAGAAAGTGGAAAATATAAAATTAATGTAAGCAATCTAAATAAAGTATTAAAAATACTTTCGGTAATTCATGAAAAAAATGGATTAAATAGTGTTAATAAATTGGTAAGAAGGGCGAGTCGTAGAAAGCTAATAATGGCTGAAGGTAGCAGGCTAATGCCTAAAGATAACTCAAGGCAAACTGAAAACAGGGGGATGGATTTTGAAGAATTTATATCTGAAGCGACAAAATTTATATCATCAGATGAAATGGAAGAAATATTAGCATCTTAGTTTATTTAACTTCAATCAAAATATTGCGTTCATTATCACCAAATAC
Source organism: uncultured Candidatus Peribacteria bacterium (assembly GCA_964458485.1). Taxonomy (GTDB): domain Bacteria; phylum Patescibacteriota; class Gracilibacteria; order UM-FILTER-43-11; family UM-FILTER-43-11; genus CAYWJA01. The sequence goes on along the minus strand of CAYWJA010000029.1, from coordinate 2,976 downwards.
TGTCTTAGCCTGGCGGCTATTTGACTTAAGCAGGTAATCGAGTTATATTTTTCCCCTAATTTAACTATTAAAATTATGAGTGACCAGAGAAACCATCATGGCCCTGGTGGGCACGAAACATTTGGCCTAATGAATATTCAGGAAATATTTGAAGATGAACAGACAAAAGCCTTTCGCAAGAGGGTCTACGAATTGGCGAAATCATGCCTGGAACAATATTGTGGTGTAACATTAGAATTAACAGATTGCGAAGCAGAAGATGATTCATTTGGCAAAAAAGATGAAAGGCCTCATTGTAATGTTGTTTTAAAGAAAGATGATAAATCGTGTAAGGCATATTTTGACAATAGAACACACTTATGGCCAAAGGAGGACGTTGAAAGAAGATCATCTCCTGATGGCTTTTCGTGCAAAGTGCTCAAAAATTTGTCGCCAAAGATGAGTATTAAAGACAGGGACGGATTATCACACTTTGTACAAAAAGAACAATTTACAGGAATAAGAATGCTTATTGCTGCTTTAGATGAAGCAAATCCTAAATGCCCTGTTGTAACAGCGATTCGGCAACACCTTCAGGAATTAATAAACCCTCCTACTAATGAGGATGAAACTGAGGGTGAAGAATAGTTATATTTCAAGTTTACCACTTGTCATTCTGAATTTAATTCAGAATCCATGTTCGACCAGTATACGGTGGATCCTGAATTAAATTCAGGATGACAAAGTATAAATACTACATATAAAAATAAAGATTCGAATCATAAATCTGAAATCAGAAATCAAAAATATTCATCATCTCACCTCAATTCCAACCATCCTCTCTTTTTGATTGTAGACAGCTTTAATCTGATGTTTGCCTTTTTTAATCGGCCATAAAACAGTTTTACCCTCGCCGATAAATTGCCCATCCACATACCATTTAGCCTTTTTGGATGCCTGGAGATTTATTTTTTGATAACCCTTTGGCTTATTTGGATCAAATAAGAATATGTCGTTTGCGAATGGAGAAATGATGCGGAAGGTGTTGATTGTGGGTTGATGGAGTGAATCGTTCACCGAAGGCGCGATTCGCGAATCGCGCCTTCCGGTTAATTGTAAATCGACACCCTGCCCCACCGTCAATTTCGTCCCCGTCATCTCATTCAACATATTCATTATTTTATGGAAGATAGGGCCAGCACCGGTAATTCCAGATACGCCTTCCATCGTATCGCCGGATGAATTACCAACCCACACCCCCACCACATAGTCATCGGTATAACCGATTGTCCAGTTATCGCGAAAGTTGCGGGTTGTACCGGTTTTCGCAGCAACCGGGAATGAGAATTTAAGAGGGTTTTCCTCGCCAAATGCAGGGGTGCGGAGTTTGTTGCTACTGAGGATTGCGGATATTGTTTTTGCAGTGGAGGGGGTGATGATGGAATCCTGAAGGCGAATAAACATTTGTTCGCCTTCAGTGAAACGGATCTCCGCCCTCCTACCACCATTCGCAAAAACACTGTATGCATTTGCAAGCTCCAAAAGCTTCACTTCTCCACTTCCAAGAGCAAGAGAAAGCCCGTAATGATCTGCAGATTTGGTTAATGTGGTTATCCCAAAATTATTTGTTTTCTGTAAAAAGGATTTTATACCAATAAAATCTAAAGCCTTAACAGCCGGTATATTAAGTGATTGAGCTAATGCTTCTGCGAGAGTTACATTGCCGTGATAAATTAAATCAAAATTCTTTGGGCTGTAAGAAGATCCATCAGATGTTGTAAAACTTACAGGTGCATCGGTAATTATTGTATTTGCCTTCCATCCTTTTTCCAGAGCTAGGGCGTAAACTAACGGTTTAATGCTAGAGCCAGGCTGACGTAATGATGTTGCCACGTTAACCTCACCATCAATCTTTTTATTATTATAATCAGCACTGCCTATCATTGTCAGGATATTGCCTTTTTTTGCATCTAGGATAACAACAGCTGCATTTTCTATATTGTATTGAGTAAGAAATGTAAGGTCTGACTTAATAATATTCTCAACTTTCTGCTGCATGCCATAATTAAGAGTGGTCACAATCTTATTTGGTAAATCGATTTTACCTTCCTGATAATATTTTAAAACATAATCAACAAAATGCGGTGCTTTTTTAGTCCAACGAGATGTCTTATTTAAAATAATTTTTTCTTTAATAGCCTGATCATATTCACTTTGACTTATTTTCTTATTTTTGAGCATTGCCAAAAGCACTTCCTTCTGTCGCTTTTTTGCTTTATTAAAATATTTAAATGGATAGTACCGATTAGGTGCCTGGGGGAGCCCTGCAAGAAAGGCTGATTCGGCCAAATCAAGATTAATAACAGATTTATTAAAATATGAATAAGAGGCAGCCTCTACGCCATAAGAAAGACCACCAAAATAAATAGAATTAAGATAAATTTCAAAAATTTCATCTTTATCAAAAAACTTACTAACCTTTAAGGCCAAAATACTTTCTTTAATTTTTTGTGGAATAGTCCTTTTTTTATTTGTTCCCACAACATTACGGATAACCTGTTGCGTAATAGTACTACCGCCAGAAACGATCTCGCCAGCTGATATATTCTGCCAAATAGCACGCAAGATTGCAGAAAAATCTACACCGGAATGTTCATAAAAACGTTTATCTTCTATGGAAATAAAGGCATTTTTTATATTCTTGGGAATTTTTTCGAATTTTATAAAAGATTGTCGACCAGTTTTTGTATTATATGCTTCAAATAATAGTTGATTCTCACTATCATATATTTTTACGGTGTCGTTTGGCTTAAGCGATTGGAGAATATTGGGGGTTGGGTAAAAAAATAACCCTATGAAAAATAGGTTAGTGAGGATGAAGAGGGCTATGATTAATTTGAATATTTTATTCATATTGTATACAAATTGTTCACATATTGTTCGCAGATTGTTTTTATTTAGGGTTGTAGGCTTGTAGGTAGTAGGCTTGTAGGAATT
>CAYWJA010000028.1:16167-26231 GCA_964458485.1 uncultured Candidatus Peribacteria bacterium | reverse complement strand
TATACACTACAAATTTTACATCAAAAATTTATTCAAACCAAAAATCTCCTGCCCCATAATGGCTACTAGGCTCTTGTTTTGTCTTTTTAGATATGCTATAATATAAGGATAATATAACCAATAGGGGATCCAATGGGAGATCCATAGGGGATCCAATAGGGGCTTATCTGTTTTAACCCCAATAGGATCACCAATCGGATCACCAATCGGATCACCAATGGGAATCATGAAAAAAGCACTTAAAAAAATAAAAAAAACTTTTAAAGAAAATCATAAAAAAGTCTTTGTCGGTTTTTCAATAGTTATTACTATTGTTGCCTTAATCGCTGCATTAAACCCACAAAGTTACCTTGGGGCTGTAGCGTATAGTGACAGTAACCTGATGACCAAGGCATCAAAATATACCAAAAATTCTGAAAAGGCTACAAAACCTATAACTATTAATCATTTAGGGAGGGATTATTATTATGTTCCTTTTTTAGCTAACGGCAAAATAACAAATGATTTTCCAGGTTTGATGGTAGATAGAAATGGTAAACCTATAACTGACAAATCCAAACTTAAAGAACTTTTTAGATACCCGGGCCTTATAAAAGAATCTGCCAGTACAGTTAGTGGGTTTAATTCTGTAGCTGATAAACGCGCAAAGGCAGTTAAAGAGTATTGTAAAATTGTTAATAAACAGGAAGATCAATTAAAAAAGACAGTAGTATCAGGTGAAATTGGATCATTAATGTATCATGGCGCAAAGTTGGCATTAGGTTCAACTGCATTAGCTCATAATGCATTAAAAAGCGGCTTAAGAGTATTAGTGAATGATCTTATTGATGGGAAGATTAATAGTGCAATAGCGAATTTTTTCGTTCCGGCTGATTCCAGGGCAGCTTTAGATAGTGCACATAAAGCATATAATGCCGCAAGGCAGGCTACATCTAATTGTGTACTTTCTTTTCAGGCATGGAGTTCTTTAAAAACAACAAGTGGTACCATTACTACTTTTAAGGCTAAAAATGCAACCAGAAGTTTAGCTGTAATGCTTGGTAATCAGGCTGTTGTTATGAAGAATTTACGTCATTCTTTGAGTTTAATTAATAATTATCCTCGTCTTGTTAGTAAAATTGGATCTAGTGATTATAAAAATGCAATGAGTGATTTTGATAAATTGATAGTTAAATTAAATAGACACCGTGATGATTGGAAAACTAATGAAAAGTTAGCCACAAAGTCTTTAGATTTTTGGGTGAATGAACAAATCAGTAGAGTTGGAGGTAAGTCATCTGTTACACCTAAGCCGAAACCTAAACCTAAAAGTTGCCACAAAGGCAAAAACGGAGGTTTAGATTATTGTACTGATTCCTGCCCATGTGATGTAGGAGAAGGGGATTGTGATGGCGACAAGCAATGCAAACCCGGCCTGATATGTCCTAAGGATAATGGCAGGAAATATGGTGCTCCCTGGAATTATGATTTTTGTGAAAAGAAATGGTCTCCAATGCCTAAACCAGCTCCTAAACCTAAACCAAAGCCAAAACCTAAACCAAAACCCAAGCCAGTAGCGCCTACCAATTGTCATAAAGGCAAAAATGGAGGTTTAAGCTATTGTTCCAGGTCATGCCCTTGTGATGCGGGTTATGGTGATTGTGATAAGGATTACGAATGTAAATCCGGAACAAAATGTTCCCATAATGTTGGTAAAAAATACGGATTTTTCTGGAAGATAGATGTTTGTGAGAAAGTTTCATCATCGATTGCACCAAAACCTAAACCAAAACCTAAGCCAGCACCAAAACCGAAGCCAAAACCTAAGCCTGCTCCAAAACCAGCCCCTAAACCTTCAAGCTGCCATTGGGGCAAGAAAGGCAATTTTGGTTATTGTACTAAATCCTGTAAATGCGATGTAGGGGAGGGGGATTGCAATACATCCAGTGAGTGTAAATCCGGATTAACTTGTGCGCAGAATGTAGGAACAAAATATGGTTTTTATAAAACAGTTGATGTATGTGAAAAACCAAAATCAGTTCCTAAAAAACCAACAAGCTGTCATTGGGGTAAAAATGGTAATTTTGGATACTGCTCAAAATCCTGCCCATGTGATGTTGGAGAAGGGGATTGTAATGTAAATAGTGAATGTAAATCTGGCCTTAAGTGTGCACAGAATGTAGGTAAGAAATATGGGTGGTATTGGACAGTTGATGTTTGTGAGAAATAAAGTCAGACGATGGACTCAAAATTATTATTATGGGTATTTTTGATATTTTTTAAAATACATATTAAAATAAAAATATGAGTGCACATCGTATACAATTAGATAGCTCAAGTTATGATTTACCAGAAGAAAATAGATTTGTACAAAGGTATCCAGACTTATTTAGAAATGAGTTGTGTACAATAAGTGATATAAAAGAAGCTGGCTTAGAGGTAGAAGTAATACGTACGCGTAAAAGTGTACGTCAATTAATTGAAGCAGGAGCCCACTATATTGCTTTTCGCGAATCAGCTGATCAGCTGGAGGCAGACATACGTCCTTTAGAAGAATTAAGGCCAGATTTAGAATTTTGTTTAAAAGGGAGCTGGGATGATTCTGAATTTGATAATGTACAGGAAATACTTCCTATTGCACGAATTTTAGGGGATTGCTATTGGACCATAAAAGACCCAGACAGGCCTCCTCTTGAATGGGACCCAGGTGGCGGACCAGGAAGTGAGGCTGGAGAAGCTGCTTTACCTGTTGAGGAGGTTGCTTAATTATTTTTTTTAATCAGCTTAAAATCCGTAATAAACATAATTCCTATGGCAATTGGTATGAATCCTAGAATCTGCCAATATGTTGGAACTTCTTTTAATATAAAATAGGCAAATATTAATGTAAGGGCGGGGTTTATAGGCAAAAAAGATACAGCTCTTGTTATTGGTATTCTATGAATTCCTTCTATCCATAATATTTTTGAAAAACCAAGTAAAAGTAAGCCGTTTATTAATATAAATATATAAGATTTACTTATAATTTCCATATTTGGAATGGGCTCTATTAGAAGCGCCAGAATAAGTAAGGCTATTCCGCTAATTATACTCCTAAAAAACATGATAAAAGTTGAACTAACAGCTCTTCTTGCCTTTTGCATGTAGTAGTTGCCAATAGGTGGGAATATCATTCCAAAAAGTATTATTAAATTGCCAATATTTACATTTAATTTAGTTTTTTGCAGAAGGATAATCAGTGCTCCAGATGCCATAAGTGTGGCCCCTATAACACTTTTTTTTGTAAGTTTTTCCTTTCCCCATAAACTTAAAATTACCATTGCGAAGAATATTTCCATAAGCATTACAATACTTGCATTGCCCGCGGTGGTTTTTTGTATGCCTATAAAAAGAATGGAGTAATAGATAATACCAAGGAATAATGTGGCTAAAAAGATGTCTTTATACGCTGCCAATTTTTTAAGATCAGCCCATTTTTTTTGCATAGTAAGCGCAAATGCAAAGAATAAAGCCGCAACAAGGATACTTAGAGATCCAGAAAAAACAGGAGGCAGATTATTGAATGTCAAAATTGTTATAATAGGAAAAAAGCTCCAAAAAATACCAGAAGTTATAATAAATAGTTCGCCTTTTTGGGATTTTGCTATATTCATATATTGTTTATTACAAGAATTACAAGGCTTTGCACTGAAAGCTTCGCATTTCAAGAATTAATTCTTGTAATTATTGTAATTTTTGTAATGCGCTAGCTTTATATTTATTAAATATATTGTGAAATTTCCTCTTTTAATCTATCCAAATTCCTCTTCTCCTTTGCTGATATAAAAATAGGGGAGTATTTTTGGTATTTGTTACGTAGAAGTTCTATTTGATCTTCTTGTAAAAGGTCTATTTTATTAAATACATAAATAATTTTTTTGGTTTTACAGTGTAAGTTTTTAATAATTCTATCCGCAACCTCTACTTTCCAATCCATATCAAGATCAAAAGCATCTATTACATGCAGTATTAAATCGGAATGAATAGTTTCCGCAAGTGTAGAATGAAAGGCGTCAATTAGCTCTGGCGGAAGGTCACGTATAAAACCGATTGTATCGCTCACAAGGCAGTTTTTTTGGGTGTTCGGCAGGTATAATTTACCTATTCGGCTATCTAATGTTGCAAATAATTCATCTTTAATTTTTACATTCTTCTTTGTAAGGCTATTTAAAAGTTGAGATTTGCCTGCATTAGTGTATCCGACAATCGCCGCTGTATTAAATCCTGAATTTCTACGCTTTTTCCTTTGCCCTTCTTGATTTTTTTCTATTTTTTTTAATTGAGCTTTTATGTTCTTTGAGCGTGTTCGAATATGCCGCTTCATTATTTCTATATTTGTTTCACCCTGACCTCTGCTAGCTCCAATCCCACCAGTTTGGCGCATAAGTTCAGTACCCATTTTGGCAATTCTTGGCCCAAGATGTCTCATTTTTGCCAATTCGATCTGTAGTTTTGCCTCTTTTGTGGTGGCATGTTTTGCGAAGATTTCTAAAATTAGATCAACCTTATCCCAAATTTTGATTTTTTGAGGCTTATTTTGGCTTCGCCTATTCGTTTTGGTGCTATTTTGGGGTATATTTTCAAATATTTCTTCCAGATTATAAAGCTGTTCTGGCTTTAGAAGATTATTAATTACCACAAAATCTATTTTTTCCGCTAAAGCGATATCCAAAATTTCATTAACCTTACCCTTACCTATATATGTTTTGTAGTTAGGTATTTGTTTTTGGATTTTACGAACAACTACAAAACCGCCGTATGTAGAAAGAAGCCTTTCAAGCTCATTTAATCTAGCCAGGCTGTCTGACGGAGAGGTTTGGGGAGAGATGATGTCTACTAGGATTACTTTGGGGAGCATATTCCAATTGAGGACCCAATGGGTGACCCAATAGGGGATCCAATTGGAGATCCAATAGGGGATGATTAGTTAATAAATAAGTTCAATTTCTCCCTCCTCCTCTGGCCTGCATTGACAGGAAAGCCTCTGCTCATCCGGGAGATCCATCATTTTTTCAGTATCTGTCTTATCGGTAAATTTACCTTTTATTGGCTTAAAAGCGCAGGTCTGGCAAATGCCGGCACCGCCGCATGCGGATACAATTTCCGCACCCTGGCTGATTAATTGTTGCATTAGATTATCGTCTTTTTTCGGATCAAAAGTATATTCTTTACCGTTAACTTTGATTATCATAGTCTCAAGTGCAAGTCTCAAGTCTCATGTGACTAAATAGCCTACAAGACTTTTTATTACACTTAGTTACTTTTTAATTTGGTCTGATTTTATATCAAATCTACATTATATACCTGTAAATAACATTGACGGTATTATTATAATAATTTATAAATATAAGCCTATTTAATTAATTTATTTATTATGAAAAGGAATCCCATAGGAAGGCCAATAGGAAGACCGGCTACAGCACCACAATCATCAGATGACTCTTTATTGCCTGCAGAATTACTAGCTGAACTGGAAGAGCTTAAGGATGGTCTAGGAAAAATAACTCCTAGGCAATTGACAGCTCTTAATTTGCTCAGAGATGAATTATCAGAAATTGTTGAAGCAAGAGATCCAAAAGCATTGGATGATATGTATGCAAGATTATTGTTGTTTTTACAAAAGTTAAAAGAGGAAAGATCTTCTTTAAAAAAGACATTACAAGATAGCTAAGAGGTGGCATTAAAAAACCTTGACTTTAATTATAATTTAATGTACCATAGCTGTGGTCGTAGATAGTACTGAACTCTGTTACGAGCTTAAATTCTTGAGACGTAGATAATAGCACCCTCAGTACTACGAACCATTTCCCCATTCTCTCCGTGGGGATTTTTTTTATTAAGAAAACCTTTAGAAAAGGTTTTCAGCCTTTCCCAAATAGCGGTTAAAATTATTTTAAAGCTTCGTTTAGTTTCGCGAGCTTTTCATGGGTACCCAGGAGACCCATTTCAACTCCTCGCTACGCCTACTCAGCTTTAAAATAATTTTGTTATTATATTTTAAGAAAAATAGAATTTTAGGAGTTTTTATTGACAAATATTATTTTATATCATATAATTTATTTCAAATTTATAATTTTAATATTAGATATTATGGCTAGTAAACCAGATAAAAGAAAATCTAATTTATATATGCCTGAATTATTAATAAGATTTTCATCACAACTTAGTGGTTTTAGGCAAGGGCATAGTTTAATCGATAATGTTGTAGAAGAAGGTGGCGGTGAAACAAAAAAAGTTAAAAGAGCATTGTTGGTGGTTCGGGAAGAACTACTACAAATGCTTACAGCTGTTCAAACTGCTCTTAATAAGATTGAGGGTAAATAATTTTTTTTATAAATCAAATTTCCTCACTCTTTTTTTCCTAATTCTTTACGGGTGGGGATTTTTTTACCATTTGTCATCCCGGACTTGATCCGGGATCCAGAAGACTCGCCAATGTACTGGATCCCCGTGTTAAACACGAGGATGACAAGGAGTAATTTAGTATATCAATGTTCAGACAAAATATTTTTGTGTTATATTAATATGGCAATATATCAATTTAATTATGTCAAAAAGCTACAAGATATTAAGTTGGAATGTAAACGGCATTCGCGCCTCCCTTAAAAAGGGTTTTTTAGAATGGTTAGATAAGGAAAAGCCGGATATTTTGTGTGTGCAGGAGACAAAAGCACATCGCGATCAGTTGGATAGATCGGTCACTGACCACAAAAGATATCATTCATTCTGGCACTCATCTACAGTCAAAAAAGGTTATAGCGGGGTGGCTACATTTACAAAAGAAGAACCATTACATATAGAAGTAGGGTTTGGTATAGAGAAATTTGACCATGAAGGCAGGGTTGTTATGACGGAATTTGAGGAATTTATACTTTTTAATGTGTATTTTCCTAATGGAAAGAAGGATAGCGAGCGCCTTAATTATAAATTAGAGTTTTATGATTCATTTTTAAACCACATAGAAAAATATAATAAGAAAAGAAAAAAAGTAGTTTTTTGTGGGGATGTAAATACTGCACATAAGGAAATAGACCTTGCACGACCTAGATCTAATGAAAATGTGTCTGGTTTTTTGCCAATAGAGCGCAAATGGATTGATCGTGTTGTAAAAAGCGGTTATATTGACTCTCTGCGAGAATTTCATTCTGAACCTGATCTTTATACATGGTGGGATATGAAAACCCGTGCAAGAGACAGAAACGTAGGCTGGCGTATTGATTACTTTTTTATACAGGAGAAGTTGAAAAAGAATCTCAAAGACGCATTTATAATACCAGAGGCTATGGGGTCGGATCACTGCCCTGTGGGGATTGTATTAAATTTTTAATTTTTAGTTTTTAATTTCTAATGGATGTTTAATTTTTAAATTTTCAAGTTTTCAAATATTAAGTATTACATCATTATAAGTTGAATAAAAATTTTAAATTAAAAATTAAAAATTAACTAAAAAGCCTCTTGACAAGTATGTCAACTAACAGTTAATCTAAGGTCTGCACTTAAATAAAATTATAAATGACTAATAAATCTTCCAGCAAGCAGCATGGTTTGCATTCAGTTCATTCACAGAGGCCTAAAAGTAAATTAAGAGTAAGAAAAAACAAATTAAAAGCAAAAATAAGAAAAGAAAAAAGAAGATCTTTAAAAAAAGTATAAAAAATAGTTGACAAGATTATAAAAAAGATATATAATCAATACCTTTACTACTATAAAATAGATTAATTACAGAGTGAAAATACATAAAATAATTATATTTTATCATTAACACTTGACTATTATTAAAAAAGTTCATTAAGATAAAATTTGCCTTCCAAAATTTTATCAAGCTTTAACCCTTTGATTATTATGGACAATACATCAAGTAAACAACAAGACTCTAAGACAAATCCAGCATTGGCTGTGTTACAAGAGAATGACCTCAGTTTAAAAGAGGTTGTAAATGATATGTTCTTAGTTCTTACAGAAAAAGAAAAAGACGTTATTATAAAACGTTTTAGTTTGAACAATAAACCTCGTCAAACCCTAGATAAAATAGGAAGACATTATTCGGTTACCCGCGAACGTATTCGCCAAATCGAAAATATTGCCCTAAATAAATTGCGTCGTACAGTTAGCAATACTAAATTACGGCTTGTAAACAGACTTGCTAAACAATTTATTGAAGATGAAGGCGGAGTAATGCTTGAGTCCGATATTATAAATAAGATGCTTCAGAGTATATATAGCGATTCTAAAGTAGATGGTAGTATTATTGTTCTTTCATTAAATTGTGATTCAGATTTAAGCAAATCTTCCAGAACAGCAACTTCAGAAGCCTTCTGGATGTTTAAAGAGATTGAACTTAAGGAAGTAAGAAAAATTGCAGAAGCTTGTATTGGAGTTCTTAGAAAAAATGGGGACGTTATGAAGGAGGAGCAAATTATCTCTGCTGTTAAAAATTTAAATTTATTCAAAGGAAAGTCCATTGCCAGTGAACTTATAATATCTTGTTTAAAAACTGATAAACGAGCTCGTAACGTAGAAGGTAAGTGGGGTCTAATGGAATGGCGTCATGTTAATCCAAGAAGCATACGAGATAAAGCTATTATTGTTCTTGATAAAGCTAAAAAACCTCTACATTTTGTTGATATTGCTAATAAAATTGCCGAAACTGGATTTGATAAAAAAATGGTAACAGTTCAGGCTGTGCACAACGAATTAATCCGCTATGACCAATTTGTTTTAGTTGGTCGTGGTTTATATGCATTATCCTCATGGGGTTATGAGCCAGGAACAGTTTCTGATGTAATTGAAAAATTACTTGAAAAGAATGGTGCATTACCTAAAAAGAAAATTGTAGAACTTGTACTTAAGCAAAGAAAAGTAAAAATTGGAACAATTTCTTTAAATCTTCAGAAGAATCCACATTTTATTCGTGTGGGTCGTGCTGTATATGATCTAGACATGAAGAAGAAATAATTTGAAAACTCTATAAAAGCATCATTTACGTCGTTATATAAAAAATTCTGATCCTCGCTTACGCCTTGTAAACTGCGGTCAGAATTTTGATATATGCCTTGTACCTAATACTTTTATAGAGTTTTTACTTCGAAGGACAGGGGGTGGGCTTTTTGCATATTCACATGGTTACCAGCTCTCCCGATTTCATCGGGATCGCGTTTCCATATTGTTACCACATTGTTTTAACTATCTGGAAACCATTTGGTTACTATTTGGTTACAATCTGGATATTGACCCTTGCTTTTCCCCCTAGAATTTGCTATAATAATATGATAATACCAATTGAAGATCCAATTGGTGACCCAATGGGAGACTCAATAGGAGACCCAATAGGGGTAATAAAAACAAATAGATGATTAAAATAACATTCAACAAAACAATATCAGCAATAGTCCTGTTCATAGCTTTTTCTCCTATGGGTAAAGCAGCTATTTTTAGCGGTTCTACCGATAAAACTGTTACAGATACTGCATCTGGAGTTAAAGATACTAAAACTGCCCTTAAAGGTAGTGGTGTAACGAGTACAGAAAATATTACAGACTTAATATTAAAATACGTAAACTTCGTATTACCATATTTATCTCTGGCTGCGTTTCTTGGTTTTGTGTATGCAGGTTTTTTATATGTAACAGCTTATGGTGCTGAAGAGCAGACAGGAAAAGCAAAAAAGATTTTTATTTATTCTGCTATGGGATTGGTACTTGTGATATTGTCTTACAGTATTGTACAGCTTCTTACAGGAGATTTGGTGAAGGGGGTTAATAAGTAAACAATAAGTCTCAAGTGCGAGTCTCAAGTTGCAAGAATAATATCATTACTTGAGACATGAGACTTGAGACATGAGACTATAATAAATGATAAAACAAAAATTAAAGCATCGAATAATAACATTCATTACTTCATTAGTATTTGTAGTGGCGTTGATTAGTGTTAGTAATTATGTGCTTGCAGATGAAAATGTAGAAACTAGTAATGTAGTAGCAGAAAATTATACGAGCGCACAATCTAATCTATTTTCCGCAGATCTTTCTAAGGGTGGTAGTGGGTTT
>CAYWJA010000028.1:0-16155 GCA_964458485.1 uncultured Candidatus Peribacteria bacterium | reverse complement strand
GTCAAAAGATGTAAAAATAAGCAGCTCGATATCTCAAAAATCCTTTGGGGATACTCTTCTCGCAATGGTTAACTACTTTATTGGATTTTTAGGCTTTTTAGGTACAATAGCCTTTGTTTATGCGGGTATACTTATGGTTACAGCAGGAGGGGCTGAGGAGCAGCTAGGTAAGGCTAAAAAGATTATGATTTATGCAGGACTTGGTATTTTGGTTGTAATTCTATCTTTTTCTGCGGTTAGTTTTATTACCAAATCAGCAGAAAAGGCAACAGGCACAGATAGTACAACGACAACTACTAAAGCTTGTACATCAGACAGTGATTGTGGATCTGGCTCCCTTTGTGTTAATAAGCAGTGTTTATCTACAGGTGGTAATGTAAGCGGGTCTTCTACCAAGCCAAAAGCAGGCTCTGTAAAGGGCAGCCCTTCTGTTCCGGCATATACAGATGATGTCAAAGAGATAGATAAGCTATCTAAAGATGTAGTTAGTAAATTGAATATAAGTAATCTTTCCAGTGCAGCAAAAACAAAAGTAAAATCTATTGCATCCACTGGTACACTTGATCAAAAAGTAAGTAACCTTAAAAATCTTTTAAAGAATTCAGTTCCACCTTTAAGTGCTGCTGATCAGGACATTATCAAAAATTTTGTTTACGGCCTTACTAATTTGAAGTTAATGAAAGCAGAGTTAGGGGATTTATATAAAACAATGCCTCATTCCCGAGATATATTAAATGCCTACAAAGACACAACAGATGCGCTTGATGCGTTAATTAAAGACTCTACAGATGGCGTAAAATCAGGGAGATTTATAACAAAATATAAAAAGTTAAAAGAACTTATTCAAAAGTATCCAGTAGTAAAAGCCAATATTACAGCTTATCCAGGCAGCGGAAATGTACCATTTACTGTTCAGCTTGATGGTTTGAACTCAATTGATCCTAGTGGAGGTACAATTAGCAGTTATAAATGGACATATTTGGATTCAACAGGTAATGAAGTCTCTCTTGGTTCTAAACCTGTAGTACTGCACGAATTTACCAAAGTAAATACATATGCTGTAAAACTTAGGGTTGCAACATCTAATACAGATAAAGATGGTTATAAAAAGGCTGCAGATGGTGTTTCTGTTGTCCGTATAAAAGCAAATCCTCCAACATCTAAAGTTAAATTCCGTATTAATGGTTTTGATGTATCGGATTCCTACAATATTACACTTAAAGATGGCAAGACAGGTGTTTCTTTCGACCCTAGTCCTACAACACCAGCCCTTGGGCGTAAAATTATAAAATATACATGGTATTACGGAGATACTCAAAGCGAAACACGTCTTGTACCTACGACTGTGGTGCATACTTATCCGAAAGCAGGCAGTTATTATGTAAAACTAGAAGTTGCAGATAATGTTGGCACCGTAGATAAACGCATAGTTAAACTTAATGTTAAGTCGTTAGCTGCAAATATAAGAATTACTCCGGAAACAGGAAATGTTAATACGAATTTTAAATTTGCAGGTGAAAGCTCCAGATCGGATGATGGCGTGATAAAATCATATGAATGGAAGATTAATGACAGTAAAGGCAATACAGTAGCTTCAAATACAAAAGGTACTTTTAATTATCGCCTAACAAAGCCAGGCACTTATACGGCAATACTTTTGGTTACTGATATTACTGGTGCAACTGATAAAATTGTAAAAACATTTAAGGTTATTTCAAGGGATCCAATTGCTAGTTTTAATTTTACTACACCAAAAAAGAATCATCCTAATCAAATAGAATTTAGTGCAATAGATAGCTATGATCCCGATCAGGGAGATGTTATTACGTATTCATGGGATTTTGATGGAAATGGAACTTTTGATATAGTTGATAGTAGCAGTCCTAAAGCTACATATGAATATAAACAAATAGGAGATTATAAAGCAAAGCTTCAAGTTAAAGATGCATTTGGCAAAGTTAATCAGGTTCAAAAAAAGGTTTCAGTAACATCTGTACTTTCTGCAGATATAGTTACAACAACCTTGGCAACACGCGTAGGTCAGCCTATTACTTTTAGCGCCAAAAGCAC
Organism: uncultured Candidatus Peribacteria bacterium; assembly: GCA_964458485.1. GTDB lineage: Bacteria > Patescibacteriota > Gracilibacteria > UM-FILTER-43-11 > UM-FILTER-43-11 > CAYWJA01. Next base: position 14,085 of record CAYWJA010000028.1, on the reverse strand, counting down.
CAATGCAGCAGCTTATTTGTGGGAATTTGGCGATGGTAATAAAAAAAGTACAGAAAAAACATCAGTTACCCATACTTATAATAAAACAGGTAAATTTACACTTAAATTACACTTTTTTGATAAAGATGATAATGCCAATTACGAAACTAAACAAATATTAGTAGGCGCTGGTAAAGAGCCAATGGCGGTAGTTACTTATTTAATTAATGGGCGAGAGGTTCGTTTAATGACAGATTTATGTGGCAAGGGGAAAGATGGAGCTCTTGTAAGCAGGTCAGATAAGATACGTTTTGATGCCAGAAATTCAATAAATACTGATGGGTCTACTCGTCTTTTATCTTACGACTGGAGGTTTCCTGATGGAGAAAAAAGCAGCAGTAAAGAAACTACATTTAAATTTGCTGAATTAAGTAAAAAAGGTGAATGTTTTACTGCAAGCCTGGTAGTGCGTGATCAGTTAACAGGGAAATTAAGTAAAAAGAATGAAGTATATTTTAAGGTTACTAATAAATTACCAAAGATTACTGATTTTGTCATAACTCCTCCAAGTAAGAAGAAAGCTGTAACACCAGTAAAAATTGCACTAAAAGCAGTTAATCCGAAGGATGATGACGGTACTGTTAAGAAATTCACATGGTGGTATTACCTTGATGGTTACCCAAGTAAGAAGATGGGTGTGCATACTACGACTACGAACTCTACAGATATGACAATAACTTCTTTTGGTACAGCGGGTGTGAAGAATAAGTATTATTTTGTGGTAGAGGCCACTGATGGTGATGGCGGGGCTTACAATAGTAGTGATCGATTTGGCAGTGTAAGTTATTTGGATATTACTAACGGTCCGAACCTTTCACCTGTTGCGAATTTTTCAGTAGATAAAACAACCATAAGTGCAGGAGATTCGATTAGTTTTGTATCAAGCTCCTACGATCCTCAGGGTGAAACTCTGCCTAACAGTGCTTATAAATGGGATTTTGATGGTGATGGCAGTTTTGATGACACAACATCCGGGCCTCAGGTAAATCGTCAATTTAACACACCTGGCACATATAAAGTGCGCTTGAAAGTAGTGCATCGTGGCCTTTCTTCCAGTAGTACCAAGCAGATTAATGTAGAAACAACAGAATCTCTTCCTCAGGCAGCTTTTACATATTCGGTTAATGGCAGTACTGTCAGCTTCGATGCAAGTAATACGCGTTTTGATTCAACATTAAAAGATACCAATTTACGTTTTGAATGGGATTTTGATGCGGATACTGATTCTGATGGCAATGGAACAAAGGATGATGACGTGCAGGCGAAAACAATTAAGGCAAGTAATTCTTATGCAAAAAAAGGAGAGTATAAAGTTAAACTTACCGTTAAAGACAGCCTTGGCCAAAAAGGTATAGTCGCACGCACTGTTGATTTAAGTGTCACTGATGAAGAGCGAAAAAAGAATGCATATAATTCTATTCGTGTTACGTCTGCACAAAATCCATTAACAACACTAGATATAGATATTATACCCGCAAGCCTTAAAAAGGGTAAAAGTGCAGATATAAACGTAAGTGTAATCAATGCAGATGGATCCCTTTATAATGGCAAGGTTTATTTTAGCGTACTAGAGGGCAGTGGAAGTTTTACTCCAAATCCCGTAAAAGCCAGTAATTCAAAAGCATCATCCATATTTAAGTCGTCAGATGCCGGCACTATGAAAATACGTGTTAAGGCCACTGATACTGTTTATGGGGATATTAGTCAGGATGCTTTAATTAATGTCAAATGACATTAATTCAGTTTTTAGTTTATATTTTTTAGTTTTTATTTAGTGGGTGAGTTAGTCAGATTAAATAAAAATTAAAAACTAAAAATTAAAAATTTAGAAACGCCTTAATGAAAACAGGAATACAAAAAATCATAGCAATATTTATTTTAACCCTACTAGTAGGTGCAACTGGCGTGCTAGCCAGTGGTAAGATGGAAGTTAAAATAGGTGATACGGTTACTATGCAGGCTAAAAGTTCTGTGATTTCTGAAACTTATAAATGGGTGGTAAATAAGGGTAAAAGTATTTTAAGCACACAAACTGGTCAAAATTTTAGTTATAAATTTAGTACACAGGGAGAGCACATAGTTAATTTAACATCCACCAGCGGTTCTACTATTAAAAATACACCAATAAACGTTTTGGTCGGAGAAAAGTACAAGACAGCTGTTACAACCAAACAGGGCACTGGTACCTCTGGTACAGCAGGTCCTTATTTAGTATTAGAAACTCTTCCTCAACGTGATTCTAATAAGCAAGTTGTGCTATATGGCAATAGCGGTAAAGTTCACTTTTTAATGGAAAGATCTGTAGGAAATATAATTGAATACCGAATAGATAAAAATATTTATGTAGATAGCGATGGGAATGGGACTGCTAATGATGATATTGATAATTCCGGTGATAATTCTTATCTAACCGGTAGCTCATGGTCTGCTACTTATAAAAAGGATGCGTCTAAAATAGCTGCACAGATTACCTTAGTAGATAAGAAAGGTCAAAAGGCTACAGATCAAGTTGCTATTGTATTTCAGGATAAAAGTACAGCCGGTGATTTGACAGCAATACTTGACGCTTCTCCTGCGCCAAATGCAAAAGATGGCATGGTGCATTTATATAAAGATACTCACAAGGTTGCGTTTTATGCACGCCGTTCAACTGGTAAAATTGTGGAATATCGCATAGATAAAAATATTTTTGTAGATAGTGATGGCGATGGTGATCCTAAAAATGACATTGATAATTTAAAAGATATTTCATTTAAAAATGGTGATGTATGGACAACTTCTTATAAAAAGACGAAGAATCAAATAATCGCACAGCTGATTATTGTCGGAGAAGGCGGAAAGGGGAGTCGTATACAAAAAGGAATAGTGTTTGGAGAAAAACCAAAACCACCAGCACCATCACTGTCTGATAAAAACGTTCAGACTGGTATTTATTTAAGCTCTGATAAATCGGTGGTTACAAAGGGTGATCCTATTGCGTTTACTGTTAAAGGGCTTTCACTTGGTTTAAGTGAATATACTTTTAAATGGGATTTTGATGGTGATGGCAAAGTAGACAAGGAGGTATCTGGCAGTAACACTATAAAACATAGCTACAGTAAGCCGGGAGTTACTAAAGTTAAGGTTTTAATAACAGATAAAAAGAAGAATAAGGCAGAAAAAACATTAAGCATTACAGTTAAAGATCTAATACCTACAAAGGCTGATTTTACATATTCAGTAAGCAGCGGTAAGGTTACTTTTACAAATATTTCTACAGCTTCACAGAGCCTTTCTAATAAAACACTTACTTATAAATGGAGCTTTGGTGATACTGATAGTACTAATTTTACTAAACAGAAAACTCAAGCTACCGTAACGAATCCTACATATACTTATGTTAAGGCTGGCAAATATATTGTAACCTTAACTATTACTGATGCAGATAAGGTTACTGACACCAAAAAAGCTACGATTGATATTAAAACTGGTACGGTTACACAAAATACCACTAAAGATACGAAGAAAACTCCTGTTACAACTACAAAAAAAAGTTCTTCAGTGATTGGCAAAATTTTTAAGATTATACTTTATTTAATTATAATTGTAGTTGCCTTAATACTTCTTATTGTAGGAGGTTTCCTTATTTTCTTAAAAGTCCAGCATCCGGAATTAACATTTGAGGAATTAGTAGATGAATTGAAAGTTAAAATTTTAACAAAAATAGGCGCATATGATGAGAATGGTGCAAAAAAAGCAGGGCAGCCAAAACCAGCAGAAGCCGAGGTTGCGGAGGTGGCACCTGCAGACGATACAGCGACAACATCAGGCGACGCTGTAGGGGATGCAGATCTGCATCCCGATAATGAAGATGATAATAATACCACCGAAACCACCACCGAAGAATCTGATGAAAAACCAAGTAAGCATGATTTTGTCCCCGCGGAAGAAGCACCTGCTAATGCAGAGGGCCCTACGCCATCGTGGATGAATAATAAAGATGTTATAGAAGGCGAGGAGGCAACAGAAGATGCAATATCTGCAGACGATACAGTGACGACGTCAGGCGATGCTGTAGGGGATGCAGACCTGCATCCCGAGGATGATGGCGCGTCCCAGGATGATGTTGCTGTACAGGATGATGCTACGCCTCAGGATGAAGGCATGGATGAATTATCAAATGATGAATCACCAGATGATGAATTAACAGAAGATGAAGGTATGGATGAGCTACCAAATGACGAATTAACAGATGAAACATTAACAGACGACGAATTAGCCGATGACGAACCATTGCCTGACGATGAATCCGATTTTGCAGAAGATGATTTTTCTGATGATTTGATTGATGATGCTGGTGAAGATGAAGATTTTTCCAATGAGGAAGGTGCACCGGATTGGCTGAATGAGGCAGATGCCGATCCAGTAGACGATACAGCAACAGAGAAGGGAAGTGGCGATGGGGCTGTAGAGACGCAGGATCCTGCGCCTGAGGATGATGAAAATATGGATGAATTACCAGTTGATGAAACAGATGATGAATTTGCAGACGAGCCGTTGGACGAAGAAATAATTGAGAATGATGCAGTAGAGACGCCTGAAAAACCGGCTGATACACCTGCTCCTGCAGAGCCTGCTATTGATACACCAGTGGCAGCTGACACACCACCACCTGCAGAATCTGCCCCTACTCCTGATGCACCAGTAGATACAGCCCCACCTGCAGAGCCAACCACTCCTGATGTACCACCTGCTGAACCTGAAGCTAAACTACCTCAGCCTGATACTGGAGGTACTGATAAACCAGCTGGCGACCAAGGCCAAGGACCGGTACCGGATTGGCTGAAGAATGGGTAGTTTCCGAAAACCTTTTGAAAAGGTTTTCGGCCTTTCCAAATATAAAGTTATTTTTCACTTCGGGGTCCAAAAGGGTTTTGCTTGCTAGCTTATTATTTTTCTATCGTAAAATAATTGCGCTAGCCTCCTTCATTGCATTCGCTGTGCTCATTTCATTATGGAACGCAGAACTCGCGTTTTTTTACCAAAGGATACCCAAAGTGAAAAATATTATTTAATTTTTTATAGATTGATAAAAACTGTTGTCAGAAATTACAACACTTTTGCTTTTACTTGTAATATTATTATAATCTTATCTTTGCTCTGGAGGGTAAAACTCCATATTTACTAATTTTACACCTTCTGAACTACCAAAATCTAATCTAACAGGCAGATCAAACCTTGTGATATTTACATTAAGATCGTGTAAAAATTTTCTTAAAGTTGCTTCTGGGTTGGGTAATTCCTTCTTGGCATCTGTTATAAAAATGCTAATGGCTTCTTGCAAGGTCAAATTTCCACCAGTGAAAAAATCGCTCACAATTCTATGTATTAATGCCTGGCGGCCAACATGTGTATTGCAGGAAGATCTTAGTCTATGCGCTAATAATATTCTTCTCTTTAATGTTTGTATTGCAATTTCAGGTGCATCTTCTAATTCTTCAGTGGCAGATAATGCCTCTTTCGTTGAAGCGACTTGTTCAAAAATTAGGAGTGTTAATTCGTTTACTGGTATATTACTCAGTCTTAACTGCAGTAATTCTGTAACTTGCCCTTCCAGATCCTGTCTAATTTGTTCTAATTTTGCATACATTTCAATTCTTGCGCTATCATCCAACTCTGTCATTTGCAATAACCTAAGCCAAACTACAACGTTTTTAATGGTTGCAGAGAAATCTTCAAATACTTTTTCCGGTGAATCTACTTTATTCATAATTATAAAAAATAAGATATAAGTATATCATTTATAATATATGTGGGGCAAATTTATAGCTATATTGATGTTAAAATAGCGCTCCTATCCTTATAGGTCGAAATATTTTTTACTCCCACTTCCTTTAATAACTCCAACGCTTCCGGTATATTTTTACCTGCCTGATTTGCACTATGCGCATCGGAGCCTATGGTGTAGTTTTTAATACCCATTTCTACGCACCACTTCAGAATGTAGGGGTGGGGGAATGGTTCGTAGCACCCTTTTTTCATATATTTTGTATTTACTTCAATTCCAATTCCTCTTTTTTTCATTTCTTCAATTATCTTGAGTATGATTGGTTTGTATTTTTGTGGATTAAAAGGGCCGTAGTATTCATGACCTACTTTTTTTATGATATCGAAATGACCGACAACATCAAAATTGCCTATTTTTACCCATTTTAAGAGGTCTTTGAAGTATGTTGAATACATTTTTTGTTCAGAATATTTTTCAAACATATCACGGCAATATTTATCATTTGCAATCAATACGTCGTCAACAAAGTGGATTGAACCGAGAATGAAGTCAAAAGGCAGACTTTTTACTAATTTTTCAGATTCTTTTAATGCATGCCTGTCGTATTGTAATTCTAGCCCAAAACCAATGTTCATATCGGGAAATTCCGGTCTTATTTCTTCTATTTCTTTTTTTGAAAGCAAAAGGCGTTCATAAGATTCTTTAAAATCAAAAGTCTCAATTTGTGCATCTTCCTCCTGCACAAACCATTCACCATGATTAGTAATGCAAATGTTTTTAATTTTTCGTTTTTGCAAATGCTCAACCAGTTTTCGGGTATCTGTTTTACTGTCTGGAGAGAAGTGATTGTGGAGATGATAATCTATTAGCATAGTTTTTAATTTATAATTTTTAGTTTTTATTTATTTTATGATAGAATAAATTCAATTATAAACAAACTAAAATTAAAAATAAAAACATGACAGACGAAAATCAACAAAATCAAAATGTAAATCCTGAGGGCAAAGCTCCTGAGGGTTCTTCTAGTGAATGGGGGATGGGGGAGAAACCGGTTGGGGATCCGGTAGGAGATCCAGTTGGGGATCCAATTGGGGCAAAATCCGATAAGCCAACCGATACAGCATCAACGTCAGGCGATACTGTAGGGGGCGCACATGCTGGCCTTGAGCAAGGCCGAAAGGTGAGTCCCGAAGATGAAACAGCGGATGTTAAACCAACAGCCGAACCTACCAAAGAAACCGAGCCAGCGACACAACCTGTTGAACCGGAAAAAACTGATAATAAAGAATCGGCAACCGAAAGTCATGAAGATGCAATAAAAGATCATGAAGAGGCAATAAAAAGTCATGAAGAGAGAATTAAGAAGCAAAAGGCGGGAATTGAAGAAGGGAAATCTATAGATTCTACTGACAAGCCTACTGCTACAGAACCAAAACCAGCCGAACCCGCAAAAGATGCAGCAGGCAAACCTGTTCCTACAAAAATTGGCAAAGACTCCACAAAAACAAAAAGTAATGCAAAATTTTTATTGATTATGGGGCTTGGTTTTGTGGGTTTATTTGTTGCCTTCATTGTTTTAATGGTAATGGTAATAGCTAAGGGGGGAGAGAATAGTCCTGTTTTACAGTCGTTCGGAATAGATGCGTCTGGAGTTAAATCTTTTTTACTTACAGTAGTTAATCTTTCATTTGGCTTTCTTGCATTCCTCTTCTTTATACTTGCTGTAATAGGGATATTTAGAATGTTATTTGCCAAAAAAGGCGATAAAGAGGCAAGGAATAAGGGTATCAAGATGTCTATTATAGGAATTGTTCCGATGATACTTGTGATGTTTATTTGGTTATTTCTTTATAATTATATTGGCGGAATTAAAATTGCAGCTAAACAAATTAAAGCTGAGATATTAATAACAAAACCAACAGATCTTAAAAACCTACAAGCACCACTTACTGTTACCTTTAGTATTAAAAATGTTGCCCAATCACTCATTAATAATAAGATTGCAGTTAAAGATGCCAGTTGGGATTTTGATGGTGATGGTGTTTTTGAAACAGAGGTTGGCAATGATGAAGAAAAGTCTTATCAGTACAATTTAAATGGCACTTATAATGTTGGTTTAAAGGTAAACGTTCAAAAGGGTGATCCTAAAATTTATTATAAAACTCTGGTAATAAAAGAGGCTTTATTTGGTGCTAAGCCGGCAAAGGGTACACCTCCTTTAAAAGTTGATTTTGATGCCAGTAAATTAGTAAAGAAAACAGAAGTAAAGAGTCTGGATTGGGATTTTGATGCCGATGGTACTTATGACTTAGCAGATACCACAAATTTAAAACCAAGTTATACCTTTACAAAAATTGGTAAATATAAAGTTCATTTAAGATATATAAATAACAAAAATTTAGTTGAAAATTTTTACAGAACCATAGAAGTTACTAAAAGTGAAACCCCTTTGCTTACAGCTAAAATAGCAGCAACACCGGGTCTTAGTGGTGTAGCACCTTTGCAGATTCGTTTTGATGGCAGTGGTAGCTCTAGTGTAAAAGGAAAAGTAACAAGTTATGATTGGGATTTTGGCGATGGAACCAAGCTCCAAAAAGGGCAATCAGTTTCTTATACTTTTAATAAAGTTGGCACTTATACAGTTGCTTTAAAAATTAAAGATAGTGCTGGTAAAACAGATTCTGCTACTGTAAAAGTTGAGGTAAAAAGTGAATCTTCAAAGCCGACAGCGCTAATAAGTACAACTCCTGTTGCAGTAAAAGACGTGGTAACAGGTGAGGTGCCCTTAAAAGTTGCTTTTGATGCTTCGAAATCTACAGATGCCGACAAAGATATTGTTACTTATGAATGGAGCATAAATGATACAATTAAATTAGGCGAAAAGGTGGACTATACTTTCGACAAAGCAGGTAGTTATACCGTTACATTAAAAATCGGAGATGCTGATAAGCAGGAGAGTACGACAACAATAAAAGTAGAAGTCAAAGAGCCTGGTGTTAAATCGGTTATTAAGGCAGATCCTGAGTCTGGCAATGTACCTTTAACAGTAAAATTTGATGGGTCATCATCTAGTACATATAAAGGCAGTATTGTGAGTTATGAGTGGGATTTTGGTGATAAATCCGCTAAATCTATCAGCGGAGCTAATATAACTCATAAGTATGACAAGGTAGGGGCATATACAGTTACATTGAAAGTAACTACAAATAATAATGAAACCAATACAGCTACAAAAACCATTACAGTTCGCGAAGTACCTCTAAAGGCTTGTTTTACTCCAAGTCGCAAAAAAGGTACCGTACCGCTTTCTATAACATTTGATTCCATGTGTTCAACAGGCTTTGTTAGCACATATAAGTGGGATTTTGGAGATAGTGCTACTTCAATTGCCCGCAAGCCAGCGCATACTTTTGAAGAAGCTGGAACTTATAACGTGACATTAGAAGTTTCTGATGGTAAAAATAATGTTAGTAAGTTTAGTGATGTTGTAGTTATTGAAACATCTAACGAATAGTGGTCGAGCGGTAGCTAGAATGGTGGCTAGAATGGTGGTTCTGGCCCCACAATCCTAGCCACAACCCTAGCCACAATCTGAATCATGAAACAAAAAAAATTCGTAAAAATCGTAGTATACATAGTAATTATATCTTTACTACTTGTATCTCTAGCACCTATTTTGGCTGGTGTGGGAGGATAGTATGAAAAATCGAGAAGTAATCCCCTTAAAACAAAGTCTGGATTTTAAATTGACTTTACCTGGTTCAAAGTCCATTACAAACCGGGCGCTTTTATGCGCAGCTTTGGCAAAAGGCAAGAGTCGGCTTTATGGTGCACTTAAATCTGATGATACCATTGTAATGATGAAGGTATTACAGAAACTCGAAATTCGAAACTCGAAATTCGAAGGCGGAATCGAAATTGAGGGATGTGGGGGTAAATTTAAGAAAGGTAATTTTGAATTTGATTTACATAACGCAGGCACTGCCACACGGTTTTTAACGGCAATTATGGCTGTCCGGGAAGGGGAGACCATAATAACCGGCGATAAACGAATGCAGGAGCGTCCTATTGGGGACCTTATTGGTGGGTTGCAGCAAATTGGCGTAAAAATTACTTATCTAAAAAATAACGGATATCCACCAATAAGGATTTCTGATTTTAGATTTTTGATTTCTGAATCGAAGGAGTTTTTAATTAAAATGAAGGGAGATAAGTCTAGTCAGTACTTCTCAGCACTTTTGATGCTTGGGCCGCTCTTGGGTCGTCCGCTTAAAATAGATGTAATTGGTGATTTGGTTAGTAAGCCTTACATCGATATTACGATCAAAGTTTTAAAGGCATTTGGAATTAATGTGAAGAATAATAGTTATAAGTCTTTCATTGTAAAACCGCAGGTTTACAAAGCATGTGATTATCAGATTGAAGGTGATGCCAGTGCAGCTAGTTACTGGACATCCATTGCTTATTTGCATGGAGGAAAGGTAAAGTTTGAGAATTTGACGAAGGGGTCGATACAGGGAGATATACGGTATGAGCGGGTTTTGAATGAGGTTAGCGTGGCATCATCGGCGAATAGGGGTATGAGCAAAAAAGGTGGTAATACCACTTGTCATTTATATGGATCCCGGATCAAGTCCGGGATGACAAAGGGTGAATCCGAAATCGCAGCAGATATGCAAGCAATGCCTGATGTGGCGATGACCCTAGCATGTACAGCATCGTTTTTTAAAGGCAAAACGAAGATCACAGGCCTTTCTACTTTACGGATAAAAGAAACCGACAGATTGGACGCCCTTGAGAGGGAGTTAAACAAAATTGGTGTTCATACAACTACTACTAAAAATTCAATCACAATTTTTTCAATGGGGGATCCAATGGGAGATCGGCTCCTTCGCCCTTCGGCTGCGCTCAGAACCCGTCGCGGGGATCCAATGGGGGTTGGGCCGGTTAGCCCCGATCGGATCGCCAATGGATCACCAATAGGATCTCCAATCGGCACATATAACGACCACCGCATGGCCATGTGCTTTGCAGTAATCGGCACCAAAATACCGGGTATTGTTATTGAAAATCCAGGGTGTACAGACAAAACTTATCCGAATTTTTGGGAGGATTTAGAAAGAATGTATTTATCTAAAAAAATCAAATTAGGTCAGAAAAATTTAATCCTTACTGGCATGCGTGCAAGTGGTAAAAGTTATTTAGGCAAAAGGATTGCAAAAATGCTTGGTCGCAAATTTGTTGATTTGGATTTGGAAGTTGAGCGTTATGCAAAAATGGAAATTTCACATATTATAAAAAAGCATAATTGGGAATTGTTTCGAAAAATTGAACAAAAAATTTGTTCGTTATACTCTGAATCTAAAGGTCTCATAATCGCAACTGGCGGTGGGGTTGTTTTGGATCCTAAGAATATGAAGAATTTAATGAACAATGGAGTCAATGTGTGCATTTTTGCAGATCCTACAGTCTTAATAGAGCGTATGAAAAAACAGTCAAATCGACCAGCACTTAAGGGTAAGGATCCACTCGCTGAGTTACGTGGAATTTGGCAGGAACGCCGTGATTTATACCTCAAATACGCAGATTATGTTTGGGATAATACGAGTGGCAATGTGATAAAAGAAGGTGTAAAAGACATTTTTCTTTAATTTCACATCTCAAAAAAGTCTCTTGTCTTAATCAGGCTTTTACCTTTTTTATAGAAAGTTTCTACATCTTTCGCGGTAGGCATGGCAAACATTTTACCTATTTTTTTATAAAAAATACCGCGTATTTGTTGATTTTTGAGTTTTATAAGAGCTTTTACTAGTAAGTTGGCACCCAATTTGGCACTTCTTTTATTTATGCAGTAAATGGTATCTGAAGGGTATACAAAAAAGTGTCTTTGTAAAATTATTTTACCGCTATCCGGTTTTTCATTCATAAAATGCACAGTGGCACCGGATTTTTTCCAGTTTTTTAAAAGCGCCCAGAATGACGTGAATGTACCTCTATGTTTTTGTATAAGGGAAGGATGTGCATTGATTGATCCCTTTCGAGGTATTTTGAGCATTTCTTTATCAATAATTTGCAAGAGGAAACAGGAAACTAAATAATCTGGTCTTAATTTTTTAATAAATTTTTTAGACTTTTTAGAGTTAATATTATCTATTTTTAAATAAGGTATTTTATTTTTTTTGGCTAATTCCCTAAACTCAAAATGCTCCCGTGTTTTATTGGGAATAAACCATTTAGCAAATTTAATTGCAGCTTTTTGCCAAATTGTTGTAATAATGTTTGTTAGAGAAAAAAACCATCCTGCACGCTTCATAAAATTTCGCATTTTTTTCCACGAAGAACTACCAATGCCGTAAGGGCAGGTGTAAACAATGCCAGTCACATTAATATCATGCTTTTTAAGGCGGGTATTCTGTAAAAACGTTTTAACGGCAATATTGGCACTAATATGATAATCGGATGTAAGAAGTACAATATCCATTTCAGATAATTATTACTACAATATAATAATAAGATAATAGTATCACAATTTCCAATAAATGCCATTTGACAATTTTAGTTTTTTTGGTATATAATAATATCCTTTCATATTTAAAAAATTATACATCATAATTTTATTACTATGATTACAAATAAAGAGAATGGAACTGAATTACCTGAATTAGAAGATTTAAGTCATCCGGAGTCTAATGTAGATGGTAATAAAACCACAGATTCTCCAAGTATAGCAAGAAAGGTAGTATTATGGTTTCATAGTTTAGTAACTGATCTATTAGAAGCAAAAGCAGATTATGAAACAGATAGAAAAACGGCATTAGGAATCTCTAATCATCCGCCTGATTCGTCTCATGATAGCCATATGGATAGTTATTAGATAAGTATATTTAAAGATCCCCATTAATTAAGTGCCAACACAAGAGATACCGCAAGACCAAAGCCCGCGCGCATTATGTCTTTTCCTACAAGCTTAAGACTCTTTTTAAATGGTAATGCATCTCTTACATACATTAAATATCCCATTACTAAAAATAGGAACACCACAAACTAGACCGGAAGTAATAATACCAGGATATTCTCAGGATGAATTTACATATCTTAATGCTTAATAGGTTCAGAATTATGAACTTGTATATTGAGGAGTTTTAGGGGTGTATTTTGATTAATTTTTTTTTATTATAAAAAAAGTCTCTTTTTTTCTTGACTTTAAGTATTCGCTTCGATAAAATCCTTGTGCTTATACTGAGAGATCAAAAATATTTTACTCTTAAGTAAGCGTTTTGTTCCTTAAAAACAGAGCGTTTTATTTTTTCAGTCCGACTAGGCCTCGGGCATGAAAAATAACTCGAAACAATAGAACGTGCATTCAATGAATATGGAGGACTCTGTAAAAGTATTAGATACAAGGCTTTAATAAAATTTTGACCACACCATGTACCGAAGCGTAGCCTGGTACATGGGAGGATTAAAATTCTATTTATAACGCAGTAGATGATGCTTTTGCAGAGTTCTCAACATTATTACATTTTGGATGCAGTAAAGATAAGTGTGTGTTAGTCATTTACCTATTTGCAATCATGTCTGAGGTAGGTGATTGATACACTCCGAATATTCTTAGAGCTTTAATTATCCCGATTTTATCGGGATGATGATCAAACATGAAACAAATCTCTCCCGATAAAATCGGGAGAGTGACAAACTTTATGAAGAGTTTGCCACGTACCGCTTCTGGTACATGGGAACGCTAGCATTAACATTGTTAACAAAGCGTTTCATGGCAAAACTTCATTTTATGAAGAGTTTGATCCTGGCTCAGGATGAACGCTAGCGGTGCGCCTAACACATGCAAGTCGAGCGATATAGCGGCGAACGGGTGAGTAACACGTTGGAACCTACCCCGGACTCAGGGATAGCCCGCCGAAAGGTGGATTAATACCGGATGGTCCCGCAAGGGTAAAGCTTTTGCGGTCCGGGAGGGGCCTGCGCAGTATCAGTTTGTTGGTAAGGTAATGGCTTACCAAGGCTACGACGCTTAGCTGGTCTGAGAGGATGATCAGCCACAATGGAACTGAGACACGGTCCATACTCCTACGGGAGGCAGCAGTGAGGAATCTTCCGCAATGGGCGAAAGCCTGACGGAGCGACACCGCGTGAAGGATGAAGGTCTTTTGATTGTAAACTTCTTTTCTGGGGGAATAAATGATGAAGGTACCCCAGGAATAAGCACCGGCTAACTACGTGCCAGCAGCCGCGGTAATACGTAGGAGGCAAGCGTTATCCGG
>CAYWJA010000027.1:0-27538 GCA_964458485.1 uncultured Candidatus Peribacteria bacterium | reverse complement strand
GAATTTTACCTTGGGAATGGAATTCTATTCCTATGGGGGATCCAATCGGGGGATCCAATCGGGGGATCCAATCGGGGTAAATCAGTCGCCAATTGGATCACCAACGGATCACCAACGGATCACCAATAGGAAATTGTCTCCTTGGGAGTTTCAGCCGGTGCATAATACATATTTTCTCATCCTTAACGAGGTCGGTATACAGGGGTTGCTTTTACTTGTCGCATTCTTGACAATACTCATCAGTCGACACTGGAAAACAGGCAAGGTCATACCACCCTTGATTTTGTTAGCATTAGCTCCATTCGATCATTTTTTGTGGGACAGTTTTGTGGGGATGATGCTTGTTGGGTTGGTGGCGGGGTTTAGTTATCTGAACCATGATTCTCATGATTGTTTTACTGTTTGCCAGAGGTAATATTGTTGCTATAATATAAGCCTTTATTTTTTAATTTATTAAAAATGCCACCAGAAAAAACTCCAATATTAGATAGTTTAGAAGATCGAATTGATTCTAGTCACACAATACGACTGGATATGCAGCCTGTAGGTGTTATGGATCAGGTACGATTATTGGTTGCGGAAGCCAGAGAGGGAGTCTTAACAAGATTAAAAATAGAAAGGGCACTTGGCGAATTTATGCATGAAGAGGCACAGCTATATCTGCTTAATGCACTTGTCAGCAATGATTATGATATAGGCATTAAAGAGCTATTAAACCTTAAGGCAACACCAATATTAGATAGGTTGCAAGAGCATATTGATACCAGGCCTGCTCAAACAATACAGCTATCCAGAGAAGCCAGCGGAGAAGCACGGAGGCTTATTGGGTATGGAGCTAGAGGAAATTTAACCAGGGTGCTTGTTGAGCATGCATTAGAAAAACTCTCTAGTCAAACTGAACAGCTCCAATTGCTTCATGTGCTTGCTGGTGCTGACAGAGATGGAAGAATTAAAGAAGTATTGGGGATAAAGTAATACCTTTTTAAAATTCTGTTTTACTTTTTTATAAATAAGTAGTATAATAGAGATATAATGTATTACTTAATCTTTTTGGCATGACTACAATTACTCAAAAAGGGCAAATAACAATTCCTGTTGAGCTTCGTCGACGATTTGGATTAAAAAAAGGCACACCATGTACTTTTATGGTAAAAGATGATCAGATTGTTTTAGTTCCACTAAAAAAGAATATGACAATAGAAGATTATGAAAAACTTTTCAGGGAAGGTCTGAAAGGAGCGGGAGATTATTTGACATTTAAACGCAAAGAAAAATTACTAGAAAAGTTTTAATCATATGAAACATAATATAGTTTTAGATACATCGGCGCTTATCACATATTTTATGGGTGAAAAAGGTGCAAATCTTGTGAAAAAACACCTCATTGATAAAAGGACAAATGTATTTATTCATGCTGTAAATTTTTATGAAGTTTATTATTTTATTTTAAAGAAACAGCCCTTATTCCAATCTGTTTTAATGAATGTTATTAAAGAGCTTAATATACAAATTTACCATAGAATTGATCGTCGTATTATGGAAGAGGGTGCCAATTATAAAGTAATTTACAGAATCCCAATGGGTGATAGCATCGCTCTTGGGTTTGCATATAAATTAAATGCAACCCTACTTACATCCGATAGAAAAGATTTTCAGGAAATTGCTGATTTAAAATTAGTTAAAATTAAGTTTATCCGATAATGAAGATTAATTACATAACTAAATCACCAGATGAGACCATTGAGTTGGGCAAAAAGCTGGCTGCACGTTTGCAGCCAGGCAGCAATGTACTCCTATTTGGTGATCTTGGTGCTGGGAAGACGCATTTTACGAAAGGGATTGCTGAGGGGCTGGGGATTGATGGGATTATTAAGAGCCCTACATACGCTTATATAAATAAATATAGCTTTCAGACGTCAGACGTCAGACGTCAGAATTTAGATACTGACGCCTCACGCCTGAAAGCTGATGCCTGCCTTTATCATTATGACCTTTATCGCTTGTCTGAAGGTGACGATTTTACATCGATAGGCATAGAAGAAACGATGGAAGATTCAAATGCTATTAATGTGGTCGAATGGGCGGATCGGCTAGGTGAGCATCTGCCAGATAACTATATTGCGGTTTATTTTGAGGGTTCTGGTGATGAGAGAGAAATTAAAATACAATTTGTCAGCCCAACAATTGTTCCCGAAAACACCATATCCGATTTATATGAAGAGTGGGTTATGCCGATACATATACGCGAACATTGCAAGGTTGTTACGGATGTGGCTGTGCAAATTGCAAATGCGTATATGAAAAAGGGCGAGATTATAAATACAGAATTGCTGTATTCTTCCGCAATGCTGCACGATCTTCATCGTATTTGTGACATACGAGAGCTAAATAGGTCCGGATTTAAAGAAGAGGTAACAGATGAAAAGTGGGCAAAGTGGCAAGAATTCAGAAGGAAATATAAGGGAATGCATCATTCAGAAATTACTGCTGAAGTTTTGTCTACAATGGGTTACGGTGATACAGCAGAGGTTATTCGCCTACATATGTCTAAGAATATAATATTAGAGTCGCAATCCTATAATTCACTAGAGAAACAAATTATATTTTATGCAGATAAACGAGTTAAGCATAATGAAATTGTTGATTTAGAAGAAAGGTTTCGCGATGGACATGAGAGATATGGCAAATTCAATTCAGGGGAAGAGCAAGAATTTTTTAATGAAGTGAAAGATGCTACTTTGGACTTAGAAAAGATATTGTTTAATTCGATCGATATTGGGCCAGATGATATAAAATAGCAAAAGCTACTGCCATCCTTGACAATATATGGTATAATGTACTACCTATTTTTTTATCAATGGGAAAATGGTGGATTCACCAGAGTCGAAATCAGAGGAGGGTGCGCTGAAGGTGGGGTATGCCACAGAAGCACAAGAAAGATATCCTATAAATATGGACATTAGTAAATGCTCTTCTAGCAGTAGGGCATATTTTTTGTTTTTGGAAAAAGAACAACTTATTGTTCCAAGTGGATCTCAGCTTGATGTATTGATATCGGATATACATACGGATCATCAAGTAAGACTTGGTGAGATCTGGCGCCAAGTTCAGAAACATCACACAAACATGCTTTTATATGCAGTTGCACTACAAGATTATTGGTCATCTGCACCAAGGGTGCGCCAGAAAGGGGTTGATCATACTTTAAATACAACACCTATTATCATTCAAGCACAATTCAGAAATTCAATAAGAGCTATAATTGCAAATGCACCTGATTATGATGGTAATTCACCTCCTACAAGGTTGCAGAATTGGAAGGTGACAGAAAAGGCATTACGGACTCAATTATTTTTAGAGCATAAAAATTATATAGTTGCACTTCGTTTGTATTATGAAATGCTTCTTGAAAGATCAAAAGACAAGCAACGATATGTATTACCACCTGACCATCCACAAAGAGAGGATATTATAATGTGCAATAGATATCTTAGGGCCATAGATGCTACACATCAGTCTATTGCTGCGGCAAAAGCAGCACATCATCAGCAAGACAAGAGACGACTACGGAAGACGCAAGCAATACCATTTGTAACCCATTCATTTGATGTGACATTTAACATGCTGCTAGATGTATTACCTTTTATAACAGAAAAGAAATCCATTGAGCATAATGCTGTAATATTTGCTTTGATCGGCCCTATACATGATATTGTAGAAGACACTCGCTTAAGTGTTCAGGGGTTAGTTGATGGTTTTTTAAAACGATTGGCAGATAAATATGATAGTAGCTTGGACCCTGTTATACAGAGTGGTTTTGGCCTAGAGCCGGAAAGAATCAAGGCAACAAAATTAGATTTAATTAGGGGGCGCACAAGAACAACATTAATACACATAATGAGGATCCTGTCTAATAATACGGAATTATCTGATGCAGAAAAAAAAGCCATAATTCAGCTTAATATTGCAGGCAAGGGCAGAACATCACAATTGCTTGATGCCCCTTTTCAAACAGGGCGTTCATGGGGTATAAATTATAGCGATCTCCCGAAGCCACGAGCAACTTTTAAAAAATATCATAATGAATATGATAATGGTAAGTTGACAAAATTTTTATTACGCCTACATTCCATTACAGGACGCGAAAGAAGGAGGCAACAGGCTTTAATTATCAAGACTGAAGATAAGGCAAACAATATTGAGACATTACCAGGGCTTCCGCCCCTTCAGCAAAGAAGAGATATTCGTGCATGTATTACGCGACTAATTGCATGGATAATGCTGGATCATGATAATGACAAGTGTCCTCTTTATAACAGTGCACCAAGATTAATAGACAATACGGTGAAGGCGTATGAAAGGTTGATGGGGAATCATTTTGATATAATAGAGAAGATAGATCATGAATATTTAGCCCAATTAAGGCAATGGCAAATGGAAGTAGTTAGATATGAATTACCTGAAAATGCTCAGGGGGTTATAGATCAATATAGAGATTTATACGACTAATCTCTATTCAACCCTAACCACTGCTCCACATTGCCCGGTATTTCTGCAAGTGGTGGTTTTTCTAGTGTGATATTTTCTGGTAATGCGTCTAAAAATAATTTTCCATATTGCTTGGTAAGTACACGGTTGTCTAACACAATCATTACGCCATAATCTTTTTTAGACCTAATCAGCCTGCCAAACCCTTGTCTGAATTTTAGTATTGCACGTGGTAGCATGTATTCCATAAATCCATTATTAAACATCTGGCTTCTAGCCTTTACAATTGGGTCGCTGGGAACATCAAATGGAAGCTTATGAATCACAAGTGTTGTGAGTGCTGCACCTTTTATATCCACACCTTCCCAAAAACTTGCAGTGCCAAAAAGAACTGAATTTTCAGGGTCGTTCATATAAGCTTTCATGATTTTATTTCGCCCACCACTTATCCGTTGAGCGAGTAGTTTTATGCCTTCGTTTTTCAGATAATCCATCAAATTCAGATAGAGGGTTTCTATCATTTTATATGATGTAAAAAGTGTCAACATTCCACCTTTAACTTTTTTAATTAATTGTTCAAAAAATGGTGTGAATTGCTGAACACTGTTTTTTGCAACTATTGGCAAGGCATCGTTCGGCACCATTACATATGTTTGTGTTTCAAAATTGAATGGTGAATCGATTATTAATTCTTCAAATTTTTCATCCAGACTCAGTACTGTCCGCAAATAAGTAAATGGGTGTTGTTCAGGCGCATTAGGATTTTTGTCTGCCAATTTAACGCCTAATGTTGCAGATGTGAGGATTATTGATTTTTTCTCGTCGTATAATTTCTCTTTTAGTAAATCTCCTGGTACATAAGGGGCTAGGTTTACTGTTACGGTGCCTTGTTGGTCTGCCGCTAGCCATTTTATATATTCATTCTGGGGACGCAGATCTGCGTCCCCTACATGAATATTTTCGTCCGAGAAAAAATGTTGTAGTGCTACTATTTGTTCCCTCAAAATATCCGATTCCTGCATTATTTCTGTGATGAATTCATTTTGTTCGGATTCATCATCGGAATTGATTGCCCAGGCGTCTAAAAAGCCTCTCAAATCTCTTAGCCATGCATTTAATTTCCTACATGTTTCATCCGCAGACGTTCCCAGGTTTAACCATTCCTCCATACCCAGAACTACCTGATCCACTAATAAATTTTCCACATAACCGGAATCCTGTACATTTTGATTAACAAAATATGCGATTACAGTGAATAAATTATCTACCACTTCCTCCAGGTCACTTATTTGTTCATATACATCATCAATTTTATCCATTGCCAATTGGCCGGCAAACAATGTTCCCTGGTAATTTTTTTTGATAGTGGATAAATTTCCTTTTATTAATTTGAGTGGTAAGCTGCAATTTTCCTGCTTCATGGTCATTCCGAATGCATCTGTAGCCGCACCTTCAAAGTTATGCGCTTCATCCACAATCAAATACTGATATTCAGGAAGCAGAGTGCCTTCACTTTCCATATCTGCGCACAAAAGTGCATGGTTTACTATAATTATGTCCGCCTCTTCCGCTTTTTTGCGTGCCTTGTGCAAATAACACTCGCCATACGGTTTACATTTTTGTGGGCTGCAATATTTTTTATCTGAACATAATTCAAAATCCCAAATTAAATTCTCATTTCTTGTTAAATGTATTTCTCCGCTATCTCCTGTTTTTGTAATTGCCTGCCAAACTAGTATTTTTATAAGAAGAATTATTTCATATTCACTGAATTTTGAACGTTTTTTGAACTTAGATAAACGGCGTAAGCATAAATAATTTTTACGACCTTTTAAAAGGGCAACACGTATGTTGTCTCCATCATTATTCGGGGGACGCACATGTGAGTCCCCTACATTGTATATTTTTCTTAACAACGGAATGTCTTTCTCGAATAATTGATCTTGCAGATTTATTGTGTTTGTCGAAATTACAACTTTGGATTTATTTTTAATTGCAATATTTGCAGATGCAATCAGATAAGCCAAAGATTTCCCTACACCAGTTGGTGCTTCGCATATTAAATGATAGCCTTCATCGAATGCGCTCATTACACTTTCCGCCATTTGCATTTGCTGATCGCGGTATTCGAAGTCTTCCCAGCATTTATTGAGGATGCCGTCTTTTTTTAAAATGTCAGAAGCCTCGAGTGGGCTATTGGTTGATCCAGTAGGGGATCCGATTGGGGATCCGATTGGGGATCCGATTGGGGATTGTTTGGCAGTTGCGTTTTCAAAAATAACCCCACTATCCCAGTCAGATCGCTTTAGGCAACTGCCCATTTCGTCAATAACCGATTTAGGTAATTCATCTGCCCTACTACATAAATGTTTAAATAATTCCAGAGTGGCCTCAACATCGCCCATGGCGCGGTGTTTGTTTACATGTTTTATGCCTAAATCATCGGATAGAGATTCCAGGCTATAACTTGCGGCATCCGGTATCAAAATTTGGGCTAGTGGAATTGTATCTATAAAACCAAGAACATCCAATTTCAATTTATTTGCTTTTAAAAATCCTGCATCGAAATTAATGTTATGGGCAATCATATATGCTCCATCCAGCATTTCTTCAATTTCTTCAAAGACCAATCCTTTGTCTTGGCCATCTTTTTCCAAATCTTCATCAGTTATACCGGTAATGATTGGTATGATTTTAGGAAGTTTATAATTAATTTTAATTAAGGCATCATAGCGTTTAACCTCTTTCCCTTTTTCATAACGGATCATCGCAACTTCAATAATATCGTCTTTTTTTGGGTCAGTGCCGCTGGTTTCGAGGTCGAGAACGACGAAAGGTTTGTTTAGCATGTTGGTATTATTGCAGAAGTTGAGGAGGGTTGTCACCCCCATTGTCATCCCGCACTTGATGCGGGATCCAGACTATATGCAAATGTACTGGATCCCCGGGTCAAGCCCGAGGATGACAAAGAGTAGTACAATGTTTTATATATTAAACCCAGGATGACAAATAGATATCAAAAAAAGCGTGGGATGCCCCACGCTTTTTAGTTGTTGTAATAAAAATACTAATTATCGTTCAATTGTAATGCTATTTATATGTATTATCCCATATACGTTATTTCTTGTGTCGTAAACGGCATAATTTTTACCGGTTTGTAATTCCACACCAAATCTATTGTAACCTGCGATAGGCGCAGAATTAACATTGGAAAGTGATCCATAACCCAAATCTACAGCTCCTCCTTGTCCTATGTTGTTTCCAACAATTTTAGTTACACCATCGACCACTCCTGTATAAAATGAACCACCTGATACATCCGTTACATTTCCACTAGGTATATTAAATCCTGAATAATTACCGTTAGTTGAAACACTGCCATAATATGTTGAGAAATTATTTATATCATTAGATCCATACATATTATATTTATAATTAAATGTAATTTGACGAGGATGATATAAACGGATGTTGTTAAAGTATTGGTTGCTATTATTTAAATCCAGAATTTTTAAATAATCTGTTAATTTTCTACCCGCATAATCAGATGTTCCATATGCATGAATAATATATTGAGTGTTGTAATTTAAGGCTAAACTCATATAAAAATGACCATTATAATCTGTATAGCTATTAATTACTTCTTCACCAGTGCCATTAACTGCGATGGCAACTTTTGCACCGCTTACAGGGACACCATCTTCATTATGTATATAGCCGCTAAAAGTGTAGTTGTCATGAATTACACCGTTTGGCCCTGTAGTGATTTTTACCATGGCACCAAATGCGTCTGAAGTATCTGTATATGTAAAAGTTACATCTTGGTAGCCAAATGCTTTTACTACATAAGGTTCATTCTTGTTTAAATAAACATCAGCTAAATAACGTCCGCTAAGCGCCAAATCTAATCTGGTGTTATCGTAATATTTAACAGTGGCTACTATTCCACTAGAATAATGGTTTATGCTATCTCCTATACAAGCACGATATACACCATCATTCCCGCCAGAATTACCACAAGATAGGCTTGGGGTAACTGGGGCATTGGAGCTAATTTTTATAAATACACCAAAGGCAGTTTTGCCTGTGTATGAATAAGTTACATCGTAACCATTGTCCGACCTTACAGTACGTGTATTGCCCTTTCTTACATAAATATAATCAGTATTTGCATTATAAACTTTTAATCTTGCAGAATAGTCGTTGTGAGAAAGTAATTTTGCCTTTGTATTGCTTGGGCTATGACTAATAGTATAGTTTACACATGCATTATAAGTCCCATCTCCACCACCTGAATCTGCACAAGAGATGGTTGGTAATTCTTCATATGTTGTCTCTGTAGGTGTTGTTTTATATGAATCAATTTGTACAGATACACCGTATTTATCCGATTTATGTGTGTATTTGTAATTAACTGTATAGCCATTATTGGAGATAAGAGTTAGGCTTTGATTTTCATAATATAAATATGATTGCAATATATTTGCATTCGTGGTGCTCAGAACCACTGCGTTGTCATCAAATGAATCAATAGTGAACACTACTCCACTAGGATAATGTTTAATACTGTCCCCTGCACAGCCACTATATAGGCCGTCATTGCCAGCTGAGTTACCACATAACATTTTTGGGACTGTTGGTGTTGGAGTTACATATTTTGCATTAGTGGCAATATTAATAAAGGCTCCATAGTTGCTTGAATATTTTTTATAAAAAAGTTTTATTTCTACGCCATTTTTCGCTTTTAGCTTACGTGTACCGTTTTTTCTGAGGTATAAATAGCTTATGTCAGCACCGCTGATTTTAAACCGTACGAATTTATCAGTATATGCACCTATGGTAACTTTGATACCACTTAGGTTATGAGTAATGCTATCTCCTGCACAACCACTGTATGTGCCATCATTACCAGAAGAACTACCGCAGGACATTGATGCATATGCTTTTTGTGTAGGGGTTAACGTAGATATTCCAAGACACAAAAGAAATGCAATAAATAGGCTAAAAAATAATTTTTTCATAATTTTGAATTAATTATTAAAAGTGAGTTAAATTTTACTATAAAATGAATAGTTTGTCAAGGCATTTGTGACCCCCTGGGAAGACCGAGTAATAATATATCAAATATATTTATAAAAATATGTTTTTTATTTGACACATTATTAATTTTTTTATATAATATTTTCCATTATTTTTTTAATTATTTTTTTATATGAATACACCAAAAATACTAAGAGATTTATCTACAGCTGTTATGTTAGTCACAACCCCAGCCTGTGCGACATCAGGGGCAGTACAAGATGCTACTCCTGCGCCTCCTGTAGCTCCAGTGGCTCCATTTGAATTAGTTAAACCTCCAGAAACGCAGGCATGTGCCGACTTAGATAAGCGCAGAAAGACATTAGCAGGCTTGATGACAGAGGCAGCTCCAAAACTAAGTCTTTCAGGAGATAGCGCCAAGGTTTTTGTGGATATGGCTGAAGCATCCGATACATTAGGTGAACGAATGGGTGCAGCAGGGTGTAAATAGAGCTAAGTCCCCTTCAAATATCCCTTTAAAATTCCCGCAGATTTTTTGAGTTTTGTCATTTCCGGTTTTGTGAGTGGTACTTTCCACACTTTCTCCACACCCCGTCTACCTAGCACGCATGGTACACCTAGGCTGATCCCACGGATACCATAAGTTGATCCTGGTTCTGTGGAAACAGGGATAATTGCTTTTTTGTCGTGTAGTACTGCTTCCACTAGCTCGGTAATCACTGAACCAATGCCATAGTATGTTGATCTTTTTCTTTGAATAATCTCATAAGCGGCACGCATTGTTTTTTTGCCAATCACAGTCATTTGTTTTGCTGTGAGCAGCTTCCTCATTGGCATGCCAGATACATTAGCAATACTCCACGGTACAAATTCGCTGTCACCATGTTCTCCCATTACATAGCCATGAACATTATGAAGATTTACCCCAAGTTTTTCACTAACCATGTAGCGCAATCTTGATGTATCGAGTGAAGTTCCTGAACCGAATATTTGATTTTCCGGCAATTTGATCGTTTTTTTAGCAATATACGTTAAAACATCAACAGGGTTAGACACCACAATTACAACTGCATCGCTACGCAATTTCCCCATCATTTTTATTATACCTTTCATTATTTTAGTATTTTTTTTGATGAGATCTAAACGTGTTTCTCCTGGTTTTTGTGGGACTCCCGCAGTGATTACAATTACATCTACATCACGGCAGTCACTAAAATGCCCGCCTTTAACATTGCCGGTTTCTGTGCCAATCAGGCCGTGCGATAAATCCATCACCTCCCCTTCTTCACGTTCCTCATTTACATCTATCATAATTATTTCTGCAGCTAATCCTTTTATCATAGCTGCATAAGCAAAAGAGGAGCCGACCATGCCGGTACCAACTACTGCTATTTTTGTTTTGTGTTGATCACATGTGTCTTTTTTCATTGTATTTTTTGTTAGGAATTTCCCTGTAATCCCTCTTTATTACGAGGGACATACTGGATTTTAATTATAAATAGTTTATCATACATTTTAGTGGCAACAAACTTGACAAATATTAATATTTTCATGTAATTTAAATCCCATTCTAAAAATTTTATATTTATGTTGCCTAAGTTTATAAAACGCTTAATGTCATCCGGTAGATCATCTGCCATTGAGGGCTATCCAGTCACTATGCAACCGCATCAGGGCGGTTATCGCGCAATTGTGGGTAGTGTTAGGCAGCGGGTGCAAGGTGCATATGTAGAAAATTATCCACCCAAGGCAAAGGATAGAGTTTTTAAGGTTATTAATAATACAAGAAGTGAAACAAAGTTTATTTTTACACACAGAATAGACGATAAATCATCTGACACAGAGGAATGTTGGGATATTATGATTAAGAATAGTTAATTAAGATTACACATCAGCTTCAAATTTGCTATATTTTGCACAGAATAATTTATTTGAAAGTTTTTTATGCGATCTAAACCAGATAATTTAGGTAATTCCCGCTTGGTGAGAGCATTTGTTTATAAAGAGCCCAATGGCCCTAAAAGCATTGTCGTGAGAGTTGGGGATAGACAATTTTCTGCACCTAGTGTCGATAAGTTTGATCCAGTTGTACAAGCAGTCAGAGAACAAATAATTTTCCTTACAGAAGAAGAGATTGCAAATATTGTTGAAGATTTTCAGCTTCCACACTGCAAACCTTGCTCGCCTGAAGAACGAAATCAATTTTAATTTTACCAGATATACGGAACGAACATCCATTTTACCTTTTTTTTGTATTCTATGTAATCCGGATCCGCACTCAAATGCCGTTCTTCCGTCCATGCACGGGAAAAATATATTATTGACCAAAAAGCCATGCCGATTGCGAACTGCCAGGTCATTACAGGGATTAAAGTTATCCACCATACAAGATTTTTAGAAATATACGCAGGATGTCTTACTATCGAATAAGGAAATTTTGATATTATCCCACGATTCGTTAGGTTAGATGCCTTTGGACCAAGAGCAATTGTTGCCGCTAAATAGATCAAAAACAGGGCTATTATTACAACCCTAAAAGCATTTGTAATTGTTGGCGTCCAAAAATATGCGTAATCATTAGCGCCCCATGCGATGTGTTCACCTATAATGCTATTAAATGGGGGGTAGCAAATAATTGCCACGAACCACCCAAGAAAAGTAGGCTCAACACTTTTTACTTTGTTTTTTAGCTTCTCAAATTCGAAAGAATAACTAAAAAAGAACACACCGGTATCTATTGCGAATATTAGTACGAGTAAAAATGCGAATAAACTTGCGGTTTTATAGTTGCCCTGTATCCATCCTGCATTGTCCAAAAAGAATTTCAGCATTATTGGCAGGAAGAATATTTTAACCAATAAAAATAATGCAGCGGTTTTTTCATCTGCAGTAATTTTTCTTTTGTGGGGTAGTTTGGTGAGCATCCGGATAAACAGATATGGCTTATTCTCCCCTACGTGTTTAATCGATAAATAATATATTGGGCTTATTAATAAAAATCCTATTAGAAAGTAGAATAAATAATTATATGTCCGATCATTTAATAAATCCCGATAGGCAGGTATTTGTGTAATAGCAAAATATCCTCCTCCGTAGATTATTACGCTTGATAGATATAATTTTATTCTTTTGGTGATCATTATAAATGATTTTGTATTTATGCCCTTAGGCGCTTCAGTCTTTTTGCACTTACATCGTAAATTTTACAGTGTGGGGTGGGAAATGGGAATATAAAATGGGAATATTTGTTGTGAATGGATGTTTAGGTTATAATCGGGTAAGTAGCTGGGGTTCGCATATTCGGATAATCGGATTATTGGTGAATTGGTTATAATATAATTTATTAATTATGTGGATCCTGAATCAGGCTCAGGATGACAAAGAGTGGTATTTGCTCATCTGTGCATTAGCTATAAATCAAATAAATAATAAAATATGGAATACGGATATACACCTTACACACATAAAAAAAAGACAAATTTTTTATCGAAGCTCCCTAAAATAAAATTACCCAAAAGTGCAAAAAAGTGGATTGCGATTATCGCTGGAATAATTATTGCATTGTTTTTGATTGTATATTTATGCCTTGGTGAGCTCAGATTTTTTGCGAATCATTATTTGGGATTAACTTTTTTTAGTAAAAATTATGTTGTTTTACTCCAGAATAACTATGAATTGCGCCCTGGTGGGGGATTCATAACAGGATATGGCACAATTGATACTTTTATGGGCTTTACAAGTGATATAAGTTTTAAAAATTCTTACGATATTGATACAAAAACATATGTAACACCACCTTATCCACATGAAGATTTACTCAAAAATGAGTGGTATCAGGGTTATACATTCCGTGATGCAAACTGGGATCCGAGTTTTCCGGGCAGTACAGTTGATCTCATAAAATTCTATAAAGCTAAATTTCCCAAACGAGATGTGGATGGATTTATTGTTGTGAATTTTAGTATGATTGAAGATTTAATCGGTAAGCTTGGTGGCGTTGAGGTTAATGGTAAAGCCTATACAAAAGACAATCTTTTTAGTCAATTAGAATTTGAAGTCAACAACGTTGATAGGCATAATGTCGAAGCTCTCAATAACCGTAAAAATGTACTTGGAGATCTTGCCGCAAGCTTGATGGGTAAGGCTAAATGGCATCCGTTTAAAACTCGTGATGTAATCGTTTCTGGTTTGCATAATAAAGATATGTACATTTGGTTAAATAATAACCGCCTGCAGAATAAGCTTATTACAAAAGGGTGGGCGAATACCCTAAAATTACCAGAACGTAGTGATTTTTTAGCTATGAATTTAGCAAATCTTGGTAGCAAAAAAGCAGATAGATATATTCAGACAGAAGTTCACTATCATGCAGATGTTACAAAGGAAATGCCAGTGATTACAGCAGAAGTTACACTTCGTTATCCTGGTTCTAAAAATACATATAGCGATGATTATAAAGGATATTTGAGATTGTATATTCCAGGCAAATCTACTATTGAAAAAGCGCCGGTAGACAGTAAAACAGAAACAAATGGGGATTTTAAATCCATTGGGGCAAAAATAGTTCTTCCCGCTGGCAGTAAAGCAAGTTTGACCTATAATTATACACTTCCTCGTTATGCTTTTAAAAATAATCAATTCCAATTACGTTTAGCTAAGCAGTCCGGCAGTGAAACATTTTATAAGTTAACTGTTGAGGCTGCAGAGGGAAAATTGATAAAGAGCAGTCAATTTGATGCACGCGAAAATCGCGCAACGTATGTAGGCCAACTCAAAAACGACATCGACTTAAGCCTTGCTGTTG
Organism: uncultured Candidatus Peribacteria bacterium; assembly: GCA_964458485.1. Lineage (GTDB taxonomy): Bacteria > Patescibacteriota > Gracilibacteria > UM-FILTER-43-11 > UM-FILTER-43-11 > CAYWJA01. The sequence goes on along the minus strand of CAYWJA010000027.1, from coordinate 13,206 downwards.
TCCCCGACTCCATGCCGCCTTATCCCATCGAACAGCAATTTAAGGATCTTTCACATGTTGAAATTATCTGGAATGAGGCAGTTGATGTAAATAGTGCTACCAAGGTTACAAATTATAGTGTTTCCGATTTGAATAAAAATAATGCAACAGTTACAGATAAAATTACAGTTAAATCTGCCAAGCTTGCGAAGGCAAATGTTGTTGAGTTGGAGCTTACAGGTATTACAAAACAGGATCTGGAACATTATCAGATTAAAATGAATGGGCTTAAAGATACTGTGGGGAATGTTATCACTCCAAATCCGAAAACTATAACAGCTGTTCAGCGCATAAAAAAGGCTGTTAAGAAGGCTGAATAAGGCTTTACTTTTTAATCTGTTTTTTATTTTGGTCATTTGATAAAAAGTTTTGTTTGGTAACAACATTTTTTCCGGTTTTCTCTTCCAGTGCCTTTCTTGCGCCCCTGGCAACTTTACCACCTTGTTTTGCAGGGGGTTTATTTTTTTCAAGCCCCTTCACCTGTTCCACTTCTGCAATTTGCCTTGTAGAGAATTCAGCAAGTGTAGTAAAAATCAGCTCTGCTTCGCTCATGTGATCACGTAAATTTTGAGTTTTTAGGCTTTTTAAATTTTTATGTTCTTTTATAGATATCTCACTCCACTCTTTATGAATAATATTTGTTAAAATTGCAAATTCCTTACCCTCCTTTACATCATGACTACTCCAATAATCAGTAAGTTTATTTCTGGTTTCCTGCCCCATCATTCTTTGCTGGATCCATTTTTCACTTCTGCCATGCTTTTTCCAATACTGCCTTGAACGATTAAGAGCCCTTTCAGGATCATTTATCTCCTGTATTCTCTCATAGCCAACTTTAGCTAACCATAATTTGATTGGCTCAGCTTTTTTGGATGGAATTGACTGAATAAGACGAAGAATAGTTTTTACATCAGCAGCATCAGTTGCTCTCATTTTTCCATCTTGAGCCTTCATTTTGAACCGGTGACATTTTGTCACCACTTCACTTCCTTCATTTCTAAGCCTTTCAGATAACTTGTTCCAATACTTTCTTGCTACCTGATAATCCAACTGTTCTGTTAATGCAGCAATAATATCAATTACAGAAAAATACCATGTTTTGGTTTTTTCATCATACACTCTACGTATTTTATAATTTTCAAATATTATCAATGATTTATCAGTCATAATTTTAAAGTTAAAATATAAGGTTATATTAATTGTAGTAAACATTTGTTCACTAGTCAATATAAAATAACTTTTATTACTTCTTTACTTTTCTCTCTATTTTGACTAAACTTTTTGAGCTGATTTTGATTTAAATTTTTAGTTTTTATTTTTTAGTTTTTATTTTACTAACTAATTAGTAGTTCAATAGAAATTAAAAACTATAAATTAAAAACTGCAAAAATGGATCCCTACAAATCACTAGGAGTTGATAAAAACGCAACAGAGGCAGAAATTAAAAAAGCTTATAGAAAGCTTGCTTTAAAGTATCATCCGGATAAGGGTGGTGGGAAAGAGAGTGAGGATAAGTTCAAGGAGGCTACAGCGGCTTACGAAATATTAGGAGATAAACAGAAAAGACAACAGTACGATCAATTCGGAAGTGTTGGGGGTGGTCCTGGTGGGGCTGGTGGTATTAATTTTGACGATTTTGTTGGAGGATTTAATTTTAAAAATGTTAATTTTGATTTTGGGGGTGGGTTTGGAGATATTTTTGATACCTTTTTTGGTGGTGGAGCTCGTCAGGCACAAAGAAGGCGTGGTCCGGTACGTGGGAATGATATTGAAATTGTTGTACATTTAACTTTTGAAGAGGCGGTTTTTGGCTCAACCAAAGAAGTAGAAATCAGTCGTTATGAAACATGTGAACATTGTAAGGGGATGGGGAATGAGCCTGGCAGTAAGATTGTCGACTGTGAAACCTGCCAAGGTACAGGTCAGCATGTGCGTATACAGCAAACACCGCTTGGTCAAATTCAAACTGCTGCAAGTTGTGAAAAATGTCATGGTGCCGGGAAGATTCCGGAAAAGAAATGCCGAGAATGTCATGCTGAAGGCAGGGTTCTAAAAAATCAGAATATTAAAATTAAAATTCCGGCAGGAATTCATGATAAAGCTGCAATCCGTTTATCCGGCAAAGGTGAAGCTGGCTTAAAAGGCGGTCCTGCAGGTGATTTATTTGCACATGTTAGCATTAGCGGCAGTAAGGAATTTACAAGGTTTGGCAATGATATTCAAACTACTCAGAATATTCACCTTTTACAGGCAGTACTTGGAGATGAAATTACAATTAAAACTATTCATGGAAACGTGAAATTAAAAGTTCCTGCCGGCACAGAAAATGGTAAAGTGTTTAAAATGAAAGACTACGGTGTGCCTAAGGTTGGCACTGACAGCAAGGGTGATCATTTGGTTACAATTATTGTTGATGTACCTAAAAAAGTCAGCAAAAAAGAGAAGGAGTTATATCTTGAGCTTGCTAAGGAGGCTAAGCTGGACGTGAAGCCGCAGAGTAGAGGGCTTTTTGGGTGAAGTTGTCTGAACCTTGATTTACATGATTAAATGATTAATATGATTTATAAGACGTAGATAATTTGGGAGCTCAGAAAAAGTTTGTACCAACTCCACCTTGCTCGGGAAAGTAATATGCCTTGTAAACATTGAAGGAATGATAATAGTCCTACATCCTAATTTGGCTGCATTGGCATCGTGTAAAGTGTCACCAATCATAATACAATCTGCCAAACTGACTTCACAATTATCCGCAATAATTTGAAAATATTCCGGATTATTTTTTCGTCCTTCTGCCATTTGTCCATGACCAACAAATTCAAAAATATCCGTAATCCCTTTATGGGCTAAATATTTTTTTATCTGCCCTTCTCTTTCACCAGAGCCAATAGCGAACCGAAAATTTTCTGATAAGACATCGAGAGTTTCCTGCACATCCTTTTTAAATTCCAGCTCTTGTAAAATTTCATCTGAATAATAATAAGCTCTTATCTCTTCTTTAATAACCTCACTTACTTCTTTGGGTAGCCCCAGTTCATATACCGAATCCTCTAGATCATTTAATCCATAAAATTGTTCGGTTAAATCAAATGAATATTTTCTGAGCTGTTCTTTTAGTAACCGAAAATAGATTTCATCGGTATTAAATATGGTGCCGTCAACATCAAATATAATTAGCTTAGGCATTGGTAAAATCTGCATTTTACTTTATAATGAAATACTAAGGGATTTTATTATGAAGGAAAAATCTGAAAAATCAACAATTGGATTATTTACCGGTGTTCCGCCAGAGCACAACTCACATATACTTTCATCTATTTTTTTCGCCAGAGCTATAAATACTATGGGATTCGGCAAGGTCATTGGTCTTACCGCAAATCCTGAAAGGCCTGAATACTGCCCTATGCCAGAAATTGTTTCGTCTGTAAATCCTTATGAACTTGTCGCACCCATTACTATCCCTAATATTCCTTTTTACAACTTCGCTTCTTTGGCAGATGGATACCGTCTGAATAGCAAGGCTTTTAAAAGATGTATTAATTCTCAGGGGATTGACACGGTTTTTATGACGTATTTTCCCCTATTCGGAGAAGAAATGATTAGAGCACTCAAGGAAACACGCGTAAAAGTGTTGTTATTGGTTAAAATTGCCATGGCGCATGAGAATGAACCAACTTTCTCTTTTTATCATCGAGGCTATGAGAATGCGCTCAATATGTCTGATCATGTTTTTGTTATGCAGCCATTTGATCGGGCATTGTTAATGGATCGTTACAATCTCCATGAAGATAAGATAAGTGTACTTACCAAATTTACTGATGATGAACTTTTAGAAGAAGCCCCTAAACAGGCTGAAGAAACTGTATTACGACTTGGGCTTGGAGACGCTTTTTTGGATTCGGGACAAATTGTTGCATATCTAGGCAGAATGGAGGCAGTTAAAAATACAAGAGTACTTTTGAAAAAGATCTGGCCTCAAGTTCATCAAAGCCAGCCTAAGGCCAAACTTGTAATCGTTGGTACAGGTGGGAGGGAAATGAATGATATTAACGATTTAAAAAATAAAAGCATATATGCAGCAAAAGGGTCACTTTCTAATTTAGAAGTTCTGGCTTTTTTGAGCAAAGTGGATATATTGGCTTTCCCAGGCGGGCGTGATTATATACCAAGAATACCCATGGAAGCCCTGAAAATGGGAGCTCATGTTGTACTTAATAATCAACCATTCAATCAAATTTACCAGCCTTTTTCACATATGGTTTCTGTGGCAAAATATGCGACATATCAAGAATATGGTCATAATAATCCAATGGGCATTGATGAGGCGACTGCTCCTCATAAATCTTATGGCATTCCGAATACTCAGGAATTTGCTAATAAAATTTTGTATGCACTAGGTGAAAAGGAACGTGTCAAGTTATCTGACGAAATGTTCAGCAGTACTCAATTCAGGCTTGGTCTGAAGAACGCTTTGCTTCAATTGACTGAATAATATGATCTAAATCTGATCTAAAACTAGCAATGTTTCCATATTGCTTAATTAGTTTTAAGTCTTTAGGTTTAATGTTTTGGATCCTTGCTATCGAAGGTATCAACTCGATCCAATTTTCACCAATCAAACAAACTTCAGGTGCTGGTTTTAACTGAGATGATTCCAGCATTTCCCATACTAATAAAAATTCTGTTAATGTACCAAGCTGTCCTGGTAAAATGGTGATTAAATCACGCCCTTCAATAAGCCTTTCCAGTCTTTGGTAAATGTTTCTAACCTTTTCCGGCTGACAAAATCGATTAGGCTTTTTTGGGTCGAAAGAATCCATTGGGACTCCGATAGCCGTTTGACCTGCGTCAAGTGCACCACGCGAAGCTGCTTCCATGGTCCCATAGTAACCGCCAGTTTGAATACTGAACCTCATTTGAGTTAACAATTTTGCAAGATCATAAGCATCTTGATATTGCTGGTCTCCTTCTTGTGGGGAAGAGCTGCCAAAAATAGTAGCTTTGTAAATATTGGGTTTATCCATAATTAAAATGGTTATAAGCTAAACGTAGTGCCTCATTATATTGTCTCCTTAGGGCATACAAATTAATTCCCCCTTTTATTCTATTAATTTCACTAAAATCTCTTAGGTCATCAGTAACAAATTGGTGCATATGTCTATATATTTCATGAATATCCTGACTTCTGATCATTCCCGATTGTGCCATTGCTCCCAAATATAAATCCACATTACTAGGGTCGAATTCTGGATCACAAAAAGCAAAATTTAACAAGAAATGACTAAACTCTCTCAATAAATTTCCTTCTCTAATAGCATCAATATCGACCACCCCTACCACTTCATCGTCTTCATTGAAAAGTATATTCTGCCTTTCCATATCTCCGTGAACGAGCCCTTTTTCTTGTAGCTTCCGATGAATTTCCCAAAAAATTTTAGCGGCATTATGATGAGCTTTTTTAGGCATAGGTTCTTTTCGGGCATGATCTAGCCCTATATAGTGTTTTCCTTCAATCCTCTCCGTAATCACAATTGGTAAATTGTTTAGTATTAATATGTAACCTTCCCTGCCTTCAACGGGGTTTGGTAATGGAACTTCTGGCATAGAGTTTAATAAATCCACTAAATTCCGAACTTCTTCCTGACCCTTCTGTCGAAATGCGGTTAGTACATAATGATCTCCTATCATTAGTGTTATATTTATGAGACCTCTCATATTTTGAATAATGTTAGATACAGGTCTGAGTCCATAAAAATTTTCCAGCCTTTGAATTGCTTCTTCATCTAAATCAAATCGACGCTGTAAAACACTTTTAAGCTTCATTTTTTTGTCATTGTTGCTATTGCATCACGCAATGTTTGCGTAATAGTTCGAGCTTCTTCATTGCTGATAATCATTGGCGGAGCTAGTACTACAATATTTCCAAGAGGCCTCAGCAATACGCCATTCCGCTTAGCTTCATAGCAAACCTTTTTGGCAAAATCCGGCCAATCTATATTTGACTTTGGCTGATAAAGCTCTACCCCTGCCATGAGGCCTTTTTGTCTAATTTCTGCAACATGAGGGTGAATAATTTTACTAACCTGAACTTTAAATACATTAATAATGTTATGCAAATGATTCAAAAAATCATCTTTTTCCATCTCTTTTATGGAGGCAATGGCAGCAGCTGCAGCAATAGGGTTACCTGCATGAGTATGTCCATGCATCAGAGGTTCCTTTTGATTATCTCGACTAAATTCTGCTGCGATATTCGGAGACACAACGGTGGCAGACATTGGCAAATAACCTCCTGAAAGAGCTTTCCCTAAAATGAGTATATCCGGTTTAAAATCAAGTTCGTGAAAAGCAAACCTTTCACCAGTTCTATAAAAACCTGAAGCAACTTCATCAACCACTACTGGAATTTTTTTAGATTGTGTTTTTTTAGCAATTTTGTTTAAAAATTCTTCCGATGGAAAGAGAATCCCTCCGGCTCCATAAAATGGCTCAATTATTACAGCAGCTAATTGATCTTCTATTTCATCAAAAAGGGTTTCAAAATCTGGCAGGTCTATTGGTGGCTTTTCACCTTGTTCCCATTGAGTTTGAACCGGTGAAGCGGCCTCCTCTTTTAGGCTTGTCATCCCTGGGAACATTTCGTCATGAGAATCGAATCCGCTAACAGTCATAGCACCACCAGTTTCCCCATGATATGAATTATGAAAAGTTATAATTTTTTGTCGTTTGGAACTTTCACCTTCCATCCTTTTCCAAAAGTTAATAAGAATTTTAACAGCGCTTTCCACAGCTTCTGAACCCGAATTGGAATAAAGCACGTAATACTCTGGAAGCTTTACAAACTGAAGCAACCTCTCAGTAAGCTCCAGGGCTGGACTATGTGCTTGTCCGTAAAGTGTAGTATGTGAAACCTTTCGGGCCTGATCTATGATTGCCTGCGTAATTTTGGAGTGATTATGTCCTAAAAAAGTAGACCAAAGTGATGAAAAAGCATCTAAATATTGTCTGCCATTAATATCATAAAGATAAGGACCATTACCCTTTTCTATTACAATGGGCTCTTCAGTGTCCAGATGTCCCGAAAATGGGAGTATAAGTCTTTCATCTATTTTCATAAAGCATAATTTTTAAATGGATAAAATCCACAGCGATTACATAAATCATCACAAGTAAATTGACTTTTTATAAATTTTTCACGAAATTTCTTAAATGGTTCCCCATGCCAAATTTCCATAAGGGATTGGTGGTTTAGATTGCCAAGAACCTCTTCTCCATTGTAATCCGCATTACAAGGCACAACGCGGCCATCTGCCAGAATAGTCATAGACACTAAAGGGATTCGACATTTAGCATCAAATACATGATCTTCGCGTGTCCCAATAGATTGGTCTATATCTGGATACGGGAAAAAAGGCTTGTGAAGAATATCCAGGCCCGGTATATCCCCCCACATTTCTATAAAACGTTTATTACTAGCATCTCCAAGTTTAATTAGCTGAATATGAACCGCAGTTTCAAAATCTCCATTAACCTTCATTTCCACAACTCTGTTCACTTTATCCACAGCTTTTCTAAAATTAATTTTGCGCCCTCGATTTCGCTCGAACTCTTCAGCATTAGTTCCGTCAAGCGCAATAACTAAGCGAGCCAGACGATGCCGAAATAGTTCTAGTATTTTTTTGAGCTGTAAATTAGTGGCAATTTCAGATAACTGAGCTTGAAAACCAGTATTTTTATTAATGTATTTCACACGATCTGTGATCTGAGGATCCAATAGTGGTGCCCCGAAATGATGTAATCGTAAAGTACCAATATCGAATTCGCTTCCATTCCACATAAGATCACGTGGAGGATCTGCTTTAAAATCAGATATTGAAATTCCTTGTTCCGCTTTTTCCTGCTCAATTATATTGAGCTCATCCATAATGCGCTCAAAAAGCTCTCTGCGCATCGATTTTATAATTCCTCGGGTCATATTCGTGGCTCGAGGACACATACGACAACGCATATTGCAATTGTTAGTGGTTTCAATTTGGTCAACATAAGGCAGGTCAGACCGATGTGATTCCACTAAGTGTAATAATTCATCTGCCGTGTAATGACCAGGCACGTACATCTGATCAATAGTTTGATCACTTAACTCTCTGTAAAAACGGTAATCGATCATAATTGGTCAATAAATTCAATAAATCGATCTGTTGCAGCATTGACCTCATGCATTCGTACATTTGATCGCATAACTGCAGGATCCGCTTCCATATCACCCGCTAATAAAGCCGTTAGCTTAATGCGGAATTCATCCATATTACTAAAAAGCAGCTGACGTGAATTTGGCACAAGCTCAGGAAATGCACCCATATTTGGACAAAGTACCGGCTTACCAGAGGCTAAAATATCTGCCACAGCCATACTCCAAAGTGCTGATGGTTTAATAGGGGCGATACCTAAATCTATGGAACGAATTAAGTTGTGGTAATCCTCTCGGGTTTCACAATGTTCTATAGAAACAAATGGCAGATCAGCCAATGTTCGCTTGAATTCTGTTGCTTTTGGATCTAGTTTATCCCGCTCAGTGGAGCGCTGGCCTGTTGGATCTGTGATTACCAATTGGACTTTTTGATCTCTTGCAACCTTGTTCATTATATCAATGACAGCTTCGGTACCATAATGCTGATACAGCCTTTGGTTATAAAGTACTCTTTTTACACCGCCTCGTACTTTTGAACTCCCCTCAAAAAGCTCCGATTCGATAGGTGGCGCAAAGGCTTCGATAGGCTTATTAGGGTCTTTCCCACGACGTTCTTTATATGCTTTTTGTATAATACTGCGACCGAATTGACTGCCTACTAAATTCATATTAGAAAGATCTACACCTTCTAAATTGCGACCTAAAATATAAGGTGCACTAAAGCCCGCTAAATTTTGACTTTCATCAAAAGTAATCTGGTCTCCTTCATAATAAAAAGGTAAATAATGATAATATGACATGGTTGGCACTTCCCCTCCATATAATGTGCCAAAGAGCATTTTGAACGCCAGTGTATGTTCAGGTTGATTATTGATGACTAAATCCATATGCGGCAAATCTTTAGCAAGCTCAGCTAGTTTATGCCAATCGAAATGAAAACGCGTAGCAAATTTGTTATAATTATCATGAAAAGGCAACATAGTGACATTTTCATGCCAAGGGATGCCATTTAGCACATGCCCTAAAAAGAAAAGCCGGATATCATCACGTTTTGAACAAATTGTTTTCCAAAGTATTCTCTGAAAAACATATCCACTATCAGCTTCGAAATTAGAATCATTGCTGATATTAAGATTCATAAAAATATTTTTTGGCTTATTCATAATAAGATTAAGGTAAAGGATCCAATCTTAATAACTTTATTAAAAACTGTCAAGTCTTTAAAGCTAAATTTTTCCTTCATTCCTCACTAATTTTCAACTATACTCAAAATAGACATACAATCGTTAGTGTTCTATTAAAATGGCGCAAGACAATAGTCAGTTTATTACTTAAGTAAGTTAAAAATAAGGTGTTTGAATGGGCTTTTCAAGATCGAATGATCTCATAAGCCTGTGGCTTGTGGCTCGACATGGCACAAGCGGGCAACATGAGCCACAACATGAAAAAAAGTAATTACCTCAACAAAGAAAGTTCGTCAGCTCCAAAAATACTCGGATTAATAATCCTTGTTCTTTTTGTATTTACATTGGGTTGGCATGTTGGGTCCAGCCAGTCTCAGACTAGTGGTAACAATATAAGCATTAACCAGTCGACAGGAAGCACGGAGAATACAAATGTTGATATGAAATTGTTTTGGGATGTCTGGAGCTTGCTTGCCGGTAAATATGTAGATCCCCAGTCACTCGACTTCAAAGAAATGGTGTATGGGTCAATCCGTGGAATGGTTTATTCCTTAAAAGATCCATACACAACCTTTTTAACACCGAAGCAAAATAAAAATCTTCAAAATGACCTTGATGGAATATTTGATGGGATCGGAGCAGAATTAACTTTCCGCAATAATGTTCTCACAGTAGTGTCACCATTAAAGAATTCTCCTGCAAAAAAAGCAGGCTTACAGCCGGAAGATATTATTACGAAAATTGACGGTGTGGATGTAAAAAAATATACATTTGAACAAGCAGTTTACAAAATACGTGGTAAAAGGGGCACCAAAGTAATGCTTACTATTGTTCGCAGTGGCAAAGATAAGCCTTTCGACATACCAATCATACGTAGGCCCATAAATGTAAGCAGTGTAGAATGGAGTATGAAGGGGAATATTGCTGTCATTGAATTAAATCAATTTGGATCAAAAACAAGGGATGAATTTAGTACAGCAATTAGTAAAATTTTACCAAAAAGACCTAAGGGTATTGTGCTAGATTTACGTTATAACGGAGGGGGGTATCTGGACGGAGCTGTTGATATTGTTTCTGAATTTATAACAAAAGGTAAGGTGGTGTCTGTTAAAAAACGAGATCCTTCTAAAGATGAAGTTGTTTATGTTAATGGAAAAGCCCGCGTAGCCAATATTCCTTTAGTGGTTTTAATAAATAAGGGTAGTGCATCTGCATCCGAGATTGTTGCTGGCGCTATACAGGATCATAAACGAGGCATTGTTATAGGTGAGCAAAGTTTTGGGAAGGGGACTGTGCAGGAAGTTGCAAATTTAATTGATGGATCAAGTCTACGGATTACAGTTGCTAAATGGTATACGCCTAATAATAATAATATTAGCGAAGTTGGCATTACGCCGGATAAGACTGTAAAAAGAACCTTAAAGGATATGAATGCCAATAAGGATCCGCAATTGGAAGCCGCATTAAATTATTTGAATAAATAGTCCTGTAGTGCTTTAGTGCTGTAGTCCTGTAGTGCTGGCTAGCTAATTCAATAGGACTAAAGCACGATCCGCCACTGGCGGATAAACAGCACGACAGGACGAAAGCACCAATGAAAAAGATATTATCAATCATAGCTCCCGATAATTACCAAGACAAAGAATATGATGACTCAAAAGCTGCACTAGAGGCTGCTGGGCATACTGTCGTGACTGCAAGTACTACAAAAGAAGCACATGGAGCACTAGGAGGGTCTGTGAGGGTTGATTTGTTACTTTCTGATGTAGATCCGAACGAGTATGATGCAATTCTTTTTGTGGGGGGTGGTGGATGTTTTGATTATTTTGATGATCCGGTTGCACATAAGCTTGCGAAGGATTTTTTAAATGCAGGCAAAATAGTATCTGCAATATGCGCGGCGCCTTCGATTCTTGCCAATGCAGGTCTTTTAGATGGCATAACCGCTACATGCTTCCCAAGTCAGGCAGATAATTTAAAAGAGCATGGCGCTAATTATACAGGTTATTCGGTTGAGAAAGATGGGAATATTATTACAGGAGATGGACCACCTTCTGCCAAGGAGTTTGGGGAGGTTATCGCTAGTGTTGTTTGAGCCTTGAACCGCTTGACTAAAGGATTGGCATGATTTTTTTGTATTAATTAATCCAAGTGTATGTTGGACTGTCCTTTTCTGTTTGTGCTAAACTTATGCTAGGAAGAAACTAAAATAAAAAAAATGGAAAATCTCAAATCCCAAATTGAATCACAAATCATAAATCATAAATCCGAAATAGCCGAGGGGGGGGGTATAAAAATAAGGGCTATAAAAGCATTCTCTCTTGTCGAACTCATTATCGTTATATCCATAATAGGTATTCTTTCAGTTGTCTCTTTCGTCGCCCTGCAAAGTGCCGGTGACAGGTCGAAGAACAATAAAGTGCTTGCCGATCTACATACTATAGCGGTCGCCCTGGATAATTACAAAAGGGATCATGAAGATAAATATCCTATACCTAAATCCGGAAGTAATCAGAACATCCTCTGTTATTACGAAGATGCCACATACGCCCACAGCTGTGACAAAAAAGATGCATTGTTTGTTCAGGGTATGATAGACAACTCCCTTCTTACCAAACGTTACCTGCGCGACGTTCCCGTTGACCCGCGAACCGGCAGCAGGTACGCATACGGAGTTACAGCGGACGGCGCTTATTTTCAGACAGCGGGAATTTACAAAGAAGATGACACTTTTACGGCAAGAACCGCCGGCAATCTTGCCAAAGGCTTTCAGTTCCCCGGCATTATACGCTCGTATAATTCACCCGAATTTGTTACGGATAAAGGAAAAAGCTTGCCGTACAGTCCGGATAAAATGAGCGTTACAGGTTCTCTTGCCAATATAAAAGGAACCGTAACCGTTCCCAAAAAAACCGTAACGGAAGGCCTCATACTCACAAAAGGGGATACTATAATAACAAAGGACGGTTCCGCCGATATCTACTTTTCCGAAGGAAGCATAACTCATGTAGATAAAAACACTAAACTGGTACTTAAAGAGCTCAAAGTAATGAAGAACGACAAAAGCGGTACTTCAACAGGCGTTATCCTCGGCATTGATGCAGGTAAAATCTGGAACAAGGTTACCCGCCTTTCCGCAAAATCCGAATTCAATGTGGAAACCACTACCGCAATTGCGGGTGTGAGGGGTACGGAGTTCGGGATTGAGCAGAATACAGGCAGTGACCCTCTTGTTACAGTGCTTTCCGGCACTATTGATTTTTATGCCGATGCAAATTCACTGAAATTAAAAACAATAGCAGATACAGCAACAGGCACCATTGCCGGCCCGACAGCATATACCGTTGCCAAAGGCGGAAAAAAGACTGCTTCAGCAACTTCTCTATTAGGTATAATGGGTGATTATTACAAAGACATTCCCCTTAACGTAAACATGACACCGCGTATACTTTCCGCGAAATACGACACGACATCGAAGAAGGGGATAATTAATATACGCAATATCGATTATTATGCGGACAGGGTTGATGATGCTCTGGGTCTGAAAGCACAGAATATAAAGCGCTCGGTAATTGCAGACACTCTTATCGCATATCAGAATAAAACAGGAACCAAAATAGATGTGTCACTGCCACTTACTGGCCTTACAGGTTCTTATGAATTGAAAGGCCTTACACCCAACACCCCTCTTTACCTCCGCTTTGAAGATTCCAAATCCAAAAGAAAGTCCGGCTTAACTATTCCTATAACAATTAAGCCCAATACAAACCTTACGGAATCGGAGATTTACAGCAGATC
>CAYWJA010000026.1:12544-28783 GCA_964458485.1 uncultured Candidatus Peribacteria bacterium | reverse complement strand
TGGTGGACGATAGTGGAATCGAACCACTGACCTCATGAACGTCAATCATGCGCTCTAACCAACTGAGCTAATCGTCCGTGAGCGAGGAATGCAATGACGAAGTGAACGGTTACAATTAGCTAGCCCCGCCCTGAGAGAAATCGAAGTGGCGGAACGAAGTGCGGCTGAGCTAATCGTCCTTTCGTCAAAATTTTACTTCAGCTTGCGCCTCTATGCAATAACAAAGCCTGGCAAAAAAACAGTAAACATTAAGCATTACTTATAAAGACTTACTACTTAATTCTATTCAGGCTTCTTTTACTTTATCTTATTTATAATTCTGCAAGTTCTCCATCCAGATTCATTGAATTGTTTTCGATTTTTTCCTGAATTTCCTCCAATTTTTTCCTTGCATTAGCATTACTTTTATTAATAGCGTATTTAAGTTCAGCAAGCGTTTTGTCTAGCAATGCTTTTTCTTCACCAAGTATTTTTTCCCTGGTGCCTTCATCACTTTCATCCACTTCTGTCAGTTTGTGTTTTGTATCTTCACCAATTTTTTCACATCGGTTATTAAATGCCGAATGTAACTTTTCTAAATATACATGATGATGGTCAATTGTCTCTTGATACAATTCCGCCAACTCATCTTCGTTGTTTGGCAAGTGTTCGTCTTGCATAATTTATTATAGTTATCTATTTATTATAGCATTTTTAAAAAACATTTGCAATAGACACAAGAATAGTGTAAAATTTTTCCGCTTACTTTTATAATCAATTTCACATAGAATATCTGAGCAATAGTGATTCCGAAATCAGAAATCCGAAATGCGAAATATAGTATACTATGTCACACAAGAAGGCAGGCGGCTCAACAAAAAACGGTCGCGATTCACGTGCAAAAAGATTAGGCGTTAAATTATATGCTGGCCAGGCTGTAAAAGCCGGTAATATTTTAGTGCGTCAGAAGGGAACTAAATTTCAGGCTGGTGATAACGTAGGGGTTGGCAAAGATTATACTTTGTTTGCACTAAAAGATGGTGTTGTGAAATTTACAGAAAAAGCTGTTAAAAAGTATGATGGACGCATCTTTAAAAATCGTTTTGTGCATATTGCAACTGCATAGATTTTGAAATTAATTTATTTTCATATAAAAAGCATGGTAATATACTCATGATCTTTTTATTTATTATTACCTAATTACCAATTACCTAATTGCCTAATTGATGATATTGAATAGAGATTAAGGAATTGGGAAATTAAGTAATTAAGTAATTAAAAAAATTATGTCAGAAGGAGGAGATATTGATTTATTTTCGGGTCCGGCGCCGTCGGAACAAAGCGAACAAAGCGATGAGCAATTTCGTGAAGAAATGAAGCGTACACAACAGGCTTTGGTTCAATTACAACAGGAGGAAGGGCAGGCAAAAGCTCACGATGACAACCTTGCGGCAATTATTGTCCAGTTTTTAAGCCAGCCACAAAATACGGATTTATTTTTATTAATATCAAGAGTCGTAGCGCAAAATTTACCATCAGAACTTATTATTGCAATACTTGCACTTATCGACAAAAGGGCAAACGATGAAATTAAAAATTTACTAGCTGCGGGCAAAGAAGATGAACAAAAAGCTCTGGCAATTCGTGAAGAAGCTAGTTTTAAATCACTTTCTCAGCATCATAAAAAAGCTATAGATAATTGGATTCAGAATATATCTGTAGTGGCAGCAAAAAAACCACACAGATCACTTGAAAGTGTAATAATCCCAGGCCCTAAGCGTGAAATTTCCCCTGTGGTTATTCAGCTTGCCGCATTTGTGCTAAGAAAATTCCTGGAATATCATAAAATTACATTGGAATTCGAAAATTTACGCGATTTTATGCAAGGAGTTTTTGTAGAGATTGTTAAAAATCTAGAGGAATTAGTTAAGAAACAGAAGCAGTTAAATTAAATTTTAGGTTATTATGTATTTTTCTTGACAGTATTTCATTTATATGATAAGCTAGAACACTAAATAAATAACCCATTTTTATTATGCCTTTAGAAACACAAGGTGAGGAAACACCTAAGTTATTAAATGCACAAGCTTTTTTAGATGAAGGCTTGTCTCATGAAACTCAAATGCCCATGGCAGTTGAGGAATTATCTGATTTAAAAGTACTTAAAGAGGAAAAACCCTACAAAGAAGCATTAAGGTTGCTAGAAAGCAAACATGGCGAAGTAAATAAGGTAATGGTTGATGCAGGCTTAGTCGTTGCCGCTATAGCCAGGTTATTTGAAGATACACGTGCGGAGGTTGAAGTTAAATGCATTGAACCTTTTTTTAGGAAAGTTCAAAATATTTTAGAAACAGCATCAGATGATCCTGAGGTTATGCGCTATACAAGTATTTTAAAAGAGCTATTAGATGAGGATGACATAAGTCAAATGTCTTCGCAAGCAAGCGCTTTTGCAAACAATCCTTATGCTACTCCTCAAGGGTTTTATTCAACCCCAAAAGCCAAACAGCTTGGTTTAGATAAATTTTTTAGAGCGCTTAGATGGCTGGGGATGGCAGGTTATTCAGTAGATTCAATGGCTCAGGATAAAATGCCTTATGATTTTGAAATGGAAACTATGATGAAAATCAGGAAAATTATATTAGTTAATCCAGATCTTGGGCCTGGCCTAGAATCATTTTCCAAATATTCAACTGCACTTGCAGGAGAACCTGATTCAGTATCCATGCGCATGATAGATTTACCTGAAGATGCTGATGCTGATGCTTTAGTTGCAAATATAAGGGAGGTTGCCGGTAAAAAAGATATTCCAAAAATTGCATCATCTGCAGGTATACCCTTTACAATATTAGAAACAGCCTATACAGCAACTCAGGCTGCCTATGAAGGAGTGCAGAGTTTAGCAGGAAATCCTGCCCCTAGCGTTGAAGAGTTTGCTGAAGCTACCAATGTAATGCGTGCTTATCTTGGTGGGGATCCGGACTATCCGGAGGTTGGCGGTGTTTTAAATGAAATACCAAAGGATCCTAAATCTGCATACGAAGTTATGCTAACTATGGCAGCTTCGTGTGATATGGATGGAAACGCTCCGCTTGCATTAAATCGTTTTGCATGTACGGAAACTACTGCCGCAGAAGCAGTTGTAGGATTAGAAAAACAACAATTAGTACGTTTTCTTGGTCCTGGCCCAAAATTTAATACAAATGAATTACATCTTGATCCTGCAATTACTCAGGCTTTTGTGGATCGTGGAAGAGATGTGGCAAGTATTTTATCTGAAGTAGCAAAGGCTAATGGTGTAGACCCAGAAGAATTTACCACTTTAGCAAAATTATCTGGTATTTTGGACGGTACAGAAGAAATGTTAGGTCAAGGTGGAAAAATGTATGTTAATTCGGCTAATGTAGAAGGAAGTCTGGGGGCTTTAAAGGCATTATTCGACCAAGACCCAACAGCAGCCATAAAAGTTGCAGAATATATGGGAATTACTCGTGTTAATATGGCCCTTCCTATGATTGCTCAAAGAAGAGTTGGCACAGAAGAATTTACTTACCTTAGCACCTTATTTGGCTCTACTGTTCAGCAAACTCCAAATGCTGATGATCTTTTAACAAGGCAAAAGTTACTTGAAATGCGAGAAAGAGGTGAAATGCCAAAAAATGTTGAATTTATGGTAACAGATGGTTCGCAAAATAGTTTAGGCGGCACATCTGAAAGTGGTGGAAAAGAAATAGTGCCTGATGTAAGAAAAGAAGTTGGGCTACTAGGAGGTTGTAATGTAGGAGGTGTTCCAGAAGCAGAAAGAGGTGGGGATAAAGATAATGGAGCAGAAGCGAAAGGAGATAAATGGAAATGGTAAGAATTATATATTAAAAATATAAAAGCCTGGATTCATCCGGGCTTTTATTGTATAGAATAGATATTATTCATTTAGCGATTTAATAGCTTCTTCAGCATCTTCAAAAACTTTAAATAAATTCGATACTCCAACAAGTGTTAAAATTTCTTTAACATTATCGTTAAGCCCAACCATAATGATTTGTCCATCTTTTTGGCCTATTTTTTGTTGCCACTCTACCAATCTCCCAATTCCATAACTATTTAAAAAGCTTAATTTAGAAAAGTCGAATATAAAACGCATTCCAATATCTTCAGAGTTCAGAAGCCCATTTAATTCTGTTAATGAGTCTTCAGGAATGTTTCCATCGAAGGCACCTACAAAGTGAGCTAAATATGTATTGTCTAATTCTTTAGATTGTTCCAGTGATATTTTTAGTTCAGACATAGTTTAATTTTTAATTTTTGGTTATATATGCAAGTAGGGGACGCAGATCTGCGTCCCCTACAATAATACACGATAACCAATAATACAAATTAAAAATTAAATCATCTGTAAAGCAGACAGTGCAGCCTCAACCCCCTTATCCCCACTATTCCCACTCTTAATTCTGTCTTTGGCCTGCTTTAGATTATTGGTGGTCAGAACTCCAAAAATTACAGGAATTTTAGTTTGCAGACTGACATCCATTATACCTTGCGATACCGCGGAAGCAATAAAATCAAAGTGTGGAGTTTCTCCTTTTATAATAGCACCTAAAGCAATAACCGCATGATGTTTTTTTTCACTTGCGAATTCATTACACGCAAAAGGTAATTCAAAAGCACCCGGCACTTCAGCTACTTTTATATTTTTTATAAGAACACCACACCTCATCAATTCTTCCGTACAACTCTCCAAAAGCGCAGATGTGATTTCTGGATTATACTTACTTACCACAATTGATATTTTTGTGGATTTTTTAGCTTTGATGTTGCCCCTGAGATTTTGTTTGATATTGCTCATTTTTAGGCTTGTAGGCTTGTAGGATGTAGGCCTGTAGGATGTAGGAATTTAAAAAGCCTACAAGCCTACATCCTACAAGCCTACATCCTACATCCTTTAATTAATTTCTCAACATACTTACCCAATAAATCCGTCTCCACATTAACTTTACCCCCAACCTCCAAAGTATGCAAATTAGTTATTTCCCAGGTGTGCGGAATAATACTTACTGTAAATTGATTATCCGGTACATCAATTACCGTCAGACTAATACCATTAATGGCAATTGAGCCTTTTGGTACTATATACTTCATCAATTCATCCGCAAGCTTAATAGTTAAAACCTGTGCATTAGAATCAGATTGAATGTCAGTTATCTCACCTATTCCCTCAACATGCCCAGATACAATATGCCCCTCAAATCGCCCGTTGGCACGCATTGTGAGTTCTAAATTAACTAATTGATCAATTTCGTAGGTACTAATTATGGTTTTTCCTGCTGTCTCTGGCATAAAATCAGCTGTAAATGAATTGTCGGAAATTTCGACGACAGTTAAGCAGGCTCCATCAACAGCAATACTACTACCCTTTTTTAATTCCCCGATAATTTCATCGGGCGCATCAATAACAATCTGATTATTTATCAGTTTTTGGACTTTGCCAGTGGTTTGGATGATGCCAGTAAACACTTTTTGATGAATTTATTATTTGTCATCCTGAATTTAGTTCAGGATCCATAGTATACCCGTTAATCGTGGATTCTGAAACAAGTTCAGAATGACAAAATTGAAAAATACCAAACATGCTTCTGAAATCACAAATCTGAGCTCTGAGATGTAGGCTAATCCTTTTTAAGGATAGCTTGGAAAGCTTCCTGCGGCAGGCTTACCGATCCCATCTGTTTCATCCTCTTTTTACCAGCCTTTTGTTTTTTAAGGAGTTTATTTTTACGTGTAACATCCCCTCCATACAACTTCGCAGTCACGTCTTTTCTGAAAGCGGATATGGTTTCACGTGCGACTATTTTACCTCCAATTGCAGCCTGTATTTTTACAGCAAATTGATGCTTTGGAATAATTTCCTTCAATTTTTTAGCAAGTCTGCTGCCTAGCCCATGCGCTTCAGATTTATGACACATGGCACTTAGCCCTTCGATTTTTTCTTCTGCAACAAGCATATCTAATTTAATCAGATCCTCTGTTCTATATTCCATAAACTCATAATTCATGGAAGCGTATCCACTACTCACGTTTTTAAGAACATCATAAAAATCTATAATTACTGTAGCGAGTGGCATTTCAAATAAAACAAGAACCCTTTCTTCATCTATATAAGTCAGATTTTTATGAATACCCCTGCGCTGTTGTACAATTTTCATAACTCCCCCGACAGATTCCTTTGGAGATACAATTTCCATTTTTACCCAAGGTTCAGCAATTGAGTCGACATGGCTTGGATCCGGCATAGATGCAGGTGAGGAAATTGTTGTTTCAACCCCATCTTTTGTTGTAACTATGTAAGAGGTTGAAGGCGCAGTAACAATAATTTCCATATTATATTCCCGCTCTAGCCTTTCGCGTACAATATCCATGTGCAGTAATCCAAGGAACCCGCATTGAAAACCTGAACCTAAAGCAGGGGATTGATCTGGTTCATATGTAAGTGCAGCATCGTTTAAAGTCAATTTTTCAAGTGAGTCACGCAGCATCGGAAAGTCATCTCCATCAATACAATATATGCCTGCATATACCATTGGTACTACCTTTTTATAGCCCGGCAGAGGACTTGGAGCATCTGCACCCTTGAGACTTGATCCCGACCTTGTCGGGAGCACTTGAGACTTAAAAAGAGTATCTCCGACACGTGCTTCCCCAACCGACTTAAGTCCAGTTACAATATAGCCAACCTCGCCTGGAAGTAGCTCTTTTTGGGATTCATATTTTGGCCGAAAGTATCCCAAATCCGTCACATCAATATCTGTTTTTGCGTTTAAAAATCGCAAAGTATCACCTTTTTTGAAAGTTCCAGATACCATACGAACATACGCAACGACTCCGCGGTAAGTATCATAAACAGAGTCAAAAACAAGAGCCTTAGCCTCGTCATCGTTCTGGACATACAATTGCTTACGCATTCCTGATTCATCTGGTGAAGGTACCCAGTCAATAATTACTTGTAATAATTCTTCTACGTTTTCACCTGTTTTAGCAGAAACTTCAATTACCTCTTCTTTCGGGATAGCCAGTGCATTTTCGATTTCAATTTTAATTCTTTCCGGATCCGCAGCCGGCATATCGATTTTATTAATAACAGGGATGATTTTTAGATCATATTCCATTGCCATATAAAGGTTTGCGAGGGTTTGAGCCTCAATTCCCTGAGTTGCGTCAATCACAAGAATCGCTCCTTCACACGCAGCAATTGAACGGCTTACTTCATATGTAAAATCAACATGCCCTGGGGTATCGATCAGATTAAGGATATATCCATTCCAATCCATCCTTACAGGCTGAAGCTTGATGGTAATGCCACGCTCTTGCTCTAAATCCATAGTATCTAAAAGCTGTCCATGTTTCATGTCACGCTTTGCAATTGTTTCTGTTATTTCCAAAAATCTATCCGCCAAAGTGGATTTTCCGTGGTCAATATGTGCTATTATACAAAAATTACGTATATTTTTCATAAATAATTAGAGGGCGATGCTTGTCCCGAGCGTAGTCGAGGGAATGCAGAAGTTACGGATGTTGTTCATATTGTGACCAAATTGTTTCCAGATTGTTTCCAGATTGTTATCCAATAAACCATTTGGCAACTATTTGGAAACGCCTTGAGTCCTGAGCGAAGTCGAAGGATCGAAAGGCTGGTAACAATGTGAATCAGAAAAAGCAGGCTCAGCTTACCTGAAACCCGCTTTGTATTCAAGGGTGAACTAATTTTTATTTATGTTAAAATCCAAACAATATTACCATCAGAATGCAGTTCTACGTCTTGGTCATCGCTCGTTACTAGCGCTCTACTGAAGGTGAATGGTGAATGCGTATTAAGATCAAGCTTGCTCATAACAGTAACCTCTAAAACTCCATCATAAAGTTCATTTAAACCCTGTAGCTGTTCAAGAGATAATGCAATTTCATGCTTATCACTTCTAATACTGCCTCTTACCCTCTTAACACATTCACGTAAAACAGCAAGATCCTCTTTTTTTTCTTCAAGCTTTGCAACTTGGTCAGGAGTTAGCCGTTCTCTTAAGGCAACTCTTGTTTTAACGGCTGTTTCAAATAAAGCTGATTCAGCTAAATCTGCAACTTGCTCAGGTGTTTTCATCCCGAGTTCAGCTAATTTTACTTGTAATCCCTGCATTGCTGCATCCATTTCAGGGCTTGATTGTGATTTTTCCATGATAATTATAATTAATTAGTTAGGAAAATTATTGTATAACAAAAAAAAAGAAAGTAAAGGGCAAAGCAAATATTTTTAAGAATTAAGATCTGATATAATATATGCAAAATAAATAAAAACATGTCTACAAAGCACAAAACAGCCATAGGCTCTAAACAGGAAGAATTTTTTTATCAGATTTCAGCAAATGAAGCTGTTAAAAGTTTAAATACTGATAAAAAACAAGGTTTATCTGAGCGCGAAGCGCAAAAAAGACTAAAAGAATATGGCCCGAATAAATTGGGAGAAGGGAAGAGGAGGCCGATTATTTTCAGATTTTTTGATCAATTCAAAGATTTAATGATAATTGTTTTAATTGTCGCCGCCTTTTTAGCATATTATTTGGGCGATTTTAGAGGAGGAACCATTTTGCTCGTCATAGTATTTGTTAATTCGGTTATCGGATTTTATCAGGAATTTAAAGCAGAAAAAATTCTGGAATCTCTGAAAAAAATCATTCAGGCCAAAGCTACGGTAATCCGTGATGGGCAGAAAAAGGAAATAGATCAAACTGAGCTCGTACCAGGAGATCTGGTTTATTTGGAGGAAGGTAGTGCAGTACCTGCGGATATTCGCTTAGTTCAGACAACAAATTTTAGTACTAATGATTTTATTCTTACCGGAGAATCTGTACCACAGGAAAAGTCTGCAGATCTAATAATCAAGGAAAAGACTACTGTTACAGATCAGGACAATTTAGTATTTTTGGGTGTAACTGTTGCGAAAGGTAATGCGTACGGTGTTGTTTATGGCACTGGTATGAACACGGAAATCGGGCGTATAGCAAAAACCAGTGAAGCTATAGGCCGTGATCTTTCGCCATTACAGCGCGAAATGAATATTCTTGCTAAAGCTCTTACCAAGATTGCAGGTGTAATTGCACTTAGTTTATTTGTTATTAATTTTTTATTGAATCTCGGAGGTGGTGAAAGTATTAAACTAACCATTCAGCTTAGTGTTTTATTTGCAATTGGAGTAGCAGCTGCATGTGTACCGCAAGGATTACCAGCACAAGTATCTGTTGCGCTTAGTTTGGGCGTAGGGCGTATGGCAAAAAGAAAGGCAGTTGTGCGTAAGCTTTCCGCAGTCGAGACACTAGGATCCACAATGGTAATATGTTCCGACAAAACCGGAACGCTCACAAAAAATGAAATGACAATTACCAATTGTTATGTGAATGGACGGGCTTTTGAAGTTACAGGCACTGGCTATGATCCAAAAGGGTCGATACTAGAAAACGGCAAAAAAGTATCCATCGAAAAGATCAAACAATTTTTTGAAGATGGTTACCTTGCCAGCAATGGCCGTACGAACCCACCGGATAAAAACCATCGTTATTGGTATGCAATTGGTGATCCTACCGAGGCGGCATTCAGCCCACTTGCTATGAAAGCGGGTTTTGACCTCGATGATCTTAGTAAGAGATTCCCGGAAGTTCATGAGATTCCTTTTGATAGCGACCGCAAGCGCATGACAATGGTCCGCCACCACAAAGGTAGGTTAATCGGTTATATGAAAGGGGGATTGGAAAATGTTTTAGACGTATGTACGCATATTAATCGTTCAGGAGACATTGTTCCATTGTCCGATAAAGAAAAAAAAGAGATATTGGTTAAAGGAGAAGGATTTGCGGCACAGGCATTAAGAGTCATTGCTTTGGCCTATCGGGATTTACCGGATGAAACAGGAAAGATTATGAATTCCAGGTCAAAAACAAGGGATTTACATCTTTTATCAGAGTCTTCAGTTATAAAATCCGTTGAGCAAAAATTCATATTTGCAGGATTTGTAACAATGTTAGATCCTCCTCGCATCGGTGTAAAAGAAGCCATAAGGCAAACTTTTAATGCCCATATTCGCGTAATGATGATAACGGGTGATAATGCAATAACTGCTAAGGCGATTGCGAAGAGAATTGGTATGTTCACTGAAGGCGCGAATGACCATTCGCGCCAAGGTGACGTATATACCGGCGATCAGATAAAGCGCCTGACAGATGCGCAACTCAAACAAATTCTCAAGGAAAAAGCCGTAATATTTTCTCGCGTATCACCAGAAGATAAGCTTCGTATCGTCACATTACTCAAACAAATGGGCGAGGTGGTTGCAGTTACTGGCGATGGGGTAAACGACACACTTAGCCTTAAAAAAGCCGATATTGGCGTTGCAATGGGTAAAATGGGCTCAGAGGTTGCAAAGGAGGCATCAGAAATTGTGCTTTTAGATGATAATTTCAAAACTTTAACTGCTGCAATACGCGAAGGGCGGACGATTTTTAAAAATCTCAAAAAAACCATTCTTTCCTCCATTACATCCAACAATGGTGAGCTTGCATGTGTACTTCTTGGATTTATCGGTGTAGCACTTGGTTTACCTGCACCAATTACTGCAGTTCAAATTTTAGCCATCGATCTTGTAGGCGAAATGCTGCCTTTAACTGCGCTCACTTTCGACCCTCCGGAAGAGCATATTTTAGATGAACCACCACGCAATCTAAAAGAGCACATTATTAACAAAAAGAGCCTCATCAACCTCATATTTTACGGTTTCTGGATGGGGGCCGCCGGATTTTTTTCCTTCGTCATGGTTCACCATATTGCAGGAGGTTCGATCGAAGCCGGCCGCGCTGCTGCGTATTGCGGAATAATTTTATGCCAGTACATAAACATACTTTCCCGTCGCACAGAAAAAAGCATATTCACCAGCTACTTGTTTACCAACAAACAGCTTTGGGGATCATTTTTAATTTCAATCATAGCTGTAATGATCCTTATTTACATCAAAAGCGTCTCAATCTGGTTCGGTTTTGACGCACTAAGTCTATCCGATTGGCTCTATCCTATTATCGGGGCAACTGTATTTCTTGCGTGGCATGAGGGGAGGAAGCTCTTATTGCCATCACAAATTTGATTTGGGATCCACGTAATAGGCGGATTGTGCTGTTTGCTTTTTTGTCTAAGAAATGCTATACTATTAAGATAATTAACCAACTTAAAATCATGCAACAACCTGAAAGACAACAAGATCAATTACCTGAGCTAAGTGGGGATATTGATGCTTTAACAGCAAATGAAATTGCTGGACAATTAAATATATCTTTAGGAAAACAGGATTTGACCGTAGCACGTGTTGAACCAGTCGATCCTCAGCATCAACAGGATTTGGTTGTAAGAGTTTATGAGGGTAGCAATGAAGTATTTGGTATTTATCCAGCTGGAACTCTGGGGAGTCACAAGGCTAGTGCATCAGTGGGGCCAGGAGGAATACCTATATCTTTTGTTAGAATATTTGAGCAGCTTACTAGTATAAAAGAGCCACAAAAAGATTCAACAGCACTAAAAGAAAATCCAACAGCACCAAAAGACAGCAGAGGATGGATTAGAAGGACTTTTAATCTTTAGAATTGAATGCTTTTAATCACCAAATTTTAAATAAGATCCGATAATAACAACAAGGTATTGTTGGGGCTATGTTGAAATTAAGGAGGGGTAAGTAATTAATTTTTTATTACAAAAATTACAAAGTTTCACATTGCAAAGTCGAGACATTACAAAGATTAATTTTTGTAATTTTTAAAATTATTGTAATATGAATGAAATGAATCTTGTAATAATAAAAATATGCCAACAAATAACAACCACACCAGCATAGAAAAGTACTTCCTTATAGGTGTACTTTTAGTTTTGCTATTTGCCCTTATCTATGCTGCCTCCGCATTTATAGGCACGCTTATTATAGCAGCCATAATAGTTCAAGGAGTATACCCTGTGCATAAAATGCTATACAAAAGGCTGCATTTTCCTTCCAGTATATCTACCCTGATCTCTTTACTTCTTGTGGCCATATTAATCTTAACGCCACTCACATTACTCTTCTTCCTTGTGGCCAACGAAGCAACCGATGCATATACTGTTGTAAGTACAAAAATTAATGAATTTACAAATAAAGATGTTACATTAATTCCTTCGCTTATAAAAAATAGTTTTTTAAAGGATTGGCTTGATAAAGCAAGTAGTTATGCACCTATTTCGACCTCAGATGTAATTTCAGCATCTAAGGATTTACTTGGAAAAATCACCTCTATTATCCTTGGTCAAACTACAAATATTCTAAAAAATCTTTCATTATTTTTACTACACGCATTCATATTTTTATTGGCAATGTTTTATTTTTTAAGAGATGGAGATAAGCTTGTAAATTATTTAAAATCTCTTACTCCTCTTTCAGAAAAATATAAAAATGCATTAGTACGAAAACTTTCATATCTAAGTCGTGGTATAATTTATGGGATATTCGGCGCAGCAATTGTTCAGGGCTTCCTTGTGGGATTAGGACTCGCCATAGTAGGAGTAGAAAATGCAGTGTTTTGGGGTGCAATTGCAGCTTTACTTTCACCGATCCCATATTTAGGAACTTCTTTTGTGTGGGTGCCTGTGGTAATAACTTTAGCAATGTCCGGCCATTGGATTTCCGCCATATTCTTATTTCTCTGGGGTGCGGGAATTGTTGGTGCAGCAGACAATATCGTTAAGCCATATCTAATAGGATCCGCCGCCGCACTGCACCCATTAGCAGTTCTCCTTGTTTTACTTGGTGGTGCTTTTGCATTCGGCATAAAAGGTCTTATCTTCGGCCCATTCATATTGACCCTAACACTGGGCTTCCTTCATATTTATGCTTTGGAATATAAGAATGTATTGAGGAAAAAATAGATTCGCTTCGCTCAATTTCGGATCTCAGATCTCAGATTTCAGATTCACATTTTATATTTAGTATTTTTCATGTACTCAATATTATTAATTAAATATCAGTAAATGATAAATTCTAAAATGAAAAATAAAGAATCGAATCCGAAATCTGAAATCTGAGATCCGAAATATTTGTATTATTTTATCTGTGATTGTTAAGATATTGACAAAATTTATTTTTTTTACTATAATAATATCCATTCCTTAAAAATCCTCAAATGTCACGAAATATTCCAGAACATAATATCGATAAATCATCTGGCCGACGTCACGTTGCTATAGTAGTAAGGGCAGCTTTATTGCCATTATTGCTATTGGCTGCAAGTGCATGTGGTGATGAGGAATATATCCCTGAGCCAAACACAACCTGCAATCCAAATCCGGATGAAAATTCTGGCACAATATGCACAAGATCTAATGTAATAACTACAGGTGAACTCACTGGTGAAGTTTTCTCACCGTATGGTGATGTAAGAAATTGTGTTATGAGATTGCTAATGACGCCACTTAAACCTGGCCAAAAAAGATGCTTCCCGGTAGCAGCACCAGCTTATTATTGGTTTCAGTCAGAAGCACCAGCTGGATTTAAACCAGCCCCATCTCAGGGCAGCCACGTGAGTGAAGGCGACGAAGTGACATTTGGAGTTCATTTTGCATCACAGGGGCATTAATATCCCTTACGAAAAATATAGCAAAAGTATAGTATTTTCGTAAGGATAAGAAAGAGATACTCAACCTTTTATTTTTTAGCTGTTAGAAACTTGACAAAAACTTGACAAATTTTTATCAAGAAATTGTCAAGCATGACGATACCTTGTTTTTTAGAGTATAATCTATTAAAATTATTAAGGTTTTTAGTCTATAAAGAAAAACAGATGGCAAGAAGACGTAAAAAATTAATTTCTAAAAGAAAAACAGCAAGGCTTCGCAAGAAGGATTTTAAAATAGAACTTGAATCCGGAATAGCCCGTGAAGTTGGCGCTGTTATTTACATAGGCCTTGCAGCTATATTTTACTTGGTCATTAGCGGCAATGCAGGCATGCTTGGTAATTTTACCAATGAATACCTTCGTCTCATCTTCGGGATAGGAACATATGCATTACCTGTATTGTTTCTACTTCTCGGTGTTACTCTTTTTGTATCACATCGCATTAAATTCGACGCAACCAGATATCTTGGTATAGTACTGCTTATTTTCTCCGGTCTCGGGCTTGTCCACATGAGGGCTGGCATGGATCACATGCTGGATAATGTTGAGCAATTTGGAGGATATATCGGCTTTCTTGCATCTGTGCTTCTCCGTATTTTTATATCCGATATAGGAGCTAAGGTATTTTTGGGTGCACTCCTTATTATTGCAGTTCTTATAACATTTGAAATTTCAATAAAAAATATCCTTCTGTTCTTTGTCCCAAAACGAGGAATAAAACTCTCAACTAAAAAATCAGGCAGAAAGCAAACACGCCTGTCCGATGGAGGAAAATTGAATATCGTAAAGCCAAATATCGACCAGGATGCAGAAAAAGACATAGTAAAAGAATTAGATATAAAACCAGTTCCAAAAGATGAAGTTAAAGTCACAATTAAAAAATCAGCACCAAGTAAAGCCAAAAAAAAGGAGCCTAAAATGGTAGAAGAAGTAGATTATAGCGACTGGGAACTTCCTTCCATGAACCTTTTAAGTAATGCGACCTCACAGGTTTTTGTAAGTGATAAAATATTAAAATCCAATGCGGAAAAAATCCGCGATAAACTAGCTCAGTTTAATATAGATGTAATGATGAAGGACGTGAATATCGGTCCTTCTGTAATGCAATATACGCTGAAGCCTTATGAGGGTATAAAACTTACCAAAATAACTGCATTAAAAAGTGATATTTCCCTTGCTTTAGCTGCAAAATCTATACGTATAGAAGCACCAATACCCGGTAAGTCATTAGTTGGCATTGAAGTTCCTAACGAAAAGCGAATGGTGGTTCGATTAAAAGAAATGCTACAAGGCGAAGAATTTAAAAGTATGAAATCTAAGTTAACTATTGCGATTGGCCGCGATGTTAGCGGACAGCCTGTAGTTGACGATTTAGCTGCGATGCCTCATCTGCTGATAGCAGGTGCTACAGGTTCTGGTAAATCCGTTGGAATGAATACATTCTTGCTTTCCCTTTTATATCAGAATTCCCCAGAGGATCTTAAATTTATAATGATAGATCCGAAGCGAGTTGAACTTACTGCATATAATGGTATTCCACATCTCCTTACACCCGTTATTACACAGGCAGATAAAGCACATACATCACTTAAATGGGCGGTTGGAGAAATGAATCGCAGATATCAATTGTTTGCAGAAAAAGGTTATCGTAATATCGGAGAATACAATAAGGCAGAATCGAAGAGAATGTATAAAATTGTAATTGTGATAGATGAATTGGCAGATTTAATGATGCAGGCAACCAAGAAGGAAACAGAAGCTGTTATTTGCCGCATAGCACAAATGGCTCGTGCCGTTGGTATTCATCTTATAATTGCAACCCAGCGACCAAGCGTGAATGTTATTACAGGTGTGATTAAGGCAAATATACCAGCACGCATAGCTTTTACAGTTACAACTGGTATCGATTCCCGAACCATCATCGATGGCATTGGCGCAGAAGATTTACTCGGAATGGGGGATATGCTTTATTTACCTGGCAATATGAGTCGTCCAATACGTGTACAGGGTGTATTTGTATCTAGTAAAGAAATTGAACGTGTAACTAACCGCATAAAATTAACAACAGAGCCAACTTATAATGAAGAAATAACTGCTCCGGTACCGTCTGGTGGAGTTGATACAGGCATGGTTGGAACTGGTAATAATGGTGCAAGCCAGGACACTTTATATAATGATGCCCTGCAGGTAATCAAAGAGACAGGAAAAGCGTCAGCATCTCTTTTACAAAGACGCCTTAGCATCGGTTACGCCCGCGCCGCCCGAATTCTAGACATCCTCGAAGAAAACGGGATGATCGGACCAGCTAATGGAGCTAAGCCGAGGGAAATATTTATTAATGCAGAGGCACAATAGTAACCAGTTCGCTTCGCTCACGTGACCAGCTTTGCGTGACCAGCTCACTACGTTCGCGTTACCCAATTGTTTTAACTAGCTAGAAACACTATTAGGTAACGGCTAACGAAACAAAGTTGAGGAAGCCTGGTCACAATTAGGTCACATGAGACTGAGCTTGTCGAAGGCGAATAGGTCACAATTCGAA
>CAYWJA010000026.1:0-12534 GCA_964458485.1 uncultured Candidatus Peribacteria bacterium | reverse complement strand
CAACGTTTCTACATCGAAAATCCAGACATCAAAGCAAAAGTTATCGAAATCCACGATCACAGGATTGTCTTTCAGGCACTTAAGGTTTTACGCATGAAAGAAGGCAGTCGTTTTACTATTTTTGATGATAATGAGAAAGAATTTATGGTTGAGGTTTTAAAAATAAATAGTCGTAGGATACTTGGCAATCTTATTGAAGAAATTAAAACTAAAACTGAACCGGAAATTGAAATTCATTTATATCAAGCTATTCCTAAAAAGACGGCTTTATTTGAATTAGTAGTACAAAAAGCAACTGAAATTGGTGCTGCACATATTTATCCTTTGCTTACCAATCACACCGAAAAACATCGCATTAGTAAGTTTGATCGTTTATTTAAAATTGCCATCGAAGCAACAGAGCAAAGCAGGCGCACTAAAATTCCAACCATCCACCATCCTGTTAATTTTGAAGATATTGTTAGCACTGTCAAAAACTGCTACATCGGTTATGAATATGAAGAAGGCAACACACTTGCAGATTATTTGCCTAAAATAAAAAAAGCCAAAAAAGCCCACATTTTCATAGGCCCGGAGGGCGGTTTTGACCAAAAGGAGATCGATTACGCGATAGCCAAAAAAGCCCACCTTTTTAGCTTTGGACCACGAATATTACGCACAGAAACTGCATCGATTGCAGCTTTGAGTATTGTTTTGTTGAATAAATAGTTAACCCAGTAGAATGAAAACATCAGAAAATACAGATGCACAAATAGAAATCGGAGACAAATGCCAGCTTTCACAATTAACACCAGGTACAGAATTGAAAATTGTAGATCCGCCAGAGAATAAACCACATTTGCATAGACGCTTCTATTTAGGAAAAAAGCCTGGTCAGGTATTTTATATGGAATTTGATATGCAAATTAGACAATGGACTTATGGTGTTTTTCAATGGTGTCTATCAAGAGACACAATTGTACAAGTGCTACGACTACCAAATTAAATAAGATTATCTAAATATTTATTTAGTTTTAATAATTAGTAGTTTTGTCGTTTAAAACTTAAAATTTAAAATTAATCGGGCTTAATTTCCTCAGTCTCCTTTTTCTTAGTTGTTTCACTAGCATCAGTTTTTTCCTCTTCTTTCCCCCCCAAAACCTTATTTAAACTATCAACAGTCTTATTAACGGTATCAAGAGCTTCTCCTGCAGCCTTTGTTGTTTCTTTAACTTTATTTGAAATATCTACTACAGCATCTTTCGTCTCGTTAACTTTCTTTTTTGTCTCAACTACTTTTCCCTTAATTCGATTATATTCAGTTGTCACATTGTCTACTTTATCTAATACAGATGCCTTAAAATTACCTTTATATTTAGTAAAAATCGGCAATTGATACAAAATGTATATTGCTATGGCGATGACGATTAATTTGAAGATGAATTTTAATGATTTCATAGCTTATTTATTACAAGGATTATAAGATTAGCTTACGCTAATATTACAAAAATTTCAAAAATTATTTTTAATAATGCAAAGTTTTATAATATGAAACTTTGTAATTCTTGTAATATTTGTAATGCGCAGCTTTGTAATTTAGTAAGAATAAGCACTCCTAGGCATCGCCATAACAGCACTACTCCACGTCGAACTCACATTGCCACTAGTATCAACAGCAACTATGCGGAAGAAGTAATACTGATCATTTTCAAGCCCGCTTATAGTAAAATAAGTTGTTGTCGAATTTGTCGACACTTTATTAGGCATATCTGCATAAGGTACTTCTTTTGAATCGAAATAGTACTTATTGTAACTAATTACATAGTGGGAAATGCCAATGTCATCATATGCACGGCTCCAATAAAGTGCCACACTTCCATTCATAGGAACAGTTCTTACATTACCTGCCATACCTGGTGCTGCATCTTTTTTCTGTTGAACTACTTTGGCTTTACGTTGAATTTTTCTTACATTATAAGTAGAGCATTCACCATCCATATCCGGAAGTAGGATTCTATCGCTGGCACTTAGTTCAGAATTATATACATAAGCATAAATATAATAACCTTCATATCGCCTGATAGAAGAACATCTGTAGTCAAAATCCATATAATATTCCTGCCCTTTTTCATCCATTACACGTGCTTCATCATTACTTATGTACGTATAATTTACGAATAATTTTTGATTAAAAGCATCAGCCTTTTTAATATCGCAATAATGATAAGCATCTGATTTTATATAATCGCTATTACCATCTAATTCTCCATTTAGGACTAAATAAACACTTTGTTTAACTTTCATCTGCCCACAGCCTTTACCTAAATATAAAAGATATTGTTCATTTGTTACCGGATGAGTAACTACAATATTTCTATTATTTATAAAAGCATCATCTACCTTAATGCGTGTAGATACATCTGCATTTGCGGATTGGAATGTGGAAAGTGCTAAAAAACCTATGATGAAACTTAATATAAATTTCTTAAACATATTAGTTTGATTATTATGATGTTATTTTAGTAATATTTATTAAATTTGTCAAGCTTTTTCCTTTCTCTGAAAAACGCATATCCGATACCACCAAAATTACCCCCTTTCCATCCACAATAATCGGTACTTTTTGCCTCTCCGATTGAGGAATTTTTGCATCTACAAAAAAGTCCTGCAATTTTTTATGGCCTTTCATGCCACTGGGTCGAAATTTATCACCCGGTTTCCATTGGCGGACGTAGATTTTGTCAGATCCAGTGTATTTAATTTTAAAATTACCCCATTTAATAGTGCGTTTGGTGAGTTTGCGTTTTTTTAGAATTACAGTCGTTTTTACACCTTCATAAAATCTAATTTTGTCGTATTCAATGCAAAAAGTATAATGACCGGCTTTTTTTTGTTTGCCGGTAGCACCTTTATCAATCAGATCCTTTATTTCCTGAATATGATGGCTATAAATATCCTGATAGCCGATTAGCTGAAAAATTACCTCCGACTGCACACCACCCGGCAGTTTTAAAAAGGTCACTTTATCAAAAGTCCGATTTGTAATGTTGCCTTTAGTCCATTTCTTTGCTCTTTTTTCCAGTTTTTCCAACTTTACCTGTGACGCAAGTGATAGGGATAGAATTTTTTGTTCAAATTTTTCCAGATTATCCCCCATATTTTTTAAGACAACATGTCGAACAAAGTTGCGCTCAAAATTCAAGTCAAAATTAGTTTTATCGGTTCTATAAGTCAGTTTATTTTTGCGCAGATGGGTTAGTAGCTCATCTTTTTTAACCATTAAAAGTGGTCGGATAATTTTATCTTTTCTTAGTCTCATGCCACACATGCCACGCAGCCCGGCACCTCTTTTAATATGCATTAAAATTGTTTCAATCTGATCATCCGCATGATGTGCTACTGCAATAAATTTAGCTTTTTGTGCCTTGCGTACTCTCTCTAAAAATTGATAGCGAATAATACGGCTTTTATTCTCCAAATTACCCTCTTTAGGAATTTTAACTGTACATGTAATAAAAGGTACTTTCCATTTTTGTGCTAAATCTTTAACAAATTTTTCATCCCCATCACTTTCCTTATCTCGAAATCCATGATTTAGATGGGCAATAATAATCTCATATCCCAATTCTTTCAAAATATGCGCAAGTGCAACACTATCCGCACCACCAGATACGCCAATTACCACTTTTTTGAATAATGGGAGTAGTGCCAATGATTTTTTTACTTCACTAATAAACATGGGAATTTATTATATCATTTATTTATCCTGTACAATAATGATTGTACGGTATTGCCAATCATCCCATTACTCTTTTTCTCTATCCCCATTAATCCAGTCCATGCCCCCCTTCTCTATTACCATTACACTAATTCAGTACGGTGTATCTTTTTCGTACCTTTGGTGCCAAAGGTACCCAAACCATTGGGGGAAATAAAGCGTGTAATCATCATTGTACCCTATATCATCTAATCGTCACGATTATTTCCCCCAAACCCCCTAAATGCCTTATATCTTCTTTGTACATTCAAGGTGTCAGTGGTTACCTGTTACAACTTGGTCCCTGGTGAAATTATCCTGCCCTGCAGGATTTTTGTTGGCATATGAGTAATAATACAATTAACTCATTTAACTCTTTTTAATTAATTAAATAATAGTGATGAAAGGTAAACGCGGGTCTGGGCAGAGCATGCATGACGAACGTTGAATTCAAGTACAACGATCATTGCATGTCATGCGGGAGCCCAGCAGTTTTTTTTGGTTCGTTTTTTTTGCTGCCAAAAAAAATGAACTACCCTTCACAAACAAAAACTACCTATAAGTAGCAATGTAGCAAAAACAAACGCCTATATTACAGTTTATGATTGAAATGATAGAGAGTAAGAGGAAGGGATTTCTCGATAGGCTCGAAATGACAAAATGGTACCGTACAATCATTATTGTAAGGGATTAGTGAAGGAAGGCACGTGCCCCAGTAAACACCATCGCAACCCCCAACTCATCTGCCTTAGCTATTACTTCATCGTCTTTTATTGAACCTCCGGGCTGAATAATTGCAGTGATTTTATGCTTTGCAGCCTCTTCAATGCTATCAGGGAATGGAAAGAACGCATCTGAAGCCATCACAGAACCATCTTCACGATCCATAGCTTTTTTTACAGCAATTTCTACAGAATCAACACGGCTCATTTGGCCGGCACCTACTCCTACAGTCATACCGTTTTTAGCAAGTACTATTGCATTGGATTTTACATGTTTTACAACGTGCCATGCAAAAAGCAAATCGTCCATCTCCTTATCTGTTGGTACTTTTTTGGTAACTACTTTTAAATCTTCTTTTGCAATACGTTTTGTGTCTAAATCTTGCACTAAAAGTCCGCCACTAACCTTACGATAAGCTTCTCCTGATTCTTCTGGTTTAATTTCTCCTAATTTTAGGACACGTAAATTTGGTTTGGATTTGAATGCTTCAATAGCACCTTCTTCAAAATCTGGAGCAAGCACAATTTCGAAGAACTTAGAGGTAATCGTCTGTGCCAAATCTGCCGTACACGTTCGGTTAAACGCAATCACTCCTCCAAATGCAGATTTTGGGTCACCTTCATAAGCATTTACAAATGCATCTTCAATGCTGTCTGCAGTAGCTATGCCGCATGGATTACCGTGTTTTATAAAGGCAACTGTTGGCTTGTCAAATTCACGGATTAAGCTAAGTGCCGCATCTGCATCCATGATATTATTGTAAGATAGCGCCTTACCCTGAAGTACATCGGCATTAGGGATACATGCACCAGCATGCGATTCCCGATCTTTAAAAAAGCCGGCTCTTTGATGGGGATTTTCACCATAACGGAGGTCATCTCCCATTTTTTCCACAATAATATGCCTTGTTTTTCCTCCGGTTAAGTAATTGGCAATCATGCTGTCGTAATGTGCAGTTTTTTCAAATACTTTTTCAGCAAGTCTTCGCCTTGCATCATCAGTTGTATTCCCATTTTCTTCAATTTCTTTTAAAACAGATTCATAATCACCCGGGTCAGTAACTACAGTTACAGAGCGGAAGTTTTTAGCAGCACTACGCAACATACTTGGTCCTCCGATATCTATATTTTCAATAGCTTCTTCAAGGGCTACACCTTCTTTTTTTATAGTTTCTTCGAATGGATAAAGGTTAACCACTAGAAGGTCAATAGGTTCGATTTCATGGTCACTTGCTGCCTTCATATGTCCATCATTATCTCTGAGTGCAAGCAATGCACCATGAATTTTTGGATGTAGAGTTTTTACCCTCCCATCCATCATTTCCGGAAAGCCGGTATATTTGTCGACGTCGAGTACATCAATGCCATTTTCGCGTAATAATTTTGCAGTTCCGCCTGTAGAAAGAATTTCAATACCTTTAGCATACAAACCTTTGGCAAATTCCACAATGCCGTCTTTGTTAGAGACTGAGATGAGAGCTCTTTTGATCATGATTCAAATGGTTACCAAATAGTTGCCAAATGGTTACCAAATAGTTGCCAAATGGTTACCAAATAGTATTCATATAACAATTTGGAAACAATTTGGCAACGGTCTGAGTAAGTGTAACGAGCCGAAGGCCAGGTAACAATCTGGTAACAATGTGGAATCAGTATACATAACTTCATCAAAAAAGTGAAAAAGTTTGTAATTATATTAAAAATATGATATAATATATAGATTATATAAAATAAAAATGAGGAACAAGGATATAAAAAAAATTGCGCTCAAATTAAAAAAGCTTAACCATCGCAGCATAATATTAATGTTGTTATTGGCTTTTACAGTAGGATTTAGTACTTTAAACTATTCAGATTTTGACTATGGTCATGCCGAGGATGTAATTGAAGAGGTGGCAGAGGAGGTTGTATCTGATACTGTAGATGATCAAGTTATTGAGGAAGTTGTAACTGAAACAGAACCCACAGTAGATACAGCCACTACAGAATCTACAACAGAAGAAAAAGACACTACACCAGCAGATTCAACTGTAGATAAAATAAATGCAGGTGTGGAATCAACCAAAGAATCCGTAATTGATAAAGAGGCTGAAGAATCAGAAATTACAACAACCAAAACAGAAGTAGGAGAAGTAAAAGAGTCAGAGGAGCCAAAGGTGGTAGATACGCAAGCAGAAGACACAAAACAAGGTCTTATTGGAGGAGGGGTAAAAGAAGAAGCAGAGTCCGTAAAAACCACTGAAGGCACTGAAGAGAATCAAAGTGATGCATCAACCGATACGGCAGCTACTCAGGATGATACTTCGTCTCAGGCTGATGAATTGCCTCAGGACGAAGCAGAAAGTGATGTGAGTGAAGCCGAGTTGCATCAGGCAGCACCTGATATAGCCGAATCAACCGATACACCTGTAGATGACAAAACAGATATAGTAGATGATGAGACAGATAAAACTAAAGTAACTGATGCCCAAAAGTTAAAAATTAACCAGGAAAAAGATGAAAAAAAGTTAAAAGAAGGTGTTATTTTGGCTGAATCAGCAGATGATACTGAAATTAATTCAGGCGAAATAGCCGTAAAACTTACTACAACTGAGATAGAGGGCAAGGTTAAGGGTGAAGATATTCCTACGGATGAGGTATTGACCGCTTTAATTTCTATGACAACTACAGAAGAGGATGTGGAGGAGGTTATTTTGGAGTCGATTATTGATAATCAAAGCAAGGATATTGCAGATAAAATTGTTGTGAAGGAGAAGGGTGGAAAAGAGATTGAAAAAAAAGATTTAGAAAATGTTATGAAGTCAGAAAAGGGACAAGAAGATCTTGCAGAGTCTTTAGAGGATAAAATTGAGGTAGAAAAAGTATTGGATGATGTAATAACAAGAGAGGTTAAGAAGGAAATTATTGAAAATATTGCAAAAGAAATAGTTGCAGAATCAAAAAAAAGCTCATCTGTCACTAAAAAAAGCATCAAAAAAGCTGTTAATGATGTAATAGATACAAAAGGACAATCCAAAAAAGCAATTACAAACGTAATTAAGAGTGAATTTGCCAGTAGTGCAAAAGAAAAAGAAACAGAATCTAAGCCTGTAGATGTTATTACACAGGCAGTATCTAAGAAAGTATCCATACAAGAAAAAATAGTTAAACCAATCCTCAAAGTAACTGCAAAATCTAAAAAGGGTAAAAAATTTCCTATACCCTTAGATAAAATTAAATTTAAGGCAGGGTCTGTTGTAATGGTAATTGAACCTTTGCGCACATTTACGCCAGGTCTCTATACTCTAGAAATTGAAATAACCAATCCAATTACAGAAAAAACAGAAGTATTAACTCAAGATTTTGCATGGGGCATACTTGCTATAAATACAGATCAGGATATTTATGAAACAGGACAAACTGGCGAACTTCATTTTGGTGTTTTGGACGATGAAGGTGTGCCGGTATGCGATGCACAATTGACACTTGTAGTTACAGCTCCAGACGGATCTAGTCATACGCTTTCGTTACAAAATGGCAAAATAGCAACAACAGAAACCTGCGGTCAATTCACAATTGGCTCTATCTCTCCGGACTACAAATCAAGTTTTGAATTTACAGAAGAAGGAACATATACATTAGATTTAACCGCAATCACACAAAATGGGACAAGAGTCCTTACGGACAATGTAAAAGTTACGAATAGCCCAGAAATTATCGTTAAACGTTCTTCGGCAACACGTTTGTATCCAATGGGACCAGTTGCAATGACAGTTGATATTGAATTTTTTGAAGATTTTTACGGAAATATTACAGACGTAGTTCCAGATAGCTTCGAAGTTTTAAATATAAAAGAGATGCCTAATTCACCTTTTAATATTGAAGATACCGAAGATAGCCAACTTCTTACATGGCAGTATTTATCTGCGAAAGCAGGTAGTGTACTGAATTTAAAATATGAATACGATGCACCAGATATTTCTCCGGAATTTTATACAGTTGGCCCATTACAGATTAATAGTCTTAATTCAGAATCTTCATTCATAGAAGATCGTATTTGGCAAATAGCGAATGATGCAGTTGCCAGTATAGATTGTTCCGTAGGAAGCCCCAGAGATATTGCTCAAGGAACAGATTTTGATAGCGGTGATGATTTGACTTTAACTGGCGATGGCACTTGTGTATTAACAAATGCTGCTACTTTAGCTTCTTTAACAGTAGGTAATAGTAGTGATTCAACAGTTCTTACACATACAGCCAATACAACTGCTCAAACCAATATTTTAGATATAACTGCAACTGGTAATATTAATATTACTGCAAATGCCTCTATTGACGTAGATAGTAAAGGTTACACTCAGGACCAAGGAACAGGAAAAGGTACAGGGCAATCCGGCGCAGGACACGGTGGAGATGGTGGTGATGGTATAGGCGCAGGAGGTTCTGCATATTGTACAGCTACTGATCCAGATACAATTGGTTCTGGTGGCGCGAGTGGATTTTTTAGCGGTGGTGGTACTGGTGGAGGACTTATAAAACTTTCAACACCAACAGGTACAGTTACAATTAATGGTACTATTACAGCTGATGGTGGTAATAATACAGGAGGAGGTTATGGAGGTGGTGGCGCTGGTGGTGGGGTAAATATTACTGCAGATACAATAGATGGAACACCTCAAAGTTTTACTATTACAGGTGGTACTGGTGGTGTAGATGGTAGTGGTGCAGGTGGGGGTGGAGGTGGATGTGCGTATATTTCATATATAAGTACAAATTCTGTAAGTTCAGGAGGTGGTTATTTTGATTTAAGCGGTGGTGTAAGTGATGGTTCAGGTGGTACTGGTGGTGATGGAGTTTATACTGAAGAAGTACTTGTTCCAACAGCACCTACTACGCTTTTTACGCACGATAGTGA
Organism: uncultured Candidatus Peribacteria bacterium; assembly: GCA_964458485.1. Classification (GTDB taxonomy): domain Bacteria; phylum Patescibacteriota; class Gracilibacteria; order UM-FILTER-43-11; family UM-FILTER-43-11; genus CAYWJA01. The sequence goes on along the minus strand of CAYWJA010000026.1, from coordinate 3,182 downwards.
TGCATCTTCCGGAGATGCTAATCCTACTGATTTAACTGATTTGACACCCGTTTTTAGTGCACTTTGTAATGTTAGTAGCGGCAATTGTACACATTATTCAATTGAAGTAGATGAGAATAGTGACTTTTCTTCACCGGACTGGCAATCAGGGCAAACAGATATCGCTGATTTTGCCGATACAGTTAGAAGTGGAAATATTACTTATGCGGGCAATCAATTAAAATACAATACTACTTATAATTGGCGTATTAAATTTCATAATGCCAATGGTGCTGGTGCTTGGTCAACTGGTACTAATACATTTTATGCCCCAAGAGTAATAGAATTACTTAGTTTCAATTATGGGGGGACTGTTCAGCAAGGTCAAGAAATAGATATAGAATGGAAATCTTTTGATGGTGAAAGTGACGAAACTGTAAAGCTTGAATATTCCACAGATAATTTTGATGCAGATATAAATACGATAGCTGCTTCAGTTTCATCTGTTTCTAGTGCTACCACAATAAATACCCAATCTTGGACGATTCCGGCAATTTCTAGCTCAAGTGTAAAAGTGCGTATTTCTTCAAATAATGATGGAAATAATTATATAGTTACATCAGAAAATAATTTTACTATTCAGGCAGGAGCAGCTGATGGCATAAAGACAGGTAGAACTTTTGATGCTTCCGATTTTTTTACTTTAAGTAGTGCTGATATAACATTTTCAGGGGGGGATGCTACAAATGTAAACACTTCTGCTAATTGGTATGATGGAGATTGGACGAAAAGAAAACCGATTACAATTACCAATAATGTTGCATCCGAATTGACTGATTTTCAGGTTGAGGTAGCTGTAACTTACGATAGCGACATGCAGGCCGATTTTGATGATATTCGATTTACAGATACGGATGAAAAAACACTTATAGATCATTGGCTTGAAACAAAAGTCGATTCTACTTCTGCCACATTTTGGGTAGAAGTTCCAACTCTTGAAGCCTCCGCAGATACTGTTATTTATATGTATTATGGCGAGGGTACCGTTAGCAGTGCATCAAGTTTAGATGATACATTTACAAATGATTATTCAGATGATAGTGGCTTGTTGGCTCAGTGGAATATGGATGAAGGAACTGGCACCAGTGTAGCTGATTCCTCCGGTAATAGTAATACAGGAACTATTACTTCAGATGGCACTGCTGCGTGGGTTGGTTCTGATAATTTTTTTAGTACAGGTGACTCTTATGAATTTGATGGTGGAGGAGCAGATAGAGTGGATGCAAGTATTCAAATAAGTACAAATCTTAATAATGATTTTACCTTAGAGGCATGGGCTATTGTTGATGAAGCCGGAGATAGCTGGAGTTGGTTTTTTGGTGAATCGACCGCTGGTATTTTTGTTTTTGGTAAACAGTCTGGAACTAATAAAATACATTATAATATAAGTGGGATTGGGTCTAATAGTAATATCGGAACTTATACAGTTGGTGATTGGCATCATTTTGTTTTATCTCACGATAAAAGTGAGGCTAATGAATTTAAAATATATATTGATGGTAGTTTAGCTGGAACTTATAATCATCAAAATGCTGCTGCTGATAGTACTGGTAATATTCGCTTGGGTCGTCGTGCAGGGGGCGAAGTGTTGGATGGTAAAATGGATGAAGCCAGGGTATATGATAGGCCAATGTCACTTGCTGAGGTTCAAGCTCATGCTGAGCATAGAAAATATGCATCTTCTGATCCAACATTAGCTACAGGCTCCGAAGAAAATCCTCCAGCAGCAACTCAGCCAACAATAATTCCTAAAACTGGTCACACATTTACAGCTATTAACACTTTTGGTGCTAACGTAACTACTGCGGGAGATGGCGCTGTTAAATTTCAAGTAACAGATGATAATGGTTCTAATTGGTATTATTGTACTCCGGATACTTACGTTCTTACATCAGCAACACTTGGCTATACACATTCCAGCCCGGCAGCGGATATTACAGATGCATGTCTTGCAAGTCTTTCAGAAGGCACTTTTAATGTAAAAACTTTTTTAAATGCAGCCTTGGGTGATACGGCTACAATTTCTGATGTGTCTTTTATGATTGTAACCAATACCGCCCCGACTGCATCTGCAATTACTCCATCTCAGACAGCAGATTCTAATAACGTAACATTCACAACTACAGTGGCAGATACAGATAGCGATGTAACTTCCTTGACAGTAGAATATTCTACAGATAATGCATCCTGGTCCAATGCTACTATTTCATCTGCTGTACAGTCCGGAGGCGAAGGCGATGGAACAAATGTGTCTACCCCAGGGACTATATCTGATATAGATACAGATAATGATGGATCAATTGACCTTACTATCACATGGGATGCAGGTACAGATCTTGCAGATACAGATGATTCCACAGTTTATTTCAGAGTTAAGCCAAATGATGGGACAACAGATGGATCTATAACGACTTCAGCGGAATTTGCATTAGATACTTTATCACCAACAACTCCAGATGCTCCGACTTCTGCAGATCTTGCACCAACTTCATTTACTTTAAATTATCCAACTGCTGTTACTGAAACAAATTTTACAGAATATAAAATATATTATTCTACATCTTCTCCTGTTACAGATGGAGATACCGCAATAACACAGGCTACCAACTCAGATCTTGCTTCCAGAACATATGATAGTAATTCATCTTTTTCAGTAACATCACTTGATCCAAATACTACATATTATTTTAAGCTATATGCTTATGATGATTATGGCCATTCTTCATCATCTGGTGAACTTACTGTAGTTACTTTAGCCAACGCTCCAGGCACTCCAACAGTCAACGGTGCAGCTACTACAACACTTGATGTAACTCTTGATGTCAATTCCAATCCTGCTGCTACCACCTTTGCAATACAGGAAACTGGATCCGGCAACTATGTACAAGCCAACGGTTCCCTAAGCGGATCTGCAGTTTGGCAAACCAATGCAACATGGGGCACAGTTACAGTCACCAGCTTATCTGTAAATACACAATATACTTTTAAGACCAAGGCAAAGAATGGAGATTCTACAGAAACAGCCTTTGGCAGTACCGCAGCACTCTACACCCTCGCCAACGCACCTGGTACCCCAGCAGTCAATGGAGCAGCTACTACAACACTTGATGTAACTCTTGATGTCAATTCCAATCCTGCTGCTA
>CAYWJA010000025.1:0-28948 GCA_964458485.1 uncultured Candidatus Peribacteria bacterium | reverse complement strand
TTTCATTAACTGTTTCCTGTTCACAATTGCTAGGCTTTGTATATGTTACACCTGATGTGGAATAAGTACTTGTTTGGTGCATTATCACACCTGATGTGATTGCTATAATGCCTATAATTATTGCTGTCACCTTTTTGTGCATAATTGTTTTAAATTTCAAATCTTTTAATATAAATATATGAATTAATTTTTAAATTTTAATTTAAATATTGGAGCTTATTTTGAATTTTGGACTTGAGATTTGGGTTTTATTAGTAAATTACTTCCTCACTCTTTGAATAAATAATATCATGTGTCACTACATCTGTTATTGCTGTCATAATAATATCACCTTTCATAAAATCTGATTCATAATCCAAAAGGTGACAGAGGGGTCCTTTGTTTACATAAACACCAGGCTTGACGCTTGCGAAGTCTGACTTTACATCCGGGCAGCCATCAAGATCATTATCTCCATCATAATCTTCCGGTATATAAGGGCATTTGTCGGTCGGATAACATACATCCCCCACCTTATCTTTATCTGTATCTTTTTGATCCTTATTAATAATAAAAATACAATTATCTGCACTCAATGCAGCTTGTTTTGGATCGATAAGTCCATTGAGATCAAAGAGCCCAAGTACATTCTTAGTACCGTCATTATCTATATCATCGTCACAGGCATCTATTATGCCGTCTTTGTCTGTATCGTTTTGGTTTGGATTATTTATGTATGGACATCGTTTGCTAATGGGGTCTGCCTTATTAGGATTTGTACCACTCTTACACTCCTGAGCATTAGTATATCCATCATTATCATTATCTAATTTTGCATCTTTTGGGTCATTAGGGTCGAGGTCATTTTTCATTTCGCACTGATCTGTCATTCCATCTTTATCGGAATCTACAGTACGGCAATCTTCAAGTTTACGTACAATATTTGCCATTAATGCAAATTCACCTCGTGTTATTTCTTCATTCGGATACACATATCCTGTCTTTTCCTTTATTAAGCCATTCTTAACACCTGTATAAACATAATCTATATACCATGCGTAATCCGGCACATCTATATATTTGCCCACTGGTGCCTTTTCTATTTTTATCTTGGATTGGCGAAGTAATACTGCAGCTGCTTCTGCGCGACTTATCTGACGATTTGGTTTAAATAGTCCATCACCATAACCTGTTATCATTTTTATATCTTTGGCTATAGAAACACAATAATGATACCAGGCCGGCATACTGACATCTGGGAATGGCTTTATATTTGTATATTTTGTTTTTTGTTTACTTGTTGGCTTAGTACAATCAAAACATTTAGTGGCTCCAAGTGCAATTTTAATAAACTCAGCACGGCTTAATTTTCCATCAGGCCTAAATGTTCCATCAGAGTAACCTGCTATAATCCCGACCCCAAATAAATCTAAAATATCTTTGTAATATGGATGACTATTGTTTACATCCGAGAATGACATTTTTGGGGTTGTGGGTAAAGGCTTTGGTATACTCGGCCTAAGGGCGGCAAGAGCCTTGTCTAAATCCCCAACAGTGGGATCAAGTTTATTCCATGTTTGATCTTGCTTTATGTTTATCTTCTTAAAATTAGCAGCAATATATACATCAAATACTGAATTATTATTTTTATTTACAATTTCAAACATTATTGGCTCCTTTAGCCTTCCTCCATTTTTAATTTTTAACGAGTAGCTCCCCTGCATCATGCGTATCTCTCCATTTGTATTTATTAGAGCAACATTTACATCTGCAGCCTTATCGTAGATTGCAGCACCACCCGGAAAACTTTTTGAATAGCCCGGAATATTCTTAGCAACAATAGTGTCATTTAAATTACGATCACCTATGGTGACACCAAGTTTTTTAATATTTGTCTGATCCAGAGATTTATTTAAAATTGTTACATCTGTATTGCCGTCCGCAGAATAATAGGTGTTAGATACAATATTTTTGGTGCCTTTTTTAACAATCGCAATTCTGGTAGGAAGTATTTTCGACGCGGGGATTGCCCTGAGCTCATATCCTTGGCTTAAAAGCTCTATTTGCCCTGTATTTAAATGTACCTTTGAAATTTTTGCCTTCGATGAATCCGTTATGGCTACACTCGATGAACCAACAACAACAAAATTATCAATTGCATAATCACCATTGGTATTCATGGAATAATAATTATTTTTATACCCATTTTTGTCGCTTAACGAAGGTGTGGTGTTTTTTCCTGCCTGCTTTTTGATCAAGCCTAAATTCTTCCAGAGGCCCCATCTTTTACGGAATAAGCTTAATGGAATATCTTTTAAATCGTGACCAGTCTCCAAAGGCTTCATTGTGCCCTTAACCATTCTTTTCTCTTTTAAATATTTTTCTTCCAAAGATATTTTAGGGGCATAAATAACAACTTTTACTGGTTTTTTGTATTTTTTAAGCTTGGAATCCTGCAGGTTAGTACTTGCAATTAAATCCACATAATATTCTTTAGGTTCTTTCTGGGGTGCTATGGCAAGTGTAGATCCTGTGCTATCGATAAAGCCATCCTGATTTACATCCCAATAATATTGATACATTCCTGAAAGATCTGTAAATATCTCACTGGCGCTTATGCTGCCTTTTTTATAAACCGGAATTTTATAAATTTTATTAAGTGCAATGTCTATTGGAGGAGACGCTTTGGCATAGATTTGAGGTGCAAGCAATTCATTTTGATTATAATTTGCAATTCTGCCATTTTTGTCGAACCAGGTCATTCTAATGTGATAATAGCCATTATCTATATCCATTTTGTATCCTGAATCAATGTATTTATCGAAATAAACAGCGCGATTAGTATTTACGGTAATACCCATATCTCTTCCGTTGTTTGTCACAGTTCTGAATATAGCTTTATCTGCACCGGTTATAGTATTTTTTGCCTTAATGCCAAAATTCTTACGGGCTTCTTTTTTATCTTTATAAGAAGTAATCAGTGTGCCGAATTTAACCTCTTTCGTTCCTACGGTGACTTTTGGTGCTGATCCATCCTTATTTGGTGGCAGTAAAATGATTGTAGTATCTGCTAAGGCATTTGTTTTTTTATCGGAGTCATAACCAAAGATTGATTTTTCCAGCTCAATGCCATAACCGTATAAATTTTTATTTTGGACTCTGGCCCATGAAAAATTTGCGGATCCATTTTTTGTTAATACTGAGGAAAGCATGTTAACAGACTCTTTAGCTCCTGTTGTTGGCGCAAAATCATCTATGGAAAAAATAAAATTAGGTACTTTTGGTGCTATGTTGGATGTTATGTTAATAGGGACGGCGAGGTTGCGCTTTAAATACAAATTCGGGCCATCACTATAAACTATGTGTGAATACCCCTTAGCCCCTGCATTTACAAATACCGTTTGTACTGATCTGGGGTTATCAAATTGTGGTACAAATTCTACTGATTTTCCAGTTACCGGATCAATCAGACAAGTACCAATACAACCTGCTGAAGATGCTGGATTTACTTGCTGTTGTGTAATTTGTGTATTTTGAGTAATTACACTGGCTGGACTTGGGGTGTTTATTGTTTTTAATGTTTGCGCCAATAGCTTTGGAGATTTAACACTACTGGTAGCAACCTTTTGTTTAAAATTTAATAATTTATTATCTGAGCTTGCTAACCTGAATGGTGAGTCAGGTAATACCTTCTCTGCCATAGCTATTAAATCTTTTTCTCCTTCTTTCGCTTCCTGATCTAATACATTACTTTTAGCCAACAAACTTTTTCTCATTAATTGAATTTTGTCTGATATTTTAGGCTGTGGCATCATACGAAAATCCGGAATATTATACTTTTCCTGTAATATTTTATAATCCACAGGTTTCTTTTTATTTGCATCGTTAATAACTTTTGCGATTTGTGTGAATTGTTGCTGAAAATATTCTAAAAATTTCTCATTTTCAGGCGTGAGTGATGAATTGCCCTGTAACTTAGTAGTCGGAGCATTGCTATTCGGAACCATTGTTGTTGGCTTAGATGTGCATACTTCTACTTGTATCTTTGCAACAAAAATTTGTATCCATGTAGAATTGCTTGACCATTTGGCAAATTCCCCTGAGCAATCAGCAGCCTTTAATGTACCTTTTGCAGTATCAGATTTATAAACCTTTTTAATTTCCTCAAGCAAATTTTTCTGTAGCCAACTTTCTATCACTGTTTCTTTTGGCGATAGTATCATTGCGGAAAATACTGCTTGTGATCCGGAAGAAATCCATTTTAAAACTGTATTTCTTAGAGCTCTTTTAATGCTACTCGCCCATTTTGTATCCATTTTTGCTGCCAGCTTATTTATTTCATTTGCCTTCTTTGTCATAATTCCATTTGCTGTTTTGGTAGATTCTCCCATTGCTTTAGTAATATCATCAGATAATTTCTGCATATCATTTTCTGCGCTTCTGAAGTGTTTTTCATCAAACTCTTCTATTTTTGTGTTTAATGCCTTAAGCCCCTTATTCATATCCAAATTCTCTTCAATAAAATCAGCACCTTTTTGCAATCCTTTATCTATAGAATCCATAAAATCCTGTAATTGTTCTGGTGTAGGAATTATTGGAATATTCTCAAAAATAAAATTCTCAATTAAGGCAGCCCAATCCAAATTAAAATTTTCATTCCACTTTTTCGCCTGCTCCTCCAATTTTGCAAGTATTAATTGAAACCTAAATCCTAAATAAGTTGTTACTGTAATTCTTAATTCATCAAAATCTGTTTCTAATAGACCTATGTCTGCAAGTTTAGGCTTTAGAATATCTAATGGAATTAAGTATCCCGGTCTATTTGTAAGCAAGGCCATATGGTCGCCTATATAGGACTCAGGAACCGGAGCTAATGCTTTTTTGAGCAGACACCATGTTTTAAGGATCATTTCTACTAAATCAAGAATCACTTTTATTTCGGTTCCAATATTTGGTAATTTCGGAGGCGGAGGGAGTGTTGGTAATTTTAAAGACGGGAAAGGTAGAGGTTTGGGCACCTTGGGTAATTCCGGCAGCTTAGGCAATACAGGTAAGGCCGGTATTTGTGCTTTAAAATCAATTGTCGGCACATCCGGGAAGAAAATTTTTGGTATTTTTGGTAATTTAATTGGCTCTCCAATAAAATGAATTGTTGGAAGTTCAATATTTATAGCAGCGGTAATGTCAGAAAAATCTATAACAATGTCAGGCCATTTTGGGAATTTAAAAATTGGCAGCGGAGGAATGACCACTCCAAGTAGCATTTCCCACCCAAAATTTGCATATCTTTCATTTGTACAAATATCACATGTATCATCAAAATTAACAAAAACATCAAATAACTTTTTCCAATTTTTAACGATTTCTTCTATTGTATAATAAACCGTTGCATATTCGATCATTTGATTCTGTATTGTAGCAAGCCAACCGCCGAGTAACGTGCTGTATTCATCCAGAACACATGCCATTTGCTTTAAATATTCTGCAAGCTGGTACTTCATCATAATCACATCCCGCGGAAATTTTAGGTAGGACTGAAGGACTTCTACATTTTTCTGAATACTTTTTATTAAAGCATCTACATCTACCACAATAACTTTCATGACTTTTAAAGCTGCGCACTCTGCTTTATGCTCTGCACTATTGCCTTTTATATCCGGGCATTTGGATTTTTTAATTAGATCTTCATACTTTGCTATTTGTTTTTTGTAGTGCACTTTTGTTCTTTCAAAATCACGTATTGCATCCTGAATTTGTGCATAAGAAAGATATGGAATTTTAAAATCAATATAATTTTCGTTTACATTAATCAAGGGTATTGCATTTAAAATTGCATATAGGTCTTCGATAACATCAGTATTGAAATTTCTGACTTCAGTTTCCAGAGATTTATATTCTGCTAAAAATTTAGCGCCTGCACTTTTGCTTTTATCTTTTGTGCTGCTGAATGGCGCTGGCTTATTGCTTGCTGCAGCTTCTTTTTTGTTTTTACCGGAAACATTATTGGAAAATGCTGTCGTCAATTTATCGAATTCATCCCAATCGCTAGCAAACATACTGCCAGTATCGGGGAGTAACAATCGGATTGTGGGCAATGTAAATAACTTATTCGCAATCTCCAGCATTTGCTTATCTGCCCACTCTGCAAGCTTTCCTCCAATCGAATCAATCGGTCCTATATGTACATTGGAAGATCCTTTATTTGGTGGTTCGAATTTGCTTGTATTCCCAAGTTTAGTGGCTAGGCTTATTTCCAATCCTCCTGCGCCTTGATCATCACTTGTTTGAACGTCAGCAAAACCACCGCTGTTATTTATTGCTGAGATACCGGAATTAACATCGCTAATCGCTGAATTGGCAGCTTCCATTAGTGCTGTTATGCCTTTTTCTGCAGCTTTACACTGGGGCATTTCGCTCATAGGGAGAGCTATTGTCATACAGTTACCAGATGGATAAGGAACCGGCATAGACATTGGCGGTGTTGGCACCTGCCCCATATATGGCCCCCAACAGAAACTGAATCCCATTCCGCCTGTTAAAGTTGGTATCATATACAAACGAATCATAGAAGGTATAGGACCTGGTATATCTGCTGCACCTAATGGCGAAGGAGCTAAACCAAATACAGACGGTACTGGAATTGGTATTGGAACAAATAATGTAGTGGGGAATGAAAGCAGTGGCATTGCAATACCAGGTACTCCTCCAGGTGTTAAAAAGGACATATTATAAGGCATAGGAAAGCACCCCCCGCCCATACATGCTAATTTATTAAGAGCATCCTGTATTTTAGATAATGCTTCCTGTGCGCAGGCCGATGGATCAAAACCACAACTTTCTGGAGTTATACCGGAGGCTTTCAAGGTTTTCTCAGCCTTATCCATACCACAAAGTACTTTGATGTTATCCATAAAATTTGGATTCATCTTTGTGTTTTTGTCTATTTTGAGGTTTTTTAAGGCTTCAAGTGCTTTAATACATTTATCGTGCTTAACGCTTGCCTGTGACAAAACCGTTTTTTCTTTAACCGTTTCTGTAACGCTATAAGATCGAGATGCTGTTGAATAATGGGCAAATAGCAATCCTGTGTTGTTGTATGGCGGTGAAACTAAAATATCGACGTATCTATCCGGTTGTATAGCCTGTTTCAACTTAGTGGTGCTGTCTAACTTTTTGACCAAAACTGTGGCTTTTGGCGTTTTCTTTACACTAGCTTCATATGTGACAGTAATTGTCTTCCCTGCACGTAGATTGAGGTTACTTATAAAAAGATATATATCATTTTTTTTCTTCTTCATACCAGAGCAACCAGATCCGTTGCACTTTATACTGCTTTCATCTAACTTTAATGAATCTGGCACTACATCGGCTAAGATAAATTTATTTAAATTAATACTAGACTTAAGGGTAATTGTGTATTTTAATTTTTCTTTTAGGTCGATATTTTTAGCCGTTGGCCGATCTTTGTTGGCAACATTTTTTGTAGCAGTAAAATATAAACCTTTATGAAAAGCTGAATTATTAATTTCATAATCTTTTAATGGGGCAAAATATGCTGATGATGAATCACCTTCCTTCCATGGTAATTTGGGCACACTGGCAGGGCCTTTTCCTTTTCTTGCTTTATTATTGGCATCTGCTGCGGCTTTTACAAGCGCCTTAGATGCTGCTGCACTTATATCTTTTGAAGTATCTTTTTTTGAAAAGTTTTTTAAAGATTTGATATCTGGTGTTTTTGGCTTTGTAATTGTAGGCAATCCCCAAGGATTGCTTGCAGTCTTGATGCTCTTTTTGATTGATGAAGTGTCTAGAGTTTTAGTTTTAGTGCCTACAATTTGAGTTGGATCTTTTGGCTCTGTCATTTTCGGATAGCGCAGTTTTAGGTTATGCTTAAGATTTTTTGTCGGATCAATACTGAGCCCATAATTAGCAATCAGACTCCCATTTTCCGGAAATTGATCAGAGGCAGATACTGGTTTTGTTGTAAATTTTGGTGATTGATTATAGAACACCCGGATATCACCACGGCTATCTAAGGTTATAAGGTCCTGATATCCGTCAGCATCCATATCTGCCTTGGATATCTGGTAAAGCTGTTGGCCTACTTTTATTTTTTGGTTCGTACGCGTAAGAACTTCACGGTCATTATGCAAAACAGCTAAGCGCCCCTCCTTGGTGGCAACCATTAAATCATCATAACCATCATTTTTAAAATCAAAGGAGATAATACTTAAAACACCATCAGCAAGATAGGCAATATTACCTCTATCACGATAGGCAGGATCCGTTGGCCCACCTTCAAATAAACGGATACGACCATCTTTCATAACAGCTGCAATGTCCTCAATATTGTCGTTATTAAAATCCAGATTTGTTAACGAAATAATATCCCCCTCTTCTGCATCCTGATATATTTGACGACCAATAGTTTTATCATAATTTAAACTTGATGTGCTTTTATTCTGTAATTTAATGGTTGGGTCGCCAAGCAAGACTGAATTAAAAGGTAAATTATACATTGTAGCTTCACCAATAGGGCTCCCGCCACCAAAACGAAGAATATATTTTGTGTCTTTTTCAAATCCAAAATATTCGCTCGGCTTTTTATCTTTACTAACGGGTTTAGATTTATCGTAAAGTACTAATCCTGTTGGATCTGATGTGCTTTTACCTGCAAATAATTTACGAAATGCATATTTAGAATGTTTAGAAAAATCAGATTCCTTAAGTGTGCGCTTTTTAAGATTGAGATGTAACTTCCCTACCTTACTACCGCCCTTAACAATAAATAATTCCAATAAATCATTAACAGTTTCATCAGCATACGATAATTTATATTCAAGTTTATGAAATTTAAAATTATTCTTTTGGATGGTTGCCACCTTGTCTCCATAAGGATCCAAAATTGTAATTGAATCATTATCTGCCTTTGTGTTGTAGTTTGAATTTTTTAATTCTACGTAAACTGTTCCAAGCTCCAATTTCGCAGCAGAATTCCATTGCGCAACTTTACTAAAATCTAGCGGTATTGTTGTGCTCAGAAGTGAATTAAATGATTTTTTATCAACAATCTGCAGGCTTAGTTTATCTCCGTAATTTTCAACACTAATTGCTTCATTATTGCTTGCTGTCGTAATTTTATAATTCGGACCAATTGTGATTGTAGGCTTTATAAGGGTGCCTGTAATAGAAGAAAAAACTGCTTGTGTTTTCCCTTTAAATAAATGTATACCTCCAAAATAATCTTTTTTAAAGAAGTTGCCGGCAGGGAAGCCAACGAATGATGCAAAAAGATTTTGCGGAAAAGTTTGCGCCCAGTCTTTTTGTTTAATTTTTGCAACAACAGGCAGTTCTGCTATCGCAGGTGCCAACTCTGTATGACTCGCAACAATATTTATTTGGCCTGTTTCTTTTCCTACCTTTATCTTAATTGTACCTTTTCCGTTCTGAATATTTACAGTGTTAGAGGTAAGTGTTCCGTATTTTTTAAATTTATCTGTAATTTTTACCGTAATTGCTTTATTAAATTTAGGCGTTAATGCGCCATTAATATCTGTAATCTTAACCGGAATACTTGTTTCTTCCCCTTTTCCTATTTGTAAATTCGCAGGTGATTCTATTACGATCTTAAAAGGTGCCCCGATTATCGGCTGAACACCAAGCGTATTACTTGTATAAAATGGGTGTGTCGCCTTTAATTTAATATTAGATCCATTCGGGTTAGGATAAAAAACAGCATCTCCACTGCCATCCTGAATTTTAATAAGGCTTTTTGCAAATTTGCCGTCAGAAGGTTTTAAAGGACCAAGCTTAGCCATAGTATTTACACCTGTTATTTTCTTTTTATCCGGTCCTAATAAAGATGCTGTTATTTTATAACTTGGCTTGCCTGTTTCCTTAACATGAGATAGATGGATGTTAATATTTTTATAAACCTGTAAAGGAATTACCTTGCTCAATGATCCAATTTTTACTGTTAAATTTGTGTTTCCCTGCTGTTTGTTAGCTGTCAATTTAGACTTCCCTTCACCAGTAAAAACATTCATCTTGGCTTTGCTCAAGCTGGCCAATTTACTATCGGCCAAAGTAAACGTCAGAGGATCTTTAATATATCCTATAATCAATTTTCCTTTGCTATTAAGAACCTTTACTTTAATATCTACATCTTCTCCATAAACAAGCGTTTTTCTATCCATAGTAACCTCTAGTTTGGTAGGCTTATTATCTGGGTTGCTGATTGCAAGCGATGAATTTTTTAAGACATCAAAAATTTCATCCTCAGGCTTATCTTCTTTTAATTTGAAATCAACACTGCATGAATTATCGACACTCACAAGCTTGGGTAGCTTTGTAATTTCTTTCGGTATCCAGCAAAACATAACATTTGGAAGCCATTCCCATATTTCAACCCCGCCATTTGATCCACAATTAAATAAATTTTTGAATTTTGACTTACTTTTCTTAGTACTGGCATTTATTTTTTCAGACAATACTTTTGCCGCAGCACTTGCCTCGCTATCTGTTAGTGCGGATTTGCTCAATTTCGATCTATTTATTCCAAACTGAATATCATTAACATCTCCATCTGCATAAATATGCAGTACCTCATATCCTTTTGGCTTACTGGATGGCACCAAGGAATTTTTTGGCGTAGGTAAAAAACTATCACGGTTTAAATACTTTTCAAAAATAAGCTGATGCTTTTGATCTATGCTCATATTCAGCCATGTAATCGGCTCGACCAGATCTGAATTATTTAAGAAAAAATTATTAACAATATTTTTTGATGTACCTAGAATCTTATTCAGTTCTGCATCTTCCTTTTTAATCATTGAAAGTAAATTCTGGCTCACTTCTGTAGCGTGCTTACCCTTAATTTTAAATATATTCGGATACTTATAATGTTGTCGCTTTTTATCTTTATAAAATTCAATAAATCGTATACCATCTGCAGGAATACTTGGTGTTAATTGGGATTTATTTATAGCCATAATGGCTTTATCTGTTGGCTCTACATGTTTTGCAGTACTTTTGATGTTCTTTTTTGTGGCAGTTAAAGTCACCTTAACTGTATTTAATTTAACAGCGTTTACATCAATACCTATCCCTGTGCTCACACCAGTGCTATAGGTATGTGAATTTTTAATTTTGCCATCTTTATATTCTGCATTACTGAACATATATTGTGCAATTGCCTGTAAATAACTTGGAACAGTATTTGTGGTTACACCTTTTTTCGCCACAATCTTTTCATCATCTACCATGTCTTTGTATAACTCTACAATTACCTCTTCTACATCTTTTTCTATACTAGCAATACTAACTCCTATTTTATACGCAGTCTTTTTCAATATATTTTCAGAGCCAAAATAATTTGGCAAACCTTTATAAGGGGGGGGATATTGATGATAACTGATTTTATTAAAAATGCATTGTTCTGACGGCATTACAAAATTACTAGAGGGTTTTTTGTCCGCAGAGCTATATAGCTTCAGGCTTAACTCTTTAGACCCAGCATAATCAAAAACCGGTGCTCCTGAGTCCTGTGGCTTACAGTATGCAGGACCATAATTTATATCATCGCCATCATGTTTAATATTTATTTTTACAGAATTATTTGCAGTACATCCGCCATAGCCAATGTATGTAGGATCTTCCTCAATTTTCCCCCCTGGCTTTACTATAGAGCCAGGATTAAATGTACGGTTGATATTTGCCATTACAGAATTATTTTCTGATGGCTTAACGCCCTTTGGTCTTGTTTGCCCCCGTGTAATACCGCATTGATCTGCAGATGTCATATCCTTAATTCTTGTACCATCGATAAATGCATCAAAATAAAAATCCTTATTCGTACAAACTCCTACTGGTGTACAAAAACGAACATGCATTTTCATGCCCTGAATTAAACTTATGTTTTCCTGTATCCCATCAATTTCTTTATCTACCAGCTTTTCTAGCTCTATAGTCTTGGCCATGATCATATTTTTCATATATTCATCACGCATTGTAATCAGGCCGGCCAGATTATCGTATTCCTTAGCGCTCCATCGTCCTGTTTTATCCATTTTTGCATTAAGTCGGCCAAAATAAGTTTTTAAAGCTGTTGCAAAATTATTTGTATATTTTTTGATTGAACTCTTGGCAATAGTATCTGTCATACTGGCCAACGATTTGTCGCTAACCATTAATTTTCTTTCCGAAGGTTTCTTGTCAGGCTCTGTTTCAGCTGCAATCCCGCCAAGCATTTCACGAAGCAAATGACGATTATACCTCTGGAAGGCTAGTTCTTCCACATATTGCATACTCCTTTTGTAATTATTGTAATCGAGTGGATTTAATTTCTTTTCGATTGCAGGAAAATTATAAAAAAGAAGCCTCTTATCAAAAGTATTATAATCACCGAGGTTATTAGAATATTGGTCGTTTTTATAAAAATAATCAGCTAATTCCTGACGACGTTTTTTGTCGTCTTTGGATGGTGGAACAATAACTCCATGCCATATTTCCGGAGTTGGCTTTAAAGCCCCTTTATTTAACTCAAATTTATCTTGTTCAGAATTATAAATATATCTTTTTCTATAAAAATCCGTATATGGATATAAACTTGGTGCTGTGTCTTCCTTGTCATAAACAACAGGTATGGGCACATCACCCACTAAAACAATGCCAGACAGACGATTATCATCTTCAGGTATAGAGTCATTATTAAATGAACTGTTATCTAAAATATCCCTATCAACCCCCTCATAATACATTTTTTCCAATACTTTGCTGATTTTATAAGTAGATTCATTAGGCTTTACTCCAATTATGACAGCATGGGTATGGGGCAGACGCTTTTGGATGTTGGTAGCATATTTATAAATATGACTTTTAAGAGTAGATTTTGCTGTTTTGGTTTTATATTTTATTTTATCGTTCAAAAGCTTGTCTTCAACTAAAATCGCTACAAGATTGAGTTCTGTATGTGATTTTTTAGGGGTTAATAAGCTGGTGACTTTTTGTGTAACGGTTTTTGAATCACCGTCTGCGGCATACGTTTTTGGTATAGATAAAGGCAAAAGCCCAAACTGATTTATCAGCATTGTAGATACAAGTATGCCTGCGATTAGACGTTTAAATCTATTTATTTTTATTTTTTAGAGAGATAATGCACCAATGTAGAGTTTACCAAAAATCAGATTAATCCCAAAGAGAAAATCATGTTTATGTAATATATTAATATAGTATAAGAATATTTCTGATTTCGGATTTTAGATTTCGGATTCGATTCCTGATTTCTACATTTTACATTTACCTCTAATTATTCACAAAAAACGGTAATTCCAAAGGGGGCTTGACACTTTCATTTGACAAATTTTATCAAGTTTTTGTCAAATTGAGCAAAAAAATGATATAATATACCATCTTAAGCAAAAAATATGTCACACCAACATCATGAATCTGTTAGGGCTAGCAAAAATGTGATGATAACAAATCCCAGATTGACTGAAGATGAAAAAACCGGGGCTACATTTGAAGTGATTGATGTATATAATAGAGATGATGTTGAAGTTGCACATTTAAAGCGTTCTGCACACGGATGGCGTGCGTTCAAAATCCATGTTACACACGAAGATTATAGCTCATTGGTTGATGAGGCAATAAACATGGCCAATGAACACTATCCCAATGTTCCACAAAAAAATATTCGGCAGAAGCTTAGGGGTATAATTGATTCATTCTTAAGAAAAAAATAAATTATTGACAAAATAATTATTATACTCTATAGTTATACCCATTTTTAATATGCGCAGAATTAACCCAACCCCCAAAGGTACAGAGCCCAATCCCGATATTCCTGTCGGACTAAAGGCAAATTTTAAATATTATGGGTTAATTGGTTTAGTGCGTAATATTGTTAGATACGGCTACAAGGATGTTGTTCATCCCGAATTAGAGGATCCAATTGCAGTACATCCATTGGGCTTAGAGCCGCAATCGCTTGATTCGGCCAGCCTATCAGATCCAATTGCAGTAACTCAGGATTTAAATGATTCACAGATCCTTTCGGCAATACCCGAAGATGATGATTTTGCCAGTCTAGATAATCCAGATCCAATTGCAGTAACTCAAGAGGTAGATGGATCGCAGGTTCTTTCTGCTATACCTGACGAGGACGAGGATGGCGCAGATTTAAATGCGCTCTTTGGAGAAGAGGGAGAAGAAGTGATACCTCTTGTGAATCGAAAACAAAAGCCTCAAGCAGATGAAAAAATATCTGACGAGGAGGATACTGATCCTTGTGTATCAGTGGATGCTGAAGATGAAAATGTAGAAACTCATTTAGACCTAGAGGCACCACAGTTTAAAGAGGTGGGAGATGAACCTAGTGTACCGGGTCTTGAAGATTTAAGTTTAATTGCTCAATTGGGATCAGAACTACAAGTGCCCACCGAAGAAGGTGATACAGATGATGCACATACTTTGGACTTAGGCTGCTCAGCTGATTTAGGTTTGGCAGAACCACTACTTGATGAAAATGATGATAGCACCTCAGATGTATCAAATCTTGCTGGGTTAAATACAATTGTCCCATCAGGTTTAAAACGGCCTCCTGTTGATGAAGGCACCGATCCGGATATTCCAATTGATGTAGATCCGAATATAGAAGCTTGTGAGGATGGGGCAGATGACGAAGAGGATGGTGCAGATGATGAAGAGGATGTGATAGCTGATCCAATGGAAAGTGAAGTAATGCCTGATGATAATAGCGTAGCTCCAGATATGCCAAGTCTTGCTGGGTTAAATACAATTGTCCCATCAGGTTTAAAATGGTCTCCTGTTGATGAAGGTACAGATCCGGATATTCCAATTGATCCAAACTTAGACACAACACAGACTCAGGATGAATCTCTAGAGCCAGCTTCAGATAATTTACCTGCCGTTATATCGCAAGATGCACAAATTACCCCGACAATTAGAATAGCAAGATTAAAACCTTTATCATCTAAAGTAAATAACGGGCCAGCTGAACCTCGTATTTTTGAAAGTGGAAATATAAAGATATCTAATATTAAATTTGCCAGAGCAAGAGGAAGTATAACTCCTGTTAGTATAATATATGTATGGGATAAAAAAGGAAATTATGTTGGACAAATTCAGCGTCGTGAAGATGTGTGTGGCATTAGCCCAAATCCAAAATATAAAAAATATATTGGCATAGGCAGTGAACAGCTACTAAGAGAAGCGGCATTGTTTGCGGATGAAAGGTATGGTAACCCGCAAGATAAAATAGATGGTAAGAAGGTGATGGTTTCAGATTGTTATACTGCAGATGGCGGTATTAATATGGCTGATGTGTATGTAGATAAGGTTGATCCATTTGGTGATAAATATAAATATCTGATTTGTAGGCTGTATGTACAATTTGGGTATAAAACTGACTGGGAATTATATAAATGCACTAAGGGTGTATCTGTACATGGTTATGCAGCTGAAATTGATGAAGCCATTAAAATTGCAAATAAAAATTTCCCAGGCATTACTAATGGTGACGATATTGATGCCAATGGCGTTAAAGTCAATCTTTCTTTACCTTATGTAAACAATTTAGCAAGAAGGGCAAGGGCTGATATGGATGCTGTAGTGGATGATGTAAAATTAATTGATGTATACGATAAAGAAAATAACCTCATTGGCAGGCTATACAGGTATTCTGATGATGAGTGGAGGGAGTTTGGTAACTTCACAAGCACAATCCCTAGTGGCGAATTAAATGAATATATTAAGGAGGCACTTGAGTTGGCAAACCTGTGTTACCAGGATGAACCTATAGCGAAAAATGGTCCCTGGGAACGTTTTAGAAATTGGGTAACTGAAGTAGTATTGAATAAATTATAGTGTGCAATGAATTAGATTAGTGAAGTTCCAGTCATTTCATCCGGCTTAGGCAGGTTGAGTATTTTGAGTATGGTTGGTGCAATATCACAAAGCCCGCCATCATGCACCTCCTTGATTTTACTATCAGGATCAGCGGCTAAAAATGCTACTGGGCTCATGGAGTGGGCTGGTTTTTGAGAACCATCTGGGTACAGCATATCATCACAATTACCGTGATCTGCAGTCATGAACATTGTGTAGCCGGACTCCATTGCCTGTTTATATATTTTGCCGACTAAATCATCTAGTGTTTCAACCGCCTTAATAGCAGCATCTAAACTGCCGGAGTGACCGACAAGATCGCCATTTGCAAAATTGACGATAATAACTTCATGCTCTGATTTTTTTAATGCATTTAAAACATTTTCTGCAACTTCCGGTGCGGACATTTCCGGTTTTTCTGCGTAGGATGGAACTTTTGGTGAATTTACCAGAATACGGTCTTCTAACGGATAAGGATTTTCTACCTGGGAATTGAAAAAGAAAGTCACATGTGCATATTTTTCGGTTTCTGCGGTGCGCAGTTGGTGGATATTGTTCTGAGATAGCCAAGAAGCTAAATTATTATCAACCTTTGGTACACTAAAAGCCACTGGTGCGATTGTACTGTATGGCCCCATGCAAACAAAATGGAGATTTTTTATATTAGTTTCAAATTCCTTAAAATTAGGATCAGTGAAAGCATCTGTAAGTTGTGCTGTACGATCGGTGCGATAATTAAAAAATATTAATGCATCTTCTTCTCCCACTAAACCATTTTTGTCGACAACAATTGGTGGCAAATAATAGTCTGTAAGTTTGTCATCCTGGCGATAATTATGTTCGACACCTTCCATCACATCATTAAACTCGGCACCTTTACCTTTTGTAAGCAAACGATAGCCTTTTTCAGTTCTGGAAAAATTACGATCGCGATCCATTGAAAAATAACGACCAATCAGTGTGGCAATTTTACCTACACCCAATTCATTAATTTTATTTTGAATTTTAGTAATAAATTCCTCAACACTTCTTTCTTCGACATCACGTCCATCAGCTATACAGTGGATATACACATTTTTTAAACCTTCTTTTTTTGCCCATTCTAAAAGTGCAAAAAGATGGTCTATGTGAGAATGTACACCTTCATCGGAAATCATGCCCATAAGGTGTAATTTGCCACCCTTTTTTGCATGCTCAAAAGCGGAGGACAGAGCTGGATTTTTATAAAATGATCCATCTTCTATGCTGTTATTTATAGCAAGTAAAAACTGAGGAACAATTCGGCCAGCACCAATTGTACAATGCCCGACTTCAGAACCGCCCATGGCGCCTTTGGTCAACCCAACAGCTTCGCCAGTGCATTGCAATATGCTATGTGGATATTTTGATCGTAACTCATCGATATTTGATGTGTTGCCGATTGTAACAGCGTTGCCAGGGGTGTTTGGGCCTTCGCCCCAGCCGTCGAGGATGACTAATAATACCTTATTCATTTTTTATTGTTTAATGTGTTTATATACGTAGAGACAATTCATGAATTGTCTCTACGACCAATATACACAACAACCCTCGCAACCGACAACAATAAAAAATTACATTTCAGATATATGAATATATCTTATTTTTCCTTCCCTGTGCAATCTCTCGGCATCTTGTTTGACTTGTTCATTGGCATCGCTAGATATACTAAGTGTATCACCTACGACCAGGCCATCTGGCAATTTGGTTAATGAATGACAAGCTATTATGCCTAATGTTTTAATATGTAAATTATCTGGAATATCACCATTTTCAATTGGCCATCCGCCTAAACCTATCCCCTTAATTTCCCCCTTATTTATTCTGCTCCATATATCAGGGAGTACTGTTTCTTTATTATTCATTAAACCTGTACAACCATTGAGACCTAAAATATTATCTACAAATAATTTATTTGGCAAAGAGGTTATTAATTCACAATCTGCCAAATTACAAGTATGGCTAACATGCAAATTATCTGGAATATCACCATCTTCAATTGACCATCCTTTAAGTGATATGCTTGCAATTGCACCTGAATTAACCTGTTTCCATAAATTAGGAAGTACATTTTGTTTATTTTTTATTAATTCTGTACAGCCATCCAAAAGCAATGTTTCACCTACAGATAAGTTATTTCTAGACAATGTTGTTAAAGAAGTACACCCATCAAACAAAGCGCATCCTTTTACATGTAAATTATTTGGTAATTCTATAAGGTTTGGACTATTATAACAATAAAGATGCCTATTAATATGTAAATTTTCAGGTAATTTTGTAATATGTTCATTATCATAAATTCTTAAATTTCCTTCACAAATTATTTTTCCTCCTGAAAAAGTAAAAGTTTCATCAATCCAATTCTGATCCTCGCCTTTAGATTCTGCCATATGCAAAAGATCTAGCCATTGTTGCAATTTCAGCCCTCGCTCCTGTGCACTCTTCATTTTATCAGAGCTGTCCATCTCCTCTATACTTTTATACCTATCCCTCCATTCTTCCGCCAAAAATATCCAGGTTTTTACTTTCCCGATGAAAGCAAGATCCCCCTCAGTAATATCCTGTTTATCCGCAATTTTATCCTGTACAATTCGCAGATGAGTTGCAATATATTCCTCAGCTTCCGGAGTAAGTTTTATTTTCTCTCTTTCGAGAGTTTCTTTTATATCAGCGAGCTGGTCTGTTAATGATGTGGGGGCTTCTGGGGGCATTTTAAATATTATGAATTACATGTAATATCACCAATCTGACCTTTTTGCTTGAGTATCTCAGCATCTTTTTTGACTTGTGGATGTAAATTTTCAGAAAGGATTAGAGTATACTTCACATATAAATCACCTGGGAGTTTTTTAAGAGAAGTGCAGTTGCTTAGGTCTAAATATCTATTTACATGAAAATTATCAGGCAGTTCAGCAAGAGAATTACAGTCACTCAGATGAATGCCGCCACCTATATGCAAATTATCAGATAGTTTAGTGAGGGAATAGCAATCTAAAAGGTATAAAAATCCATTTACATGTAAGTTATCTGGCAGTTTAGCAAGAGAAGTGCAGTGGGTGAGGTCTAGGCTACCACTTATATACAGATTATCAGGGATTTTGGTGAGAGATTTACAATATTTGATGTATAAATTGCCTTCACATATTATTTTCCCTTCAGAAAACATAAAAGTTTCATCAATCCAACTTTGCTCTTTGTAGGCGGCTTTAGCCATATGAAGAAGATCTAACCATTGCTGTATGGAAATATTACGCCTAGATGATTCTCTATATTCATTCGATTCTTCCATACCCTGAATACTATTACATTTTTCCCTAATCTCCTCCGGCAAAAATATCCACATCTTCACCTTCCCAATAAAAACCAAATCTCCCTCAGTAATATCCTGCTTATCTGCAATTTTATCCTGTACAGTGCGCAGATGAGTTTTAATATACTCCTCAACTTCCGGGGTAAGTTTTACCTTCTCTATTTCGAGAGTTTCTTTTATGTCAGCTAGCTGATCTGTTAGTGATGTGGGGGTGTTTGGGGGTATTTTAAATATTATTAATTATATGAAATGGTGCTAACCTTTCCTTCTCTTTGAAGTCTGTCAGCGTCTTGTTGTACTTGTGGTGTTAAATTTTTAGAAAGACATAGAACACCTCCTACCGATAGACTATCGGGGAGTGAAGTAAGAGAAGTACAGTCTTCAATACTCAAGGACTGAACTGTACATAAGTTATTTGGCAGGGTGGTAAGAGAGGTGCAATTTGCTAGGTTTAAAAAACTAGTTATGAGTAGATTGTCCGGTATGTCGCCATCCTCCAGTGGCCATCCTAAAAATGATAAACCAACCATTTTTCTATTATTAGAACCCCCCCATAAACAATGAAGTGCATTCTCCTTATTTTTCATTAACTCTGTACAGTCTTCGAGGTCTAAAAAACCTCCCATAGTGAAATTTTTTGGTAATGAAAAAAGAGAAGTACAACCGCGCAAATTCAATATTGAATCTGCCTGTAGATTATCTGGAAGTGCAGTAAGCGATGTGCAATGTGATAGATCTAAGGCTTCTTTTATGTGTAAGTTGTCCGGCATATCACCATCCTCCAGTGGCCATTTATTGAGTGATAAACTTTTAATCTCATCATTTTTTATTTTACCCCATAAATACAATAGTACTTCGTGTTTATCAGCTTGTAATTTACTACATCCCTCAAGGGCTAAATATTTTTCTACCCTTAATCCTTTAGGAAGGGAGGTAAGGGATTCACAGTTGTAGAGATCCAAAATTCCCCCCACATGCAGCCCTTCTGGTAGGGATTTAAGAGAAGTGCAGATTCTTAACTTTAAATCTCCTTCACAAATTATTTTCCCTCCTTCAAAAGTAAAAGTATCATCAATCCAACCTTGCTCTTTTCCGGCAGATTCTGCCATATGCAATAGATCTAACCATCGTCTAACATCAAGCCCTCTTTTATTCGCCTCATGTACTGCATTTTGAACTTTATCAGATTTTTCCATCTCATCAATACTCTCATATTTTTCCCTTATATCTTTTGGTAAAAATATCCACATCTTCACCTTCCCAATAAAAGCCAGATCCTCTTCAAATATATCCTTATCATCTGCAATTTTATCCTGTACAACCTTCAAATGGCTTCTGATATACTCCTCAACCTCCGGGGTAAGTTTTACCTTCTCTTTTTCAAGAGTTTCTTTTATGTCATCTAGCATTGCCCGTGGTGATATTTCAGATGATTTCAATAAAGCTGATGGTTATATAATTTACCAACCTGACCCTTTTTAACTAACTCTTTAGCATCTTGTATTAATTTTTCACTCGGATTTTTAGGTAAATATAAAATACTTTCTACTATTAAATCATCCGGCAATGATTCAAGAGATTCACAACCAAAGAGTGTCAGATTTCCTCCTACCCTTACATTTCTAGGAAGTGTTTGAAGGGATTTACAATTATCTAAATATAAACTACTTTCTACGTCTATACCTTCTGCTAATGACTGCAAAGATTCACACCCTCTAAACAATACACAGCCTTTTGATATAATTTTAGTAGCAGGATTTATAAGGCCCTTGCACATATCAAAATTTAAATCATTTTCAGCATTTAATTCACCTGGCATATCTTCGTCCTCCAAATCCCATCCTCCAAGATTTAAAGTTTTAATTTTTTGTTCATTAATTTTTTGCCATAAAATAGGTAATAATGTTTTTTTATTTTGCATTAACTTCGTACATTCAGGTATGTTCAGTTCTTCCACATTATTTAATTCATCAGGTGAAAGCTCTAAGGCAATACATCCATCAACGTTTAAGGAGCGTGCCTCTAGCCCTGTAGGTAAATGTGTTAATGATGTACAGTTTCGACAATAAAGATTTTTGTTAAAAATCATATTATCTGGAAGCTCAACCAAAGAATGACAGTCATAAATCTGAATATCTTTTTGTACTACTATGCCTTCTGGAAAAGTAGTAAATGAAGAGCAGTTCTCTATTGTTATATCGCCATTTACAATTAATCCCTTTGGCAATGCTGCAAAAGAATGACAATTTTTAATAACTAAATCGCCATCTATCGTAAAATTCTCAGGCATTCTAACAAATCTATCTGTATCAACAATTTCTACTATATCATTCCTACCATTTATTGTTATTATTCTCCCGTCTTTAAATTCAAATAACTTATCTATATCTGTAGTATACATAGATAAATTTGGATCAGCAGCCACTGCATCAATCATTCTATTCATATCCAACCATTGCTGTATGGAAATCTGTCGCTTATTTGCTTCCCATATTGCATTTTGCATATTATCCATTTCACCAGATGCTTCTAAGTCATGAATTGTCGGATATTTCTCCCTCCACTCCTCCGGCATCAATATCCATGTTTTCACTTTCCCAATAAAGGCAAGATCCCCTTTGGTAATATCCTTTTTATCTGCAATTTTATCCTGTATGGTATGCAGATGGGTTTTAATATATTCCTCAACTTCCGGAGTAAGTTTTATCTTCTCTTTTTCAAGAGCTTCTTTTATGTCAGCTAGCTGATCTGTTAGTGATGTTGGAGTGTTTGGGAGCATGATTAATTTCTATATTCAATTTTTCCAATTTTCCCTTCCTGCTCTAATCTTCTGGCATCCTGCCTTACTTGTTCATTGAGGTTCTCGGATAAATGTAAAGTACCTTCTACTTCCATATCATCCGGTAGGGATGTAAGTGATGTACATCCCATGAGAAAAAGATAGCCACCTATACGCAATCCCCCTGGCAATGTTCCTAGTGATGTGCAACCACGTAAATCTAATTCTTTTCTAAATTCCAGACCATCCGGTAGTGATGTGAGGGATGTACAATTTCCTAAATCAAAATATTCTCCTACACTTAACCCTTGTGGTATTGTTTTAAGTGATGTGCCAAATAGGTCAAAATCTCCCCCCACAATTAATCCATCAGGTATTGTGTGTATTGCTTTACAACATCTAAAATTTAAATTCTCATCACATATTATTTGTCCACCATTGAATTTAAAGGTATTATCAATCCATTCCTTCTCTTTGCCGTCAGCTTCTGCCATATGCGAAAGATCCAGCCATTGCTGTAAAGAAAGTTTACGCTTTTCTGAGTCTCTCACCTCGTCAGACTCCTCCATATTCTCAATATCTGGATATTTTTCCCTTAATTCCTCCGGCATAAATATCCACATCTTCACCTTCTTAATAAAAGCAAGATCTCCCTCAGTAATGTCCTCATCATCTGCCAGCTTATCCTGTATGGTGCGCAAATGAGACCTTGTATATTTCTCAACTTCCGGAGTAAGTTTTACTTTCTCTTTTTCAAGAGTTTCTTTTATGTCATCTAGCATTGCCCGTGGTGTGGAGGTGGATGGGGTCATATAATTAGTTATATTTAATTTTTCCAATTTTTCTTTCTGTCTTTAGCTTTCTGGCATCTTGTTTTACTTGTCTATTAAGATTTTTGGATAAATGTAAGATACTCATTATCTCTATATCATTTGGCAGTGATGTAAGGGCTGTGCAATTACTGAGGTTCATAGCGTCTAAATCTAACCCCTCAGGAAGTGACGTAAGGGCTGTGCAGTTTGGCAACCATAAAGATTTAATAAAATTCAATCCATCAGGAAGTGTTTCAAGAGCCGTACAGCCTGAAAGGTCAAAAAACTGACCAACACTTATATCGGAAGGAATCGATACAAGAGATGTACAACCAGTACAGAATAAATCTTCCCCCACACGTAATCCTCTTGGTAGTGATACAAGAGATGTACAGTTAACAAGGCGTAACCTTTCTCTAATTATCAAATTTTCAGGAAGTGATTTAAGTGCTGTACAATCTGTGAATACTAAATAGCCATTAGAACTCAAATCATCTGGCAATGATTCGAGGGATGAACAATCATTCAACATCAAATTCTTCCCAACATTCAAATCGCTGGCAATTGATTTTAATGCATCACATTTTGCAATTCTTAAGTCCTTATCTACGCTTATATTTCCAGATACTGACACAAGAGAAGAGCATTCTTGAATGGTAAATTTACCATTTATATTAATATTACCTGATAACGTAGTAATGGACGGACAATTTTTAAGTTCAAAATCACAGTTCAAAATCAGGTTGTCTGGAAATGAGGTAACAGCAGAACAATCGCTGATAGTTAGCTTATTCCCCACACTTAAACCACTAGGAATTGATGTAAAAGATGGAGAGCCGTTGATAGTTAAATCCCCGCCAACACTTAGACCTTCAGGTAATAATTTGGGTTTACTGAGATATAAATCTTTTTCACATATTATTTTCCCTCCTCCAAATGTAAATCTTTCACCAATCCACTCCCGGTCTTTGCCTTCAGAATCTGCTACATGTAAAAGGTCAAGCCATTGCTGTAATGAAAGTTGTCTTTTTTCAGCCTCTTTGAATAAAGTATGACATTCACTTACTGATAAATGTCTATCTTGTATTATTTTCATTTCATCAGATCCTTCCATATCTTTAATAGTCGGATATTTATCTCTTAATTTGTCCGATAGTGATATCCATATCTTCACCTTCTTAATAAAAGCAAGATCTCCCTCAGTAATATCCTTTGTATCTGCAATCTTATCCTGCACAGTACGCAGATGGCTTCTGATATATTCTTCAACCTCCGGAGTAAGTTTTACTTTCTCTCTTTCGAGAGTTTCTTTTATGTCAGCGAGCTGATCTTCCAGTGGTGAGGGGGTGGATGGGGGCATAAATGCTATCTAAATAATTTACGAATTTTTCTACGGAGAATTTTTTCAAATATTACAGGGAAGTCGGCTAGTGAGCTTGGGCAAAAACTGCCTTCACCTTCCGGGCCATATGCGGTTTGTACTGCGTCTTTAATGCTTGGGTCATTTTCAATACAGCCACCTAAAATTGGTATCTTTTTTCTTAATTCATTTACTACATTAGGATCTTGTTGTCCTTCATTTTCTGCATCCGAAAGGAATATGGTTAGTGCGGCAATCTTTTCATATTCCGACATTAAACTTCTCTTCTTTTTTAAAATACGTGGAATAGCCCAGCTTAAAGACTCCGCGTCTTTACTGTCACCGCCAAAATTAGTTAGGGCTCCTACTAATCTTTCCTTTATTCTTCCCCCTGCAGCACCACCAAAATCTTCGTTAAAAGCTTTTAATATATAACTGTCATCTATTCCCCCGTGTTTATCATCAGAAGCGAGAATTTCTATGTGAATAGGATAATCTTTGGATGCCTCTAAAATACCGATAACTATTTTTATCACTTCTTCAATTCTTGATCCATTCATAGATCCGCTGACATCCACAATTAATTGTAGAATAAAACCGCTTTTTTCTGGGGTATTTGGTGTTCCCATGGGTTTTTCCAATCCTGTTCCATATCGCTTTAAGTGTTCACGAATTGCATATCTTTTCCCGCGTGTATTATATGTATCTCTTGGGAAAGCTACTTTAGGAAAATATTTTTCAAATAAACGCCCCATTCTTCTTTGAATGATATTTGCCTGCCTCTTCAATCTATTATATTTTTTTCTTATTTCGGCAGATTCTATGCCGTCTTTCTTTTTATTTCTTTCATGCTGCTTTTGCTCTATTTTTTTATTTTCCTCTTCTGCTTTTTTATTATGCTCAATCTGCTGTTGCTGTTGTTTTTCTATGCCTTGTTTATATTTTTCAATTTGCTGATTAATCAATTTTTTAACATCCGGAGGCAAATTATCAATATCATCCGGATCTCCTGGCTTCCCACCTTCATCTCCCCCACCCCCACCTTCACCTTCGCCTTTTGAATCATCAGCAGGGGGTGTACCAAATTCATCTATTAATTGTGTTTTTGCAGGCCAAAATACTTTACGTATAGATTCTTCTATGGCATATGAACGGAATTCAGGTTTGTTTGCCGTTCCGACTCCAACTACCTTATCTAATTCACTTTTAATTTCCTCCCATATCTCCTGTACTCTTGGCTCTAGTGATGCAATCCCATCCCACATTTCTATATTTTCATCATCAGCATTTTTTTTATGAATCTGCCAAAGGCTATAAAGCTTAATTAAAAAATCGAATTGTTTTACGGGATGCATCTTACCTATTCCATTGCCAATATTAGGCAATATGAAAGTTTTATTTTTTGCCCAAAACCAATTTCTTACATATCCATTAGATTGTGGTGGTAAAGTAGACACATGTTCCATCCGTGGGTCTTCCAGGCAATTAGTTAAAGAGCCCATGGCGTCTTTAGGATACCCTGCTGACTCTGCCAATTTATTTAATCTGTCATTCATCCGCCAATCTGTATAAAGCGCGTGTCCAAGTTCATGTCTTAATTCTCCTAATAAAAAATTAGTATCATCTATGGCCAAATGTTCATAGGGCATTACAATTATGTAATGAAAATAATTAGTTTCAACAATTTCCCCATTGGACTGAACCGTTTTTTTCGGTACCCTACAACATGCCCATGTATGAATTGAAGGGTCAACCGAAACTTCAACTTCATGGCTAACGCCAGTGAGTTTTACGCGACGATTCAAAAAATTAACTTTTTCACGTACCTCTTCAGGGGCAAGCTCTTTTGCTTTTACAAGAAGTGCCTGCATATCCATCTCTTGTGTAAGAGGCTGTTTGTCGGGAGTCTGTGGTGGATTTATATTTCGTGTCATAAAATATGATATTCGATATGGTTTACTTTTCCTTCTCTATGAAGCCTTAGGGCGTCTTCTATGACTTGTGGATTTAAGTCATCTGATAAAATTAATTCATGCGCTCTTAGGTCATCTGGTAATGATGAAAGAGTAGTACATCCTTTAATAATTAAATCTAGATTGATTGATAATCGATTGGGAAGTGAAACAAGTGAAGTGCAATTTTGAATATCTAATCCTCCGCCAATATATAAATTATCAGGAAGTAATTTTAAATTTTTACCCCTAAGCCATAAACCGTTACCAATACCTGTTTTGATTCTTCCTTCTTCAAAAGTAAAAAATTGAGCAGGCCATTCCTGCTTCTCACCAATAGCTTCTGCCATATACAAAAGATCCAACCATTGCTGTAATGAAAGTTGTCTTTTTTCAGCTTCTCTAAATAAAGAACGATATTCACTTACTGATAAATGTCTATCTTGTATTATTTTCATTTCATCAGATCCTTCCATATCTTTAATAGTCGGATATTTATCTCTTAATTTGTCCGATAGTGATATCCACACCCGTACCTTCGCAATAAAAGCCAAATCCTCTTCAAATATATCCTGATCATCTGCAATTTTATCCTGTACAACCTTCAAATGGCTTCTGATATATTCCTCAACTTCCGGAGTAAGTTTTATCTTCTCTTTTTCAAGAGTTTCTTTTATGTCAGCGAGCTGATCCTCCAGTGGTGTGGGGGTGGATGGGGTCATTAGATTGAAAGAAAAAACATTTGTTTTTATAGATTCAAAAACCAAAGAATTCTCAAAAAATTTAAACTGCTTCGTTAATAGCCATTTCCAATTCTGCCATGTCGTTCATTACTTGTTCTAAAGTTTCATAATCTTCTTCACCTCCATCATATTTTTGGCTATTTGGTTTATATAAATCTAAAAACGCCTTTTTTACATCTCCTGTTTGCATATAGTTCTCCATAACAGCAATCGAACCACGAATACTGATTGTCCTGTTCATAAATTTATCCTTGTATTTATTCCTCCATTTATGACATACCTTTAAAATATTAAGCATTGCCAAAATAATTGGCCTTAAACTTTCTACTTCATTAGCTTTATCCCCCAATATTCCTTCTCCTTCTCCATTTATTATTACGTTCCATAATTTTTCAAAATCTTCTTTATTCCATGTTTTTAATGTAGGAGCATATCTTCTTAATATCAAAGCTTCATCACATATAAACGCTTTATCCAGACTATTATCTGCCTGCAATGCATCTTCTGCCTCTTTTTTACTCCATAAATTATCCTGTGTAAGCTGATCTAATTTTGTTAATGGGGGATAACCTATAATCATATCCTGACCAAGGGTACGATCAGATATTGCCTCTGGCATATCTTTTACATGCTCATATGTTGCCGGGTTCATGGCCATTACTATAGTTACTCCTTCCGCAGCTTTAAATTCTATACCGTTATACACAAAAGCACGATTATGGTCACCAAGACCGTGAAGAGCTGCTACAACTTCGGGTGGTAGTGCATTGGGTTCATCTATTAAAATACAGGCATTTTTTGTTTGCAAGCCCCTTGCAAGCTGCGAAGGAACAACTAAGCTTTCGCCTTTTTTAAATTCAAAATGAAAACCAAGGTCAGCTGCATCCATACCACGTGAACATGGGAAGTAAAAGAATGGTCTATGTGTTTTTGCCGCAAAGTGTTCGGCAATATAGTTTTTACCGGTACCCATATCACCAACCATAGTTACCATTCCTTTGCCTTGCTCTAGCTGTCTTGCGACTTTTTCGGTTAACTCTTTTAATTTTTTCTGCATATATGGAGTTTCTTCAAAATCAGCCTTTACCTCATGCGCACCATATAGTCCTTCCGGATGATTATAATTTAAAGATAAAAGCTGTTCGCCAAGTCTGGAAATTTTATCCATTAATTTATTAACATATTTATCTAAAGTCTCTTCTTCCTTACTAAAGCGTGCCAAAAGCCGCTCCCTTGCCTGTTCTTTTTGTAATTTTTTATACGCATCTCCTTTGCCTATCTTAGCCCTTGCGATAGCGGCAGCGTCTTTGCCTTCTAGAGCTTCCCCAATCCATGCTCGTAACACTTTAGGATTCGTATTTATTTCATTCAATAATTCATTAATTTGTCTTCTAAATTCAACACTTCTAACATCAATACTTTTTACTTCTCCCATTTCACCTGTTTTAAATACTTGAGGAATTAATTGCTGAAAACGACTTTTATACTTTTCTCTTTTCTCACTCGTTGTTTTGTTTAGTCTTCTTAATTCCAGGGCGTCTATATATCTTTCCAAAATTGGCTGGACGATTACATCCCATTCGTCTAATGAAAATATGTTATCCAAATTTTCCAGCGGTATGCCCTGCTCCTCTTTTGTGCCTCCAGGCACTACAATATTCTCCTGACGTTTAAACTGCACTTTTATTACTTCTTCATCACCTCTTTTGGCACTATCAGGAATGGGTTGCCACATATCAATTGAGTCTGTTGGTTCTACAAATACCCTATCTATATTTGGTACACTAGGAGCCCACACAGGCAACTCGGTTTCTACATCCGGGCTTTCCGGCTCTTCGGTATTAATTGATGTACGAGCAGAAGAAGCAGTTAAGTCAGCACTATCTGCCAAATCGTCTGCCTCTGTATTTCCGCGCAACATAGCTGAAAAAGCCGTTATTTCTCTTGCAGCTTCGTTTGGTGGAACTACTTTTGTATCATCTGGTTTTTCTATATCTGACATTTTGTTTTTGTTAGTTATATAATCTATATATTATACCAAATTTTCCCTCTAAAGGCAAGGGGTAAATCATCAAAAAATGCTAATAAT
>CAYWJA010000024.1:0-29289 GCA_964458485.1 uncultured Candidatus Peribacteria bacterium | reverse complement strand
ACCCGATGCCGCAAAAGCAGTGTTACCCAAACATCCTGCAATGCTTATCATTATAATAAGCACAGAAGACACAATTCGTTTTAATTGCGGGCTGGCAACTTCCTTAATATTTTTAATCATATGATTCTATTAAGAAAGTGGGATTATTAAATTTATACTGTTTTTATATTTTTATCAATGTCAAAAGATTTTATTTAATATTTGCCTTCATTAATTTTATGTAATAAAATCAGATCAATTTAACAAGATTGCCCCATGAGCCAAGCAACAACTGCAGCGGACTTACAAGCTAAGAAAGTCCCTATTAAACATATAACAATTAAAAAAAATAATATGACAGATCCAATTATTTCATCCCATTTTGCTTCCCGCCAACCTTCAGCTATTCGTCTTGCATCAATTGAATTTATGAAACGCACAGATGAAACAACTGCTTTAAATACTGCCATTGGTAATGTTTCCCTTCCCTTACATCCAGCTATTCAGGAAAGAATGTTTAATCTGCAATCTGAAGATAG
This sequence comes from uncultured Candidatus Peribacteria bacterium, assembly GCA_964458485.1. Lineage (GTDB taxonomy): Bacteria > Patescibacteriota > Gracilibacteria > UM-FILTER-43-11 > UM-FILTER-43-11 > CAYWJA01. The sequence goes on along the minus strand of CAYWJA010000024.1, from coordinate 28,771 downwards.
TCCATTTAAAAATGGAGTTGTAGATTATAGTGCAACTGTTGGAACTCCTGAATGTATAAAAGCATTTTTAAATGTAATTAAGGCAAGCGGGTGTGAAACTGATGGAATTAATGTGCAAATTACAGATGGTGGTTCTGCTGCTATGGAACTTGTAATTCTTGGCTGCTGCGGGCCTGCCGGTACAACAGAAAAACCATTACTTGTTATCGATGCAGCTTATACCAATTACATCTCAATGGCAGATCGCACCGGGCGAGGGATAATTTCTATACGAAGAGAATTACAGGAAGATGGAAAATTTACCTTACCGGACACCGAAGAAATTGAAAAAATTATTCAGGAAAATGATCCGGGTGCACTTGTTGTAATTCCATACGATAATCCAACAGGGCATTTTTACGATCACGATACAATGGTTAAGCTTGCTAAAATTTGCGTTAAATACAATTTGTGGATGATCAGCGACGAAGCTTATCGCGAACTTCATTATGGAGACAGTGAATCATCAAGTATCTGGAAAATAACAGAAGATGAGGTACCCGGAATTACCGGCCGCAGAATTTCTATAGAAACCGCCTCCAAGGTTTGGAATGGATGTGGACTAAGGATTGGCGGCATTGTTACTGATAATAAAAAGTTTCATGAGCAATCCGTAGCGGAATATACAGCAAATTTATGCCCTAATTCGATCGGCCAATACATTTTTGGGGCATTGGCACACGAGAGTGTAGAAGATCTTCATAAATGGTTTGATGAACTTCGCACTTATTACAAAGATTTAATGGTGAAGCTTACTGATGATTTAAAATCACGTTTACCAGGTGTAATTATTTCCAGCCCGGATGCTTCTATTTATTCTGTTGTTGATGTTAAAAATATTGCCAAAGACGGCTTTGATGCTAATAAATTTGTACTTTATTGTGCGCAAAAAGGATCAGTAGATATAAATGGAAAACCAATGACCCTGCTTGTTGCCCCAATGGATGGATTTTATAATATAAAAAAAGGTGAAGAGAACCCAGGCAAAACCCAGATGCGCATTGCTTATGTGCTGCAACCGGATGAGATGGCATTGGTGCCGGAATTGTTTGAGAAGCTTTTTAAGGAGTATCAGGAATAGTTGTCTGAACTTTGATTCATATGATTAAATGATTTTTATGATTTATTGCGTATTTTTCTTGCATATTTTTATCTTAATAAGAATGATATAATATTGATGATTTAAAACTTATAAAAATGTATACATTATCAATTAAACTAGACAAAAGGTTAATCGATCATATGGACGGTTTTATTGAAGATGGCGTGGCTGAAAATAGATTGGAATTTATACAAAAAGCTGTTAATCAATATATACAAGATCAAGCTGTGGAAAGTATTCTTAGGGCCCAAAAAGAACCTGACTTGGAAGGTAATTTAGATGAATTAGCAAAGCAATTCAAATAAATCTACGATAAAAAACCTGGAGCCCATTGCACTTCGGCTGCGCTCAGTGCAGGCAAATACGCTCCAGCTTTTTCTATTTCTGATCTCAGAATTCAGATTTCAGAATCGATTTTTCATTTTGTATTTAAATATTTTAGAAGTGAATACTAAATAATAAATACTAAATGTGAATCAAAAATCTGAAATCCGAAATCAGAAATAGAAACTGAAAGGGTACACTGCAATAGCAAACTACTTCGAATACGTAACCAAATTATTATCCTTTATCATTTTCATCCTATAAATCGTTTCAGCAACATCAGCACGCGTCATTCCATTGGTTGGATTTAGATTATTTGAGGTGTCTAAAATATTCATTTTATTTGCCATAAATGCATAACCGGCGAACCAGTCTGTTAATTTAACATCGTTATATGGTTTTGTGATGTTATTAGTAGGCTTCATGTTATTTGTAGCGAATAGAATTTTTAAATACTCCGCACGGTTTACGGTTTTGCTTGGTTTAAATGTTCCATCGCTGTAACCTTGTACAATACCCTTGCTTAAAGCTGCGCTTAAAGCTGAGGCATACCAGGCGTTTATATCTACATCAGAAAAGCTCAAAATACCATTTCCATTTTCCTTAACATCAAATGCAAGCATTAACATCTTAAGGGCCTCTGCACGATTTACTGTTTTTGTCGGCTTAAATGATCCATCAGAATATCCATTTATAATACTCTTGTTTTTTAAATATTTAATAGCTTCATAATTTTTATGTGATCTACTGATATCTGAGAATATTTGTGTATCTTCTATATATATAGGATTACCTGTTCCTACAATGGCACCATTATTAGCCTTTATGGTAATTGGTCCTTTATCAGAAATTATTACCCTCAGATCTGCAATACCATTTTTAAAATCTCTGCTTTCCAGGCGGTTTGGTGTAATTTTAGCTGATCCTATTTTATTCGATTTAACACTTACAACACCCATAAAATTAACAGCCGGTGCTACATTCCCATCTGCATCCAATGCAATAACCTGCATTTTTTCTACAATATTTTTTTGGAAATGCCCGTCGTGCTTGATTAGCAGTTTTGCTACAGGTTTAACTTTATCTATAAAATTTACCTGATGGCTACTTTTACCGACAGTTATATTCGCTGTACCAACTTTTGAACTTTTAACAATTAGCTTAATAGTTCCGTCAATAAAGTCTGTTTTACTGAAATTCTTTTTAAGTAAATTTCCTACACCTGATATTTCTAAATTTATATATTCACCACTTTTAAGTTTGCTAACTTGATTTGTTTCATCTTTAACCGTTAGTGTTACCCCATTGTTTATGTAGCTAAGTGTTTCGCCCGTTATTGTGTAAGTAAATAATTTAGATGCGCTACCATCAGCAAAATTAACTTTTGGCTCAGTAGTTACAGGAGGTGGGGTAGTAACTGGTGGTGTTGGATTGGTGGTAGTGGTTGTGGTCGTAGTTGAAGTTGATTCTTCATTCTTAGGTAAAGTATATTTATCCGTATTATCAGCTGGCTTTGTGGTTGCATTGTTATTTACAGTAGGTTTGTAGTTTAGGTTTTTATACACAAAATCCATAGGATGAACAGTGTGAGTCTTTCCATTAGAAAGGCCAAGTCCTGCATTTACTGCTTCAAAAAAACTAAGGCCTGCTGCCCGTGAATCTTTCCATGAGAATGGCCAGTACGGATGCCAACCTGCACTTTCTCTGTCTATCTGGAAGTGAAGATGTGGTGTACTGGAAGTACCTGTATTTCCGCTTGTGCCAATTATCTGCCCCTTTAATACATTTTGCCCCTCAGATACATTAATCTGATCCATGTGATTGAATGCAGAATAAAGTGTGACACGTTTACCTGGATTTCCCGGGTCAGGAACATTTGGGTGCTTTATTACAATATGGTGTCCGAATCCATTTGATATCATTGATTTTTTAACAACTTTACCATTTGCAATAGATCGTATTGGTGTTCCTTCGGGTAGTTTAATATCAACTGCCAAATGGCTTCCTACATCCTCTTTATGATCTAGTTTATAATTCCCCATATAAACTACAGAATAGGTAATTTTAGCGTTCCTAATAATATCGTGATTTGAATTTCCCCAAATTAAACTATCGCTTGGGAATTGCAATGTATTTAAGTTATATTTTGGCAACTTAATAAAATCACCTACAGGAATTTGGTTATACTTAAGCCTAGTCTTACCTCCTACTTTAGTCCAATTCGGAACTTTATCTACAGGCAGAGCTGTACCATTAAATGCCTGAGGTGCCTCCAATACACTTGCCTTAAACCAAACACCTGCCTGTTCACTAAAATATACAAGCATCATTAATGCTATTGTGCCGACAGTTAGCCCAGCATATTTTAGTACATTTTTGTATTTATCAGGAACTGCATGCGGTAATTTTTTTGCAGTTTTTTTTATTCTTTTTTTATTTTTTCCTATTTGTCTTATTTTGAATTTCATAGTAAGTAGCGAGAGCCCTATTGCAACAGCACAGGGCCGCTCATCAGGAAATATATTTCTTATTAAAATAAATCCTTATATTATAGCAAAAAAACTGTATAATTACAAGGTAATGAAGATAGACTCTCTAACATTCACAGGCTTTCGAAACCTGAAAAAAACAACTTTAAAGTTTGATTCTGAGGCAAAAATGTTCGCCTTTGTAGGTCTAAACGGACATGGAAAGACAAATATTTTGGAGGCGATTTTTTTATTGGCAATTTCTAAATCTTTTAGAACCAATAATAATTGGGATTTGATGGAATTTAGTGCGGATTTTTGTTCACTTAATGCAAAAGTAGATAGGGGTGATGAGGAAATTATTATGGATCTAATTGCGACTCGCGAGCCGCCAAAAAAGACTCTTAAAATTAATGGGCTGCAAAAAAATGCAGCAGAATATATCGGTAATTTTAATGTTGTCTTTTTTTCTCCGGAAGATATTGGGATGGTCCACCTTTCACCAGCCATTCGCCGACGTTATATAGATTTGTTTCTTTCTCAATTTGACAGGGATTATTTGATGGGCAGTGTTGAATATAAGCAGACGGTTAAGCAAAGAAATTCTTTATTAAAGCGGATAGTAGATGAGAAAGCCAAGGAAGAAGAGCTGGAATTTTGGGATAAAAAGCTTGCAGATGTCGGGCTTAGGATTATAAAAAAACGTGCAGATGTTATTGATGAAATCAATAAATATGCATCCAATTTTTATAAAGATGTATCTGGGAATCAGGATGATTTAAAAATTAAATATGAGCCCTCTATTGCGCATTGCGATACATCTAAATATTTAGAATTTCTTGCAAATAATCGTAAACGCGACATTATGAGCGGCTCCACCCAACTTGGCCCACATCGTGATGATTTGTCTTTTTTGTGTAATGGCCATGATATGAAATCTTTTGCCTCAAGGGGGGAGTGGAGGAGCTTGGTTTTGACCCTTAAATTCGCAGAAATTGAACTTTTAAAAGAAAAAACAGGGTTTTACCCGGTGTTACTTTTAGATGATGTATTTTCCGAGCTTGATGAGGATCGGCAAAAAGTACTTTTCAATATTTTAAAAAACACCCAAACCTTCATTACAACAACTCATCGGGAATTTTTGGATGTGGTGGATGGAGAGAAGAAGGTTTTTGAGGTGGTGGAGGGGGGGGTTGATCACGGAAGGCGATAAAAACCTTGCATTCCCTCATAAAACCTATATAATACCTACGCTTCTTAACTCATCTTCTCCTTTGCAGGGGGAAGTAACTAGGGAGTAATTAATATTTATTAACAATTCTGCTGATTTTTTTGCTATTGAATTAGGATTTGTAAGATCTAAAAGATTTGTAAGATTTGTAGGATATTTTCCAGACATAATCATACAAATCCTACACATCGTACAAATCCTAAAAATCCTAATAAAAAATAAGCAGAATCAAAAATCATGTTCAAGATTATAGACGAAAACCTAACAATGGAAGACCTTCTGGCTAGCTCAGAAGATTTTGTAAAGCCAGAGCTTGGCACTGTTATAACTGGCAATGTAATAAGCTTACGAAAAAATCATGTTGCCGTTGATTTAAATGGTGTAGCTGTTGGTATAATTTCTGGCTCAGAGACTCATGACAGCGCTGGTACCATGAAAGACCTGGCTGTAGGCGATGAAGTACAAGCTGTTGTTGTAGAAGATGAAGATGATCATGGAATGGTTGTTCTTTCTCTTCGTAAGGCATCACAGGCAAATGCATGGGATAGATTTGAAAAAGCCTACAAAAACGGTGATGTTGTTGAAGTGATTGTTAGCGAGGCTAATAAAGGAGGGTTACTTTTAGATGTTGATGGCATTAAAGGCTTTATTCCCGTTTCACAACTTGCGCCTGTTCATTATCCACGTGTAGATGGTGCAGATGCTGGTCAGATTTTAATGAGGTTAAAAAAGTTGGTTGCACAAAAGTTTAATGTAAAGGTTATTAATATTGATCGCAGTACAGGAAAAATGATCCTATCAGAGAAGGCTGCAACGGAATCTTCTTCTAGTGCGAATCTTAAAAAATTAAAGATTGGCGATACTGTTTCCGGTAAAGTTAGCGGTGTTGTTAAATTTGGTATTTTTGTAACATTTGAAGGCTTAGAAGGTCTTGTTCATATTTCTGAAATTGCATGGGGTCATGTAAGTAATCCTCATCAATATGCAAAAGTCGGAGATCCTGTTGATGTACAAATCATCGGCATTGAAAAAGATAAACTTTCTTTAAGTATTAAGCGTTTGATTAAAGATCCATGGGAGGAAATTGCTGCAAAGTATCCTATTGGGGGTAAAGTTAAGGGTACAGTTAACAGATTTTCTCAATTTGGTGCTTTTGTACAATTAGATGATGAAATTAATGGACTTATTCATCTTTCTGAAATTTCAGATAAAAAAGTTGAAGACCCTAAAAATTTCCTATCTATTGGCGATGAGGTTGAAGCGGTTGTAATTAATATCGATCGCGACGAACATCGTATTGGATTAAGTTTGAAAAAGGGTGGGAAGAAAAAAGCTAAGAAATCCGAAAAACCAGAAGACGCATCTGAAGAATCAAATAAATCAGATATAGGGGACGGGCATGCCCGTCCCGATGAAGATGCTGCGGATGACAAACCAGAAGAAAAACCTAAAAAGAAACCAGCTAAGAAAGCTGCCAAGAAGAAGGAGGAGGATGAGAAAAAAGAAGAGGTAGATGAGAAAGAGGAGAAAGACAAGAAGGAATAAGTTATCAATTGTCATCCTCGTGCTTGACACGGGGATCCAGGAGACTTGCTAATGCACTGGATCCCGCATCAAGTGCGGGATGACAAATAGTAAGTCCGATCAGTATGGTCGGGTTTTTTGTTTTCGACTACTTTAAAAAAATACTGTAAAATGGTTCCACTATGCAATCAGACATAACTCATAAAGAGGGTGTGCAGGTAAAAAAGCCGGATATGACAATCCGGTTATCTGGTGAATCTGATAGTTTAAGCTACCTTAATCCGGAGCAGCGGGAGGCTGTAATTCATAAAACCGGTCCGATTTTGGTAATAGCTGGCGCAGGTACTGGTAAGACACGAGTTATTACAGAGCGAATTGCATACATTTTAAGTCAAAAATGGTGCGAAAATCATCAAGTGCTCGGGCTTACTTTTACGGAGAAAGCAGCTGCAGAAATGGAAGAAAGGCTGGACAGCCTAATGCCGATAGGATATGAAGCAGTCCCCATTAAAACATTCCATGCATTTTGTGATCAGACATTGCGTGATTTTGGGATCGATATTGGGATAAGTCCGAATTTTACAATTCTGGACGGGGTATCTCATTTTCAGTTTATACGGGAACATTTATTTGATTTTGATTTAGATTATTATCGTCCACTTGGTAATCCGAATAAGTTTATCTCCGCTTTAATTAGTCATTTTGGGAGGTTAAAAGAAGAATTAATGTCGCCAGAACAGTATTTGGATTTTGCGAATAAGTTGAGCCCTAGGACTTTTCATTTCGACACTGTGGAGAAATCCCTTAGGTCAACCAGTAAAACAAAGGGATCCCTCCATGTTAGTCGGGATGAAAAAATAGATGATGATCAAAAATTAACTAAAAAACGCATTCTCGAACTTGCGAATGCATATCAAAAATATCAGGAGCTCCTGATTGAAAATAATTATTTGGATTTTTCTGATCTTCAGTTCAAAACTATAGAGCTCTTTGAAAAGCGTCCGAATATATTAAAACACCTTCAGGATTATTATAAGTATATATTGGTAGATGAATATCAGGATACGAACATTGCGCAGAATAGAATCGTAGATTTACTATCTGCAAAGCATCGTAATTTGATGGTGGTTGGGGATGATGATCAGTCTATTTATAAATTCCGGGGCGCTGCAATCTCGAATATTTTGCAGTTCGAAGAAAATTATTCTGATTTAAAGAAGGTTGTTCTTACTAAAAATTATCGTTCAAATCAAAAAATTCTGGATTTCGCGTATAAATCGATTCAAAAGAATAATCCGGATAGGCTGGAAGTTGCATCTAAGGTTAATAAGAAACTGACCGCATTATCAGCTGGCGAAAAAGATTCAATTCATCTGATACACTCATCCACAATAGAACAGGAGGTTGAATATGTTGTAGATGAAATTCAGAAAGCAGATGTGCCTTTGTCTGAAATTGCTATTCTTTGTCGTGCTAATAATTATGCAAAACCTTTTATTGAAGCTTTGCGCACACATAATATTCCTTATCAATTTCTATCTGAACGAGGGCTTTATGATAAAGATGAAATTAAAGCATTAATTGCGGCTTTACGTAGTTTGGCGAATCCATCCGATGATATAAGTTTTTATAGAATTCTCCGAATGCCGGTTTGGAAAATTAAAATGGAAACTATTGTAAAAATTATCCAAGGTGCGAAGAAGTATTATTCGCCTGTGTGGATTCAAATTAAAAAGAATGATGAATGTAAATTTTTAACTGAGACTATTTCAGATCTTCTGGAATACTCCAAAAACCATACAGTAGGGGAGGTTTTATATCGTTTTACAGAAACAATTAAGCTATATGAAATTTTATTACAGAAAGGTGATATTGAAGCGGAGGAAAAGGTTACAAATATTGCCACTTTTTTTAATAAAATTCGTGAATTTGAAAGAGAAAATGATGAAAAAAGCGTAGTTGATTTTGTGTCTTATTTAGATCTTGCGCAGGAGGCTGGAGATAACCCATCCGCTAAATTTGATGTGAGTGGAATGGATGGTGTGCAAATTTCTACAATTCACAGTGCAAAAGGACTTGAGTTTAATACAGTTTTTGTAGTTAATCTTTCTAATCGTAAATTTCCATCCGATAACCGTCGCGATCCAATTGAAATGCCGGATGAATTGGTACATGAAATTTTGAGTTCATCAGATGTGCATACTCAGGAAGAACGCCGTTTATTTTATGTTGCGTGCACACGCGCAAAGGAGAAGTTACATTTATTGCATAGTGATTTTTATTCAAGTACAAATGCAAAAAACCCGCGACCTAGTAAGCGTTCAAAGTTTATTGATGAGGTTGTTGATGAGGTTGAAGTGGTACAGGTTGAGAGGACGGTTGGGGGGGTAGAGAGATTTTTGAAGCCTAAAATTGGATGTCAGACGTCAGACGTCAGGCGTCAGTCGCCTGCCAGCTCGATCACCAACTTCAGCTACTCCCAACTCACCACTTTCCAAAACTGTCCACGACAATATCAATACGGATACATATATAAGATTCCACAGCCACCATCCGGGGCACTTAGTTTCGGCTCTACAATGCACAATACGCTTTTGGAGTTTTATAGGAATGTTAATCAAAGCAAACAAGCATCACTTTTTACTGAGTTTGATGATGATTTATCACTCAATAAACTGATCAGTATTTACGAGGATAAATGGATACCATATGGCTATGAAAGTAAAGCACATATGGAAGAGCGTAAAAAGCGCGGTAAGGAAATTTTAACCTTGTTTCATAAACATTTTGAAGAAAAAACAGAGAATATTGAATATTTGGAAAAAGGATTTAAGCTTAAAGTCGGTGATTATACAATTTCCGGTCGCATCGACCGTGCGGATCGATTAGCTGACGGAACTCTTGAAATTATTGACTATAAAACCGGTAAAGCTAAGTCACAGAGAGATGTAGATAAAGATATGCAGCTGCAGATTTACGCGATTGCTACAAAAGAGTGCTTTAATCAAAAATCTTCAAAGCTCACTCTATATTTCTTGGATGCTGATGAGAAAATTACAACACAACCGGATGAAAAAATGCTCGAAAAAGCTAAATCGGATATAGTCGAGGTGGCTGATGAGATAAATAAATCTGATTTTGACCCGAAGCCATCTAAATTTAAATGTCAGTATTGTAATTATAGGAAGATTTGTGATGCGGCCATGTGATTCCTAAAACCTTTAATCCCGATGTACATCGGGACGGCCTTTCCAAAATATCTGTCTTCACTTTCCATAAGTTTCACTTGGCTTCACTTTTTTTAACTTCGGGGCCCTCAAAAGGGCTTTTGCTTGCTAAAGTTAAATTTTTCTATCGTAAGATATAACTTCAGCCTCTTTCGCTACATTCACTCCTTGTGTCGCTCATTTAGCTACAGAACGCAATGCTCGCTTTTTTCCCGGAGCGTACCCAAAGTTAAAAAAGAGCTACGCACGTTCAACTTATTCCAATCTCAATTTATTATATTTTTTTTATTTGACTGGTGAACGGATGTTTACTATACTATTTGTGTTTATTGATCAGATGTCTTTTTTGTCATTTCGACCCTGTGGAGAAATCCCTTAATGCACTTACGATTATGACGTATAATTATGAATTTTTTGTTTATATAATGGCAAGCGAAAGCGGAACTCTTTATACTGGTATGACCAATAATATAGAAGGAAGGGCTTATGAACATAAAATTGGTGAAGGTAGTCAATTCACTAAAAAATATGAATGTAAAAAATTGGTATATTATGAAGAACATCAATATGTTCTAAGCGCCATTGACAGAGAAAAACAAATCAAAAAATGGAGAAGGGATAAAAAGCAAGATCTTATAAGATCAATTAATCCAACATGGAAAGATTTGGCAGAAGATTGGTATGGATAAAGGGATCCCTCCACAGGGTCGGGATGACAAACCGGGGGGCTTGTATTCCTCCTTCCCCCGCCTTCGTGGAAATGACAAAACGGGGGATTGCATCTCCCTCTAAAAAAGTATAAAATCAACTTACCCCCTAAAAAATAAATCATGAACATCCTAAACATCGCAATAATTATCGGAATCGCAGTTCTCGGTTATCTGGTCTGGAAGCTTACCGAGCAATTAAAACAACCAAAAGACGATCAATCGCTTAAAATGCTTCAGGAGCATTTATTTGAAATACAGAAGGGGATTAAGGAGCAGGATAGATCTATTAATCAGCAGATGAATAAGTCTCGTGAAACATTATCCGAGTCACTTCAAAAACAATTTTCCGCAACTGCGAAGATTATTAAAGATATGACTGAAAGTACGAAAGGGGTTACGGAAAAGTTAACAAAACTAGATGAAACTAATAAGCAGGTAGTAGGATTTGCAGAGCAAATGAAGAGTTTGGAAAATATTCTTAAAAATCCAAAACAAAGAGGGATTTTGGGGGAGTTTTTTCTTGAAAACATGCTTTCTGGCCAATTACCTCCGGATTTATTTAAAATGCAATATGGGTTTAAGAACGGAGAAATTGTGGATGCGGCTATATTTATGAGGGAAAAAATAATCCCCGTTGATGCCAAGTTCTCGCTTGAAAATTATAATAAAATGATGGAGGAAGATAATGAGTCTGAACGTGATCGTATGGAAAAAGAATTTAAATCCGATCTAAAAAAACGTATTGATGAAACTTCTAAATATGTTCGCCCAGAGGAGGGGACTACTGATTTTGCCTTTATGTTTATACCTGCAGATGGTGTGTTTTATAATTTATTAAGTCAAAAAGTAGGTGCACTAAATGTAAATACACATGATTTAATTGAATATGCATTTAAAAAGAGAGTGATTATGGTTTCCCCAATGACTTTTTATGCCTATTTGCAAACAGTAATGCAGGGTTTAAAAGCACTTCAGATAGAACAATCCGCCCGTGAAATTCAAAAGAGAGTAGGCGATCTTGGCCGCCATCTGAACGCCTACCAGGATTATATGAAAAAACTCGGCACCCACTTAAATACAACTGTAAGCAGTTACAATAATGCCGGGAAGGAATTTGGAAAAGTTGATAAAGATGTAATTAGAATTACAGATAGTGAAGTTACTATTAAACCGGAATTACCAGACTTGGAGCGACCTAAAGAATTTGATAGGAATACCGGGAATATTAAGGTGCAGATTAAGGCTACGGACAGAGACGAACAGTTGACTTCTTAGGTTTTTTTTGAGACTCGCACTTGCACTTGAGACTATTTTTTGGTATAATAAATAGATAATATAAAAATAAATATGTTTCAAAAAATAATTTGCACACTTCTTATTTCAGTTTTTCTACTTGGCTTATTTGGAGTTAAACAATCTTATGCTACGCAGGCGTCTCCTACGGGTGATATAAAGAGTTCACAGTTTATGTTTGATCTGGGTGTAGTTACCCATAAAGATATAAAGAAAAAGGATTGGTCAAAGCAAGGGATTAATTTTATATTTGGACGTGCAATAACTATTATGGCTGCTACTATTGGCGGAGCTGCAGTACTTGTTATGGTAATTGGGGGGTTGATGATAATGTTTGCCGGTGTACATCAGGACTGGCGAGAGAAGGGAATTAACATGCTCAAAAGGGCGGCTATAGGGCTCTTTTTTGTGCTGGGCGCGTATATTTTGGTAACAACTATACAATTACTTATTAAAAGTATATTTACTGGTTAATGGTCTCAAGTGCAAGTGCGAGTCTCAAGTGGTAAATTAGTAAACTTTGAGACATGAGACTTGTACATGAGATTGAAAAACAATGAACATCAAAAAAACAACAATCAGTATCACACTTCTTATCGGTCTATTCTTAGTTAACCTTAGTCCGGTTTTTGCAAAGGATACATCGTCTAAAAATAAACCCTGTAAGCTGGCTTCTAAGGTTTCTGAATGTAAAACTCAAAAATTAGGGTGCCAGGATAAAAAGGGTGTTGAGGTAAACGATACACCAAGAAACTGTCTTTTTTTAGAAGAACCAATTGGGGGCAAAAAGGGATGGGATCTTTATAAAATTGGTGATTGTAAAAAAGACAAGAAAGGGAATGTGGTTTGCCAAACGGTACTATGGAAGGGGGGGGCGATTCATCCAAGCAAGGGTGAGCGTGGGCCAATTCAGGCAATTTTAACAGAAGATAAAAGCAAGCCATACCAAGGCCCTTTTACCCTTTTGTATAATTATCTTAATTTGGTTTATACATACATGTCCGGGTTAATTGTTGGTGTAGCCGTTTTATTTGTTGTAATAGGCGGTATACAGATGACAACAGCTGCTGGAGATGAACAAAAGTTTGGTGAAGGAAGGAGTCGAATTACTAAAGCAATTGCAGGTATTATTTTATGGTTCACGGCATCTCTTATACTTTATACAATTAATCCTACTTTTTTCACATTTTAACTTAAGTGCTCTAGTCCAAATGAAAAAAATCAAATATTTAATAGCAGGTTTCATAACATCATTCATCTTATTTATAAGTAAGGTTAGCGCTGTAACTACGAGCAAAGAGGTTGTATTAAGTAATCCTGTAGGCAGTAAAATATTGCCTGGCGGTAAATTATTAGGCGATAAAGGCGGGGAAGGCATGGACATTAAAACAAGCTTTATTTTTAGTAAGTTGATTCCTTTTACAATAAAGTATGCAATACGTTTAGCAATTGCATTAGCTGTTATTGCGCTCATTATTGGGGGTTATCAATACATGACAGCTTATGGAGATGAAGAAAAGCACAAGAATGCTCAAAAGACAATTACATATGCTCTTATTGGCCTTGTTTTAGCCATTACAGCATTTGGAATTGTAAGTGTTATTACTAAAATTAAATTAACCTAAGTAAGTCTCAAGTGCATGTCTCAAGTCTCAAGGTATACTATTCCTACTTGTGACTGACACCCCCGCAGCTTCGTGCGGAGCAGGTCGCACTCGCACTTAAATTAAAATGTTTAAAATTCAAAATTCAAAATTAATTAATATTGCAACGGTATTTATATTCGTTACCCTTTTATTTACGCCTTCAGTAGCATTAGGTGCAGACCTTAATATCGGTAATATAGGTATTAATTCTTCATTGTCAGATACGTTTTCAGGGGGGTTATTAGGAGGGTCTGCACTAAGTGCAAAAGGCAGTGAATTAAAAAGTAAATATGATATATTATCTAGCACTCTAGCCATTGAAACCGACACAACAAAAAAAGCATATATAGCAACACAAATGTCTATGATTTATAGGCAAATGGATGTAATTGATTCCCAAGGTAATATTAAAGATCGTATTGATGCGCTTGGTAAGGATGACACACGCAGAGATGGGGTAAAAGTGGAAAATGCAAAAGCTACATTAGCAGTAACTGCCTTTGCTGCATTAGATGCAACCGAAAGCGATGGTGCATCCGGATATAAGTATATTTCATCTGATACTTTTAAATCAGAACCTGCATTTAATAAGGCAGAAAAGACAGCAATTAAAGCAATTAATGACGTTAATATGTATCTATTGGCACCAACCCGGCCAGGTACATCAAAAAAGGGTAATAAAACAGTAGGAGGGGTGCCACAAGGTGATTTAATTGAAGATTTCATACCAGGTGTGATACGTATTTTGTTCCGTTTTGCATCCCTTGCAGTTCTTATTTCATTTGTAGTATCCGGCGTTATGTTTGTTATGGTATTTGGTGAAGAAGAGCGTGTAACCAAGGCAAGGCATATGCTTTATTATTCATTAATTGGTTTTGCTTTTGTTTCACTAGCCTTTGCAATTGTTAAAGCGGTGACTGATATTGACTTTTTTGGGTTTATATAAATAAGTCTCAAGTGCGAGTGCGAGTCTCAAGTTTGTAATAATCGAATAATTTATGAAAAATTTATTTTACACAATCCTCGGCGTAATAATAATATTCCCATTAAAAATGACTACTGTTATGGGTATTGATATCGATACATTTAAAAAAGAAGTTTACAGGCCGGATAACATGCCGGCAGGAACGGCGCTTCAAGACGCTCCCGCAGAAACAAAAATTAATACAATTTTGGATTTTGCTGTTGATTTAATTTTATATATATCAGGTGGCGTGGCAGTGCTTATGTTGGTAATAGGAGGCATTAGATACATTACATCCCTTGGAAACCAGGAGCGCATGGATGAATCTAAAAAGACTATTCAATATGCACTAACTGGTCTTATTGCAATAATTTTGGCATATGCTGCAGTTACTAATATTATCAGTTTGATATTTAGATCGACTGTTTAAAGTATGAAGACTCCTGAAACAAATGAGGTAAGATGGGATGCAATGCATGCTGAAATAATTGAAATACTGAAGGAATCCAGACTTCCTCAGTCTCTTGGGCATGCACAGGGTACAGTCAGCTGGGTTAAACAATTAAAGCCAAATGCTGATTTATCTATGGAAATTGCAGCCATGTGCCATGATTTAGACAGATGTAAAAAAGAATGGATGGTTAATAAGAAGGGTTACCCTGATATGAGATCTTTTAAGGTCGCACATGCCCAAAAATCTGCAGGCCTGACAAGGGGTTATTTAGAGCACTATGGCTTTGACGCAGGTGTTATTGATAGGGTTGTACATTTAATCTCTAATCATGAATATGGAGTAGATGAAGATACTAATATTTTAATGAAAGCAGTGGTTTTTTCTTTTTTTGAGTATAATTTACCCCTTTACTTTTATGAAAAGAAGAATGAGGGAGATAGGGTTAGGAGAAAGATTAGCGAAATGTATTCTAAATTACCGCCAGGTGATCAAATGACAATAAAGATTATGGTAGGTATGTACAATAGAAGTTTGCCAATTTATGAACATTTGACAGGTGGCGACTGGAAAGAATTGTCTGAACTAATAAATGAATGTTTGTATTAATTTAATAAATCAGTTATTGAGCTGTAATCTCTTTTGATGTATCTTAATGATCGATTTATAATTACTTATAAGCTATGAAGGAAAGATTCTACATCACAACAACACTTCCTTATGTTAATTCCGATCCGCACATCGGGTTTGCGCTTGAAATTATACAAGCTGATGCCATCGCAAGATTTAAACAACTGCAGGGTTACGAAGTTTTGTTTAATACAGGTACGGATGAGCATGGTTTAAAAATTTATCGTAAATCTCAGGAGGCAGGTGTTAGCCCACAGGAATATTGTGATAAATATGCTGCAAAGTTTGATGCTTTAAAGGACGCTCTTAATTTAAGCTATACTCATTTTATACGTACAACTGATGAGCATCATGTCGCGGCAAGTCAGGAATTTTGGAGGAGGTGTTTAAAGAGTGGTGATATTTATAAAAAGAATTATAAAGTAAAATATTGTGTTGGCTGTGAGCTTGAAAAGACAGATTCTGAACTTGAAGATGGCAAGTGTCCTGTGCATCCCAATCTCGATGTTGAACAGATTGAGGAAGAGAATTATTTTTTTAAATTTTCTAAATATCAGGATGCATTGCTTGATTTGTATAATAAACGCCCTAATTTTGTCCACCCACCACATCGTTTGACTGAAATTCGTAAGTTTACCGAAAGGGGATTAGAAGATTTTTCTATTTCCCGATTAAAAGAAAAAATGCCATGGGGTGTACCAGTGCCAGACGACGAAGATCATGTGATGTATGTTTGGTTTGATGCATTGGTTAATTATATTTCAACCTTGGGTTGGCCGGATAAAAAATATGCAGATTGGTGGCCCGGGGTTCAGATAGCTGGTAAAGATAATTTACGCCAGCAATCAAATATGTGGCAGGGCATGCTTATGTCTGCAGGCATTGAGCCATCAAAAGAAATTCTTATACATGGTTTTATAACATCCGAGGGGCAAAAGATGAGTAAATCTCTTGGTAATGTAGTTGATCCATTTACAATAGTAGATGAATTTGGCACAGATGCACTTAGGTATTATTTACTTCGCGAAATTCCATTTGGTAATGATGGTGACTTTAATAAAAAGTTATTTATAGAACGTTATAATTCTGATCTTGCCAACAATCTCGGTAATTTAGTAAATCGTATTCATACTTTGGTTACCCGCAATGAGATAAAAGATTTCACTTTTAAAAAATTCAATGAACCGTTTAAGGAGAAAGTGGATGATACATGGAAGAAATATGTATCTGATATGAATAAATACAATCTTCATGAGGCTGTATTCCATGTGTGGCGTCTTGTAGATTTTGCCAATAAAAAAATGGAAGAGGAAAAGCCATGGTCTCTCCTTCGTACTGATCCGGATAGAGCTAAAGCAATACTTTGTAATTTACTTGAAGTTATCCGCCATATTAGCATCATGATTTCTCCATTTATTCCACATAGCTCTTGCCTAATTCGTCGCCAGATAGGATTGCCTATCGAAATAGATAGCAAAGGAGAGGATGGATGGGGAGTCGTAACTAAATGGGATAGGTTAGGGGAGGGGGGGATTATTTTTCCCAGAATTGATAACTAGTAAAAATTAAAGTAGATCAAAATTATATTTTGTTTGACAATATATATTTTTTATGTTATATTAATTACCTAAATTTATTAATATAACAACTATGGAAAAAGGTATAGAATACACACATCCAATAGAGGTTAAGCCTACAACGGGATATGAAATTATGGTTAATTATGTAAGAAATCTTGTAGGTTTAATTAAAAATAGACTTGAAACTAAAGAAGGGGATGAATAATATATGTTTTGAATTTATTGAATTTTACACTACAATATGCTATAATTAAGAACTAATATGCATATACCATATAGAGAGGAAACCATAGCCATAGAATTTCCAAAACCCACATTTAGTGAGAAGATTTGGCAATTTATAAGATTTTGTGTAGTAACAGGGTTTATTTTTACAATTTCATTTTTTGTTTTAAATTTTAGCGCATATAAGCAGATTTTTTCAGACTTAGTTAACCCAGATGCACAGGTACATGCACAGGGCGTCTTAGAAGGTGCAGCAGGTGAGGGGAGAGCAGATTTATTACAGCTACTTCCAGATAAAAAAGATACAAGAACAACGTATTCCTGGCTTGATTTACCCATAACACCAACAGATAATCGTTTAGTTGTTCCAAAAATAGGAAAAAGTGTACCACTTGTAAGTATGAGTATGGAAAATATTCAGGGTCAAAATTGGAATGTTTTAGAAAAACAAATTCAGTCAGAATTAAGAAAAGGTGTTGTTCATTATCCTGGTACTGCAAAGCCAGGGCAATATGGTAATGTTTTTATGACAGGCCATAGTTCATATTATCCATGGGATCCCGGTAAATTTAAGGATGTCTTTGCGCAATTGGGTAAATTAGATGTTGGTGATCGTTATTATGTGTATTATAACCAAAAAAAGTATGCATATGAAATAACATCCAAAAAAGAAGTGCGTCCTAATAATGTAGATGTTTTAAAACAGCCCGTAGATCAAAAAATTTCAACCTTAATGACATGTACACCAGTCGGAACTACTTTAAGGCGTCTAATCGTGACTGCTAAGCAGGTGTAAATTATTTCAGATCTCAGAGCTCAGATATCAGATTCGATTCGTGATCTGGTATTTTAGATTTTATCATTTACTAACTATTAGTAAATTAATAAAGAGTAAATGGAAAATACTAAATCTTAAATGTGATTCTGAATTCTGATATTTGAGATCTGAAATGTATCCAATCCCGTACAAGATACATTGTACGGGATTGTTGGCATAACTAAATATATCCCCCACTTCTAAATTAACATTTAAGCATCTAATTGCTTAACATTTTATGTTTTATTGTTAAGTGTTAATTGTTAAATGTGAGTACTTAGACTTGCATAATTCCAATTACCTTTTTAAGCACTTTTTGAACAACAGTCTCCTCCCCTGCCAGGTCTACACCAATATTTACCAATGCAAGTGGGATTATATCTTGTCTGGTTTGTATTTTTTTAGTTTCATCGATAATATTACGCAAATCTTTCGGTGTTAAGTAGGTAGCTTGTGGCGTACTTACAAAATGTAATTTTTTATGCCATTTACGTGAATTTAAGGTGTTTCTAATCTCAGGCAGGTATGTACCACCTCCGGAAAGTAAAATTTTAGATGGCAATACTTTTATTTGTTTAAATTCTGATATAGCGAGAACAATACCTTCTAGCCAGATTTCAATATCATCATTAATAATATTACTTATTACTTTTTTGGATTTTTGTTCTAATTTATCGTTTGTATATGCATATTTTAATCTTTCAGCTTCTGCAAATGAAATATTTAGTTCAACAGATAACCTTTTTGTAAAAGTACGCCCCCCTATACCAAACATTTTAGTACTCACAACAGAGCCATTAGCGACTACAGCAATATCTGTACCACTGCCACCAACATCAATAAAGATTGCCGATGTATTACCTTCTTCAAAGTCTAAACATCTAGATAATGCAAAAGGTTCAGATACAATACTTAGCAGTTCAAGTTCTAAGTCATCAGCAATATTTTGCAGAGCTTCATAGTGAATTAGCGGGGCAAATGAATTAAATATAGACATCTTCACTTCTTTTCCCTGGAATCCAAGTAAATTAGTTACCTTATAGCCATCGATTCGCACATCTACAATAGAGCTGTTTATAAGTTTAACATCTATTTCAGGATGACCTGTTTCTTCACTAAGCATTTTTCTTACTTCCCCAAAAGCTTTCCACTGTAATTTGTGAATAATATTTCGGAGCTCTGATACATTAATTTTAGTATTAGGGTCTTCTCTTTTATATTTCATTTCTGAGGTCGCACCTTTAATAAATTCACCTGCTATACCCATTACAAGTTGGTCCGGCTGTATTTTTGCTTCTGTTGAAGCTAAATGAATAGCTTTTTTAGCATTATTTACAACATTAGCTATATCTGTAATGTTATTATTCTGCATATCTCCATCTCGCTGATTTACCTTACCTATACCTTTTATAATACCTCGTTTTCCTATAACTTCCCCACTCATGCTTTGTTTTTCTTCTACGGTAAATAAAAAAGCTTTGACATTTTCTGTGCCAATATCCAGTGCAACAATTGCTTTTTCCTGTGGTTTACGTTTGAAGAAATTTATGATCATGTTTCGTGTTGTTGGGCGAATGGTTGGGCGAATGGTTGGGTGAATTGTGGTTTGTCCCACAACCTGCCCTACAAAGCGAAGCGACGCCCTACAATACGCCCTACTATTCGGAAAGGAGTTCAAGATAATATTTTTTCTCGAATTGACTAGACTTAAATCCTAGCTCAGAGAAGGCTCTATGTAAAGCCTTTTTAGCACTAGGGATTTCTTTTTTTGTTTTGGCAATTATTTCAATTTCAAGGAAATATCCAAGTTTTTTTATATAATTTAATTCTATCTGTATATTCCCCTTTTTATATACTTCACTTTTTTTCTCCTTTTTTGCAGTTAATGGAATATTATTTTTTTTAAGAAATTTATGAAACTTAGAAGCAGAAGTTAGATATAGTTCAACTTCCTGATTTAATTCAATCCCCTGCTCTACCCTTTTTGACTTAAGATTAATAATACCACTATTATTTTTTTCTCTTATTCGTAAAAAGAATTTTTTTACATCTCCATAATACGAATCTTTTTTTATCGATTTATGGCTTTTTTTTGCAAATTTAGGTAATATTTTTTTTAACCTTTTTACATCTTCATCTGTAAGCCTGATTTTTGCTTCAATCTCGAACATAGTGCTGTCGTACTGTCGTCCTGTCGTACTGTCGTCCTAAATAGTAGAGCACTACAGGACTATAGCACTAAAGCACTACAGCACTAAAAAATTATCTATAAATCATTTCATCCCTATGAACTCCCACCCCGATAAAATTAATTGGTGTTTCAGTTAGTTCTTCAACCTTTTTCACATATGCCTGACAGTTTTTCGGCAGATCACTGAATTTTTTAGCTGCGCTTATATCTTCTTCCCACCCCTCCATCTTTAAATATTCAACCTCAACTTTATCAAAATCATTGAGGGATGCAGGAATATATTTAATATCCTGACCATCTAATTTATAACCTATGCCGATTTTGATTGTTTTAAAACCAGTCAAAACATCTAATTTGGTCATATTTATACTCGTAATTCCGTTGATATCTATTGCATTTTTTACAACAATCAAATCTAACCACCCGCATCTCCTAGGCCTACCTGTTGTAGCGCCATATTCAGCGCCCTTGTCTTGCAACATTTTACCTTCAATATCTCCAAGCTCAGTAGGGAAAGGTCCTTCCCCAACACGCGTGGTATATGCCTTCATAATACCAATAACATTATCAATTTTATTAGGCGGGAAGCCAAGCCCTGCACCAGCGCCACCGGTCGTAGTATTAGAAGACGTCACATAAGGATAAGTTCCATGATCAATATCAAGATGTGCCCCCTGAGCACCTTCGATTAAAATAGTTTTACCTTCCTTATAAGAATCATTAATATATTCAGCAGTATTTTTAATATACCCTTGTATAACATCCACAGCACTTTTGTAATAACTTATTTCTTTCTCAATATCTATTTTGAATCCATAGGTTTTCATATGGCGCTCTGCATTATTTCTTAATTTTTCTGCAAAGCTATTAAAATCCAATAAATCCCCTACTCTTATTCCTATTCTTGAAATTTTATCTGTATAAGCCGGGCCAATGCCCCTAAGTGTTGTTCCAACTTTTTTACCTTTTTTTCTCTCCTCTTGTATTCCGTCAATTATTTTATGATATTCAAGTAACAGATGAGCCCTATCACTTATTAGAAGTTTTCCATAAACATCAATACCCTGCTCTTTTAACTGCGTTATTTCCTCCATCATCGTAGGGATATTAACGACAGTTCCATTTCCTATAATGCAAATTTTATCTTCATGCAAAACGCCTGATGGCAAAAGATGGAAAACATACTTTTTTGATTCACCGCCCTCATTTACGCAAATAGTATGCCCTGCATTTGCACCTCCTGCAGATCTACCGATTATATCGTATTTGCCGGATAAAATATCAACAAGTTTTCCCTTTCCTTCATCTCCCCATTGTGTACCGGCAATATAAATACAAGGGCCGAGTTTTTTTAATATCTCGTCTTCATTCTTGATTTGTAATGTCATATTTTGTAGGTTTATAGAGCTCAAATAGAGTATCAAAATGGGTTTATTTAGTCAATTGGTTAAAATATTTGCTTTTTTTCTTAATATATGCTATAATAATAAGATAACATTACAAAATTAAAAATCCAAACGAATAATCATGAAACAATTATTTAATACATTATCTAGCATTCCCCAATTTTTTACAGAGAAATTATTAATTTCTTATAATACTAAGAATGCTAAGTTAGAAATGTCAGTTATTCCTGATGAAATCAAAGGAAAAGGTGTCAAAGAAAAAACAAACAAATTTGATATAGAATCAAGAATAAAGCAAAGTGGTAAAAAGGCATTGAGGCCCAAGCCATTTCCCAAATTGCAGAGATTTAGCGAAAATGATCCATTAACTGAGGTTTTAAATTCTAAAGGAGCGCGCTATTTGGCAAAATTTGTTGCAACAAAATCATTATGGAATACGTTGACCAAAGGAAGTGGGCAGGCTAAGGAGATATGGGAAGGTGAAACTGCGAGACGAATTAAGGCTATCATAAAATTAATAGGGAAAAAAACTTACAAAAAAGCAAAAGATTTTTTTGATAAACATGGAAAACCAAAAATAAAAAAATTAAAGATGTTAATATTAAAGAAAATATTAACTCCAGAAGAAATAAAAACTGTTAAAAGATATGAAGCCCTGAAATTGAAAGAGGTGCAGATGGAGAAGGATTACGCAAATGAAAAATCTACGTTAAAAAAGATGAAATTATATGCAAAATTAAAAATTTTAAAATTAAAAATAAAAAAAGAAGAAATCAAATTAATTTTAATAGTTAAGAGAATAGTTCTTTAATAGAGAAAATAATTTATTTTTTCAAAAATTTTTTCAAAAGTTTTACCGGCAATCCCACTACATTCCAATAACAACCTTTAATTTTTTTTACCCACTTCCCTCCCCTGCCTTCAACGGTCATGGAGCCGGAGCGGTTTTTCCATTCACCGGAATCAAGATATTCTTCAATATCTGCATTACTAAAATCTAAAAAATGCAGGCGTGTTTTTTCGAATCCGATAAACTGTTTTTTAAGTGATTTATTAATTAAGGCAAGTCCTGAATACACATCACAATGTGAATTACGATACAGATTAATCGTCCTTTTTGCGTCTGCGCGGTCTTTGGGTTTAATCGAAAGTGATCCGTCCGACAGAATTACAAAAGTATCACATCCAATTATCCAGTCATTCGGATGTGTTTTAGATACTTCTAGTGCTTTTTGCAGAGCTATATATTTTGCAATAGCATGAGGTTTTTTGAGTTTTCCCGGGTTTTCATCAATATGGCTGGGTACTATTTTAAACTTAATACCCATGTCTTTGAGGATTTTTTTCCGCTGGGGACTTTTTGAGGCGAGGATCATATTCAAATTGTAACCAAATTGTGGCCAAATAGTTGCCAAATTGTTTATTAAATAACAATCTGGTAACAATCTGGAAACGCGATCCCGATGAAATCGGGAGAGCAGGAAACTATCTGGAAACAATTTGAGAATTAACTTCAGCAATCGCCCTATCTAACTGATTATCTGTAGTACTTCCAGTAGATTTTTCTACCACAATATCCGGAGTTACCCCATTTTTTTCTATACTATTTCCTTTAGGTGTTAGCCATTTAGCAATTGTTAATTTAATAGCAGATTGATCTGAAAAATAATTAACCTCTTGAACAGTTCCTTTTCCAAATGTTTTTACTCCTATTACTTTGCCTACACCATAATCCTTAATGGCGCCTGCGACAATTTCAGAAGCTGAAGCACTTCCTTTATCTACTAAAACAGCTATAGGGTATTTAGCAAGTTCACCTCTTCCTGTTGTATTTTGCCCCAGGTTAAAATAGTTATATTTGATTTGTACTGCAGTGGAGCCCGTAGGAAGAATGCGATTAAGAATGCTAACTGCCACATTCAACAGACCACCTGGATTATTTCGGAAATCCAAAATTACACCCTTAATTTTTTTATTTTTGGTAATTATATCGACCACATCGTTAAAATCTTTTGCTGCACTTTGATTAAAATTAACAACTTTTATATGCATAATATCACCACTGCCAACAGTTTTATATTCCAGTGATTTTACATTTATAAGACCACGCACTACTTCTATAACAATAGTATTTCCATTTCTTTGCAGGGTTAATTTAACCTTTGTACCCTTTTTACCCTTAATTTTACCAACAGTCTCAAAAAGAGTTTTTCCTTGTGTATCAAAATTATCAACTTTTTTTATCACATCGCCAGCTTTAACACCAGCAATGTCCGCAGGAGTACCTTTAATCGGTGCAACTATGGCGATTTGCCCCTTATCATCAATGGCTATATAAGCTCCTATTCCCTCAAAATTACCATCAAGATCATCAAGAAAAACTGTGTTTTCACTTTTATCCATGTAGGAAGAATATGGATCGTCTATTACTTTTAATAATGCCCTAATTGCAGCATCTGACATTTTTTCTTTATTAACTTTTTTTTGATCAACAAAATTTGAATTAATTAAATCCCATGATGTTATTATTTTTTGTAAATTTATATCAGAACTGTCTGTATTTTGAGATGATTGATTGACATCCTTAAGGCTAACCATATCCATCTTAAAAATCATATCTGCAGCCATGGATCTGGATACTCTTTTGTAAATACCAAAATAACTTTGCCTTTCCGGCATTACAATTCCCAGTTCTTCAGCACGCATTATTATCCCCTGAATGTTCTTATTTTGTTTTATATCTTTATATGTAATAACTCCTACATGCTTTTTTGGCTTCGGAATACTTTTTGAATTAAATAAAAGTTCCACAGCCTCTATGAGTGCAAGTTTTTTATAAGGATAAATTTTATCTGCATTACTATCAATTATTCCCAGCTCAATGGCTTCCTGAAAATAAGGCGCATACCATGTGTTATTTATAGTGTCTGAAAAAGGAAGATTAATTTTTGAGGCAGGTTCGTATTTCGGATTATTTAGTAGAACTAAATATTTTATAAATTCAGCCCTTGTGATTATTAAATTCGGCTGGAAGTTTTTTGTTTCACGTATTACCCCTTGGCGCCGCAAATATTCTACTGAATAATAATATGATGAGTCTGAAGATACATCGTCGTACGCGAGTGCTGTTGTGTTGAGGATTAGCATACTTACTATTAAGCTGATTGTGAGGTTTTTGATGTAATTTAACATTTGTTGAGGTTATTTTATAAGGTTGTAGCTTGCCCGCCTGACCGGACGGGCAGGTAGCTTATTAGCTTGTAGAATTTACCTAAAAAGCTAGAGCTTTATGCCAGGTACCGGAAATTTAACACACATTTCCTTTACTTCGGATTTTATTCGAGCAAGTTCTTCGTCGTTAGTAGTATTTTTTATCACTCGATTAATCCATTCTGCAATTTTTTCCATTTCAGCTTCTTTCATTCCACGAGTTGTTATAGCTGGTGTGCCGAGGCGTATCCCTGATGGATCCATTGGAGATCGAGTATCATCAGGTATCATGTTTTTATTTAGAGTGACCCCTGCTTTATCCAATGCTTCTTGTGCTTGCTTTCCTCCGATACCTTTATTTGTAACATCAATGAGCAATAAATGATTATCTGTTTGTTTAAACATAATATCAAAATCTTTCTCTTTTAATTTATTTTCTAGCACTTTCGCATTTAATTTAATCTGTTTTGCATAATCCTTATATTCCGGTTGTAAATCTTCTAAAAATGTAATAGCTTTTGCTGCAATATTATTTTCATGTGGTCCACCCTGAAGTCCTGGAAAAACAGCTTTATCAATAGCTTTTGCATATTTTTCTTTACACATAATCATACCCCCCCTAGGCCCTCTAAGTGTTTTATGAGTTGTTGTAGTTACAATATCAAAATCAGGTACTGGATTATTCATTTCACCACCTGCTATTAAGCCAGCAATGTGCGCGATATCTGCCATAGTAATTGCTCCTGTTTTATCCGCGATAGCTTTAACCCTTTTATAATCGATTTCTCTGCTATAAGCGGAATATCCTACTAAAAGCATTTTTGGTTTATGTTCTATAACCAAAGCTTCCATTTGATCATAATCTATTTCACCCGTCTCTTTGACAGTTTTATATCTTGGAAAATTAAATAGTTTAGCCATCCATGTAATTGGATGACCGTGAGTAAGATGACCCCCATGTCCTAGATCCATACCTACTATGCTATCACCCGCTTCCATTAATGCTGAATAAACTGCAACATTTGCGGGAGCGCCCGAAAGTGGCTGGACATTAACGTGCTCAGCGCCAAATAATTTTTTAGCTCTATCAATTGCAAGATCTTCAACCGTATCTATATTTTCACAACCACCATAATATCTTCTACCGCTATATCCTTCAGAGTATTTATTTGTAAATACAGAACCAAGTGCTTCCAGTACTGCAGTTGAGACATAATTTTCGGATGGAATTAGCTCAAGACCTTCAGTCTGACGTTCCATCTCTTTTACTATAGCTTCGTATACGATTGGATCATATTTTTTAATATTTTCATACATAATGGCAACTTGTTAAATAATAAATTATAGTCTCAAGTGCAAGTCACAAGTCTCAAGTGTTTTTTTATTGATAAGTTTTGAGACATGAGACCTGAGACTTGAGACTAAACATTGTAAATGTTTTCATCCGTCACAATGGTATCTACAGGAACATCATACGTATCTTTAGGTATAGAATCAAGCACTTGTTCATCGTAGGACAGGGCTATTTTTACAGTCTTATTATTGTATTCAAAGTACCTATCATAATACCCTTTCCCCATACCAATGCGATTACCATGTTTATCAAAAGCAACGCCTGGCGTTATCACTAATTCGATTTGGTTGTCATATAAACTATTTGGATCCATGTCTGTCGGCTCCGGCACTCCCTCAAAACCTTTTTTGAGATTTAGTGGACTTTTTATTGGTATCGCCTGAAAATGACTTTTGCCTTTTATTACAGGTAAATAAAGCTGTTTTGTATCTATATATTTTTTAATCAGATAGGTAGTATCGACTTCACCGTTACATGAATAATAAAAAAGGATATGATGGGCATTTTTAAATACATCCAGATCTTCAAGCTGCATCATAATTTTTTTATTTTTTATGGCACGCAATGCTTCTGGAATGTTTTTCCGCTTTTTGAGTAATTTGCCACGGATTTTTTCTTTGGAAAACATTTGATTTATTTAGGATTTCGCATCTCAGATTTCGCATTGTCATATGCCATTTTGCATTTAGCAATTACTAACTAATTAGCTAGTTAAATGCCAAATGAGCAAATGTCAATTGTGATTGCGAAATTAGAAATGCGAAATGCGAAATGGAAGCATTAGCTTCCAAAAACTTCCTTAGCCATATCTATAACAGAAGGTTTATCTGTTTTTTCTTCCGCTTGAGATACAGGTTGTAGTCTTATCTTTTTTAATTCCAACTTGAGATTTATTTTTATATTTAACACATTTTCAAAAGCTTTTAAAATTTCTGTTTGGTTTTTAGCATTTGCCACTTTATCCATCAATGTACTTGATCTAAAGGCAAGATGCAGTTCATTATCATCCAGTTTAACAGGCTCACTATCCACAAATGACATGCGTATAAATGGTGTTTCAATATGATCTGCTATTCTTTGCCAACTTTTTTTGATTTCATCTAAGGTGAGTTCTTTGGTGGTGGGTTTTGCATTATTGTCCTTTTGCTCATTTTTGGGACGCACCTTTCGGCCTTGCTCAAGGCCAGCATGTGCGTCCCCTACAGCATCGTCTGACGTTGTTGCCGTATTTTTTTGTTTGTCCGTGGGTTTTGCATCCACCTCAAACCCACATGCCTTGATTACTGCGATTTCCAATGGTAATTGAGGGATCAGTGCTTTATTAATTTGTTGCTTTGCTTCCGAAAATATATCAATGCAGTGAATAATACTACTTATATCTTTTTTTTCATTAATACCAAGTAACATTTGCTCACGCAGAAAAGCAATTAGTTCTCCGCAAAATTGATTTAGATTCTGCCCCTGGCTATTCACCTGATTTATCATTTCGATTGCTGCATTGGCATCTTTTTTTAATATTGCCTGAAAAAATTGATCTATAAGCATATGCCCTGTAATGCCTAAATTGTTAATTACCTCCTGATAAATAACAGCTCCGTTAATATTCATTTGCTCAAAAAGGCCGATAGCATCCCTGAGCCCGCCACTGGACATTTTTGCTATAAGTTCAAGTGCATCTGATTCAGCCTGTACATTTTCTGATTCAGAAATTTCCTGCAGCCTTTTAACAATGTCTGATTGTGTAATCCTCTTGAAATTGAAATGCTGACATCGTGAAATAATTGTTTCAGGAATTTTATGAACCTCTGTTGTAGCTAAAATAAAATATGCATGTTCTGGTGGCTCTTCAAGTGTTTTTAAAAGTGCATTGAATGCCTCTTTGGTGAGCATATGTACTTCATCTATAATATATATTTTTACTTTACCCTGTGTAGGTGCAAAAAGAATCTTTTCACGCAATTCCCTAATCTCATCAATACCCCTATTACTTGCGGCATCGATTTCAATCAGATCAACCAATCTTCCCTTTAAAATTGCCTGGCAGCTTTCGCATTGATCACAAGGCTCAATTCCTTCCTCCAGGTTTGTGCAGTTTAGGCTTTTGGCAATTATTCGTGCTAGTGAAGTTTTGCCAGTTCCTCGTGGGCCGCAAAAAAGATATGCATGCGTTAAAGAATCATGCTTTAATGCATTTTTTAAAGTTGTAGTAATGTGATCCTGACCTACGATTGTTTTATAGTTTTGTGGACGATACTTTAGATAAAGGGACATATTTTTTACAATTATAATATTATGTTGCCAACAGACCTCCAAACGTCCAGATGTCCAAACTTACAAAACTAAATAATTAATCATTTAAATAAAGTTTGTTAGTTTGTA
>CAYWJA010000023.1:0-29780 GCA_964458485.1 uncultured Candidatus Peribacteria bacterium | reverse complement strand
TCACTAAAATCATCCCCATCCTGCATTTTTAAATAAATGGATGAGACAAGATTGCGATGGATAAAGTGCTTAGTCTTCTTTGGGCCAAGCTCAACACCAAGGTAATTTTCCATTTCCTGTACATCTGTTTTTATATCGCGGAATACAGAATATTTTTTAGCAAGCGCATTAAGATTCTCCTTATTCAAATATTTACCTGCATGAACAAAGTCAGCTCGTAAATTATTATAATGATTTTCAATTGTCTTCAGTGTTCCGTTTTTCATGGCATCTCTAATACCGCGACCACTGCCGATAAATTCCGGCGGCACTCCTATTGAGTAAAGTGATCCTGTAAATTTTATCGCACGCGGCAAACTTACTTTTCCTACTCCGCGAGAGTAGCCGAGTAAACCTATGTGTAACATACGCTCTCGTCGACCTGGCACTTTTAATGCTACCTGATTGATGAGTTTTGCTGCTCTTTCTACAGTATTTTTATAATAATTCTTAAATATATCATTTACAGTATAAATATCCTGTACTTCCTTTTTTGAAATTGGAGTAAAGCTGAGTTTTGGCAAAGTGTCTTCTATATATTTTAATGCTTTTCTAACATCCTTTAACGGATAGTCGTATCTGAAGCCGGATTGGATTGTAATTGTACGAATCCCACTGTACTCCTCTATTGTTTCTTTGATGGTTTCCGGGTTAATACCACCCCTAAAAGGCAGACACCCCGTTCCGATAATAGGATACATTGATACTTTGTATTTCTTTTCTATTTCATAAAATTTTTGCAATGCTATTTTACTTGCAAGAACCGCAGGGATTAAGCCAGCATTCATGGCAGGATCGGATCTTGCTATAAAAGGTCTCATATAATCCGGCTTACTTCCATAAGAGGATTTACATCCTTCAATATATTCACTTAGAACCTTATCTACATTACACAGATGTTTTACTCCTTCAAACAACGGTATTACACCAAATCTTTGATAACCCTTTCTTTTTGTATTAAATGCCTTCTTTTTAAATTCTTCTACCTGATGGAATGTATTTTTAACTTTTAAAAGCTGTTTGGCGCTTTGTGTCATGGGCAAAATTGCCTCAAAAACCGGAGGTGCATGCATGTCAATTTCCTGAGCCAAATCGTCAGCAGTAAGTATTGCCATATAAGCACGTGCGAGACGAAAACCGGATTCTTCATCGGTATTTGGTATACGGAATGTTAAAAAAACATCTTTACCAAGTTTCTTTTTTTGGAAAAATTTATGATGCTTTTGAAATAACTTTTCAACAACAGCCTCATCTACAAATTTACCCTCCCAATCCCACATGTATTCTGTACATTTTAATTCATCAAAACACAAATGACACTCATCGAGTTCATCTAAAGTATTTATGAATTTTTTATCATTCCAATAAGCCGGATTGGCGTTATCTGGATGTTGTGTGGCCATTGTGGCAGGTATTTTTCGCATGGTTATGAAGTCTCAAGTGCGAGTGCGAGTCTCAAGTCAATTTTGTTCTCCATCCTCACAAACTGAGAATTGTTTATTTTAAAAATTATAATTTTAAATATTCATTATTTAACATTTTAAGATTACAAGATTATTTTTACAATGTCATCCTTAATTAAAAGAAAGAATGTTTACCCCTTTGTCATTCCCGCGAAGGCGGGAATCCAGATAAGGGTATTATAGATGTATTACTCATATTCTAAGTATCTTATTTGCTGTAAACACGATTAATAGTCGCAAAATCAGATTGTCTGATTATAAGTAAATAGGTAATAATACAATTACTTAATTACTAGATTCTCGCCTTCGCGGGAATGACAAGGGTATGTGGATCCGAAGAAAAGTAAAACACGGCACCCAAACCGGTCGTAAGATCGGCTTCCCGACACTTAATTTAAATGTCGGGAATTTCGCCTGTCCCGAGCGCAGCCGAGGGAACAGCACTTTTTCTGACGGCGTGTATACCTGCCAAATTAAAATCGACGGGCAAATTTACAAAGGTGCCCTATACATCGGCCCTGGGTTTAAACGACACAAAAAAGTTCTTGAAATTTTTGTAATTGGATTCAATAAAAAAATATATGGAAAATTTGTATCTTTTAAGGTTGGTAAAAAAATCCGGGGAGCTAAGAAATTTGATGATTTAGATGATCTAAAAAGGCAAATCGAGCAGGATTTAAAAAATTTATAATAAATTAAATTTTATGAAAAAAATATTACAATTTCTACCATCATTCATTTGGCCAATTATTACATTCATAATTTGTGCTTATATTGATGCATTTTATACTTTTCATTATCCATATGGTCTAATTTTTTATGGCCTACTTTTTGTAGTTGGTATAATTTTGCAATGGCAAATATCTAAAAAATATTTAAAGAAAAAACAATTAATAATTCAGTTTGCTATAAGTATCTCAGCAGTTTTGATAATGATTCTGTATCTAAAAATATATTTCACATATTTTTTCGAAATAGATTTAGATGGAATAGCTGATAGATTATCTAGAGGAAAATAACTTAATTACTTTAAATATGCCTAAAAGAAAACCAAAGTGGGACATGCTTACCAAAGAACGCAAGCGTGAATGTCTCCAAAAAATAATTACCTTCTTCCACGATGAACGCAGTGAAGAAATTGGGCTCATTGCCGCAGAAAGTGTGCTTGATTTTTTTATGGAAGAAGTTGTGGCGGATATTTATAATAAAGCTATTAAGGATTCTAAAAAGCTAATAAATGAGCGATTTCAGGATTTAGAGATTGAATTGGATCTTTTGTTCAATAAATGACATTGCTTTATTTTGTTGCCGTGATGACATTTTTTATAGCTGCTGTCGTCCTTTCGTCCTTTAGTGCTTTAGTACTAAAATAGGAGAGTACAACAGGACGATAGCACGAAAGCACTATAGCACTAATAAAAAACATAAATACCTCAACAGCATAATACTATGAACAAACTCTTCGCCCTCATAGCATCAATAGCCGGATATGGCATATTCGCATGGTTTTTTTCTACATCCCTAATAAACCCATCCGAAAATTTAAACTTTATAAATAAAATGATAATGACCATATTTTTAATTGAATTTTTGAGTGTTCATTCAGGTTTTATGGTTGGTCCTTTTTCTGCAAAGGCAAAAAGAAAGGCTATAAAATTGCTTATTTTATTATTTGGAGTATACAGTTTATTCGCGGTTACTTTCGCACTAGTGCAAAATAGCATTTATCCGATTTTGATTTTCTTATTAAGTTTATTTGCTAAATTTTTCTGGAGCAGAGTATCGGCTAGTATAATAATGGCGGCGATGTCTGTCTTCTTGTATATAACCACAATTTTTGCCGCAATATTTTTAGAGCCTTTCTTAATAAAAACATTCCCATTTCCAACCAACCTTATTACTCAGGATACTGGAGATGTGTCTATTCAGGTAATGGTTGCATGGGGTGTAATGTATTATTCACTGCTAATTTTGGCTGAAATTTTATATTATTTAATAAGCAAAAAATTCCCAAAAATGGATAGTCTGTTTAGTAATATATCATTTTAGCACATTCGGGCATCAAGATTCCTCAGTGTGGGGTTCAGATGGGGCAGGATCAGCCAAGGAAGGTACATCTGGGGAAGGAGGAAGGCGATAAAGATCAGGCGGAAGTGGTCTATGTGCCTTATCTTCATCCTTCCACCGTCTGCTCAGCTCTGTAGACATAGCAGCATCCATAGAATCATCACCTGTTGGATATACACATCCGATATTAATATATTCTACAAAAATTTCGTTCAATATGGGACGTTCCTCGCGTTTTTCCGGAAGCTGTCTCAAATCATCCATGGCTTTTATTATTGCGTCTCTTACGACATAGCAATGACGGGTGGAGTGATCTTCGGTTAATCTACGAATTAATTCTGCTTTTGCCATCTTCCCCACTTTTCTTTCTGTAGCCATTTTTTCATCTGCTGTGGGTGGAGGAGGTTCTGATTCAAGCAATAATCTATATTGCTGCCTCAAACTATCCCTTATTTCAATTAAATCCTCATCTGATAATTTATCCAGTGCTTCTGGATCTGTGTCTATAATTATAATTTGACTCCTTGGATCTTCCATTATTAATCGTAGTTAATATTGTATTTATATTATATCCGATTAGTGGAGGTTATTGCAAATACACCCTGGCTAAGGTTATAATATCCACATGCTCAACTACCTCCGTAAAACAATTAGCTCGGATAACCCACTACGCCTGCTTTGGCATAGGTTGAAGGGAATTGTGGCAGCTGTTAAATATGGGTTCCCTGCAAAGAAGATGGTGTGCATTGGTGTTACGGGTACGAATGGTAAAACTACGACCACTCATATGATTGAACAGATTTTGAGAGAATCTGGTAAGCGAGTTGCCATGCTTTCGACTGTGGAGTTTCGGATTAATGGAGAAGTGACGCCGAATAAATCCAAAAAAACTACAATGTCTCCGTTTTTGACGCAGAAATTTTTAAAAAAATGCTTAAAAAAGAAAATTGAGTATGTTGTAATTGAATCTTCATCCCATGCACTGCATCAAAGCAGATTATGGGGTGTTCCTTTTAGTATTGCGGTGATGACGAACATTACGCATGAACATCTGGATTATCATAAAACAATGCAAAAATATAAAGATGCTAAAAAGATTTTGTTTAAAAATGTTGAAAAAACCTGTAAACGTAAGCTGACGAATGCGATTAAGGATATTCCACATAAACAAGCTGTGATTTTAAATACTGCTGATCAGTTTTTTAATGAATTTGAACAGATGAAGTGCCTGAACAAATTTACTTATGGTTTTGACTTGGGTGATTTACAGGCGCATCATGCAAATTATTCTAAATTTGGCTCTAGCTTTACACTTAGTTATGCATCCGATGATATTGGTATAGAGCTAAAAATACCCGGATCTTTTAATGTTGAAAATGCCATGGCAGCAACAGGGGCGGCACTGGCATGTAAAATCGGATTAGATGACGTCAAAAAATCTCTTGAATCATTTAAAGGCGTGGGTGGCAGGATGGAAAGCATCCCCAGCCCTAAAGGATTTGAGGTAATTGTGGATTTTGCATTAACACCAGATGCTTTGGAAAAATTATATACAACTCTAAATGATTCAAAAACCAATCGGATAATCGGAATTATCGGCAGCTGTGGCGATCGCGATAAGGAGAAAAGGCCGATTCTTGGGGAAATTGTTGCAAAGTATTCAGACGTTGCAATAGTTACAGATGAAGAGCCTTACAGCGAAAATCCGATGGATATTATGGAGGCGGTTTTGGAGGGTGCTAAAAAAATCAAAAAAATAGATGAAGATCTGCATTTAATTGAAGATAGGTACAAGGCTATTGAATTCGCCATCCAAAATGCATTCGAGGGTGATTTGGTTGTTGTAACCGGCATGGGCAACTTTGACACACGCGGTATGAATGATGGACCGATGGAATGGGATGAGAGGGAGGTTGTGAGAGGAATTATTAATAAAAACTCTTAATATCTCTGATTTCAGATTTCGGATCTCAGATTTGATTTAGTATTTAGCATTTTTCATTTACTATTTTTTAATCAATTATATATCAGTAAATGATAAATACTAGAATCTCAAATGTAGATTCGAATCAGAAATCAGAAATTTGAGATCTGAAATTGAGCGCTAGCGAGCGATTTTGCATTTCGCAACTTTTTTAGTACAATGTATTACTAGGCCTATTAAAGTTGTTTTATGGAAGTAGCTGCAAAAAAATTTGATCGGGTTAGAAAATTAAATAGTGATGAATTATTAACAATCAAAATTTGTCGAAGGTATTTTGATGCAATATTGCAGGAAAAAGGTTATGAAGTGTTTAACAATGGCTGTAATGATACTGCTATTGTTATGAGACTTGCAGGCATGATTAAGGATACCAGAAGACTACGACCTGTTTTAGCTAAAATATTTAAAAGTGAAGATGTACTTGAAATAATAGATAATATTCCAAAGGGTGAATTGGATTCAAGTGGTCGTACTATAATGCGTGCTTTACATCTGGTTTATTTTTCACACAAGGAATAAAAAATATTAAACAAATCTAATCAACACACTTTGCTTTACTTTTTATTAATATTAAATAAAATTAAAGTCTCTTTTTGTAATTTAACCAAAATATTATGACTAAAGAAGATAAACAATTTTTTAAAGGTCTCATCTATGATTTAGAAAATAGGATGGATCAAAAATGGGATAATAAATTGAATAACTTAAGAAATGAACTTCAACAAGACATAAGAAATAATGGATTTCTTATTGAACGTATGCAAGGTGATGTCAGTTGTTTAGCTGGTGAAATAACTAGCTTAAATAATAGTGTCTCAGGTATAAAACATGATATTTCTTACATAAAGGAAGAAATTAGTATTTTACCTGTTATGAAATCGGTAATTAAAAAACACAGCAAACAGCTTGCAGGACTGACCAATTAATTGTCAACTTTATTTTTTTATGTAAAACTACATTTATTATAACCCTTAAATATGAGGCATTTTAGTAATAAACAATTCAAAGTATACCGTCAGATCAACGGTATTTTAGTTATTAACAAGCCAAAAGATTGGACGTCTTTTGATGTAGTGGCTAAAATCCGCAATAAATTAAACGTAAAAAAAGTTGGTCATACCGGTACGTTGGATCCGCAGGCTACAGGTGTGCTGGTTTTGTGTATTGGTAAGGGGACTAAATTAGTTCAAAATTTGACTGGGCTGGATAAAGAATATTTGTGTGAGATGACATTTGGTGCAACAAGTACAACCGATGATGCTGAGGGTGAATTGAGTCCGATTGAAGGTGCTGCTGAAGTGCCGCTAACTGAGATTGAGAATATTCTGAAAGAATTCACTGGTACTTTTGACCAAATGCCACCACAATTTTCCGCAAAAAAGATCAATGGTAAAAGGGCTTATAAAATGGCTCGCAAAGGTGAAAAAGTAGAACTAAAAGCCGTTCCTGTGACAGTAAATACAATGGAACTTTTAGATTATAAGTGGCCAAAGTTAAAGATTAAAATAAATTGCAGCAAAGGCTTCTACGTACGCTCACTTGCAAGGGATATTGGTGAAAAATTAGGTGTCGGCGGGTATCTAAGCGGGCTTGAACGCACAAAAGTAGGCCATTTTTCTATTGAAAGAGCTGTGACAATTGAAAAAGCTGATGAAAAGGCGGTGCTTCCAATGACGTCTGCAAAGGTTTAATTATCTATACAGTTTTTCTATCAGATTTATCAACATCTTTTGATGATATCTGCATCATTCTTTTTTCTTGTGTTGGTATAAATAAAGATGGATTTGAACTATTGAGATACTCTCTGTCCATTATGGTGCCGAGTGTTGCCCTTCTCCCCGAAGGTAAATTCATCACATATTTAAGAATATTTGATCCAAATTGATCAAATAAACTTGATGTTGATTTTTGTCCAAATTCAGATGAAGAAAACATCACTGGTAACTTAAAATTTTTATGTTTTACTTTGAATTTTATTTGTTTATATAAATTCCTTAAAAAATTATGACTATAACAGCTAAGAAATATAAATATATCTTGCATCTCCGGATTTGCCTGTCTCAATCCAGGAAACTTGTCATATCGTGCCACAATACAATCTGCCAGCTCCTCTACGGTAAAGTTTATTTTTTGCGAACTTGACAAACTAAGGACATTTAAATTTCCATGCCCTGTAAACATATATGTAAATGGAGGGGGTGAATTAATGATTTTTAATTTGATTTGTTCTTTTGTCTTTATAAGTGATTCTTTGTCATTTTTTGACACTATTTTTTCCACTGTTTTACAATTTTGTCTTTTGACTGCATTGTAGGCTAATTTTGTCATAAATACATTATCTAATGGTCCTCTCTTATATCTTTTTCTAAATCTTTCTTTTAATTCTATTGCTATTTGAGCTAATTCTTTTTGTGCATTTTCTAGATACTTCATTTCATCTGATCCTTCCCCTACCCCCCTCTGCTGTAGAAGCTTTAGTTCATCATTGTATATTTCTTGCATTTTCCCATCTATATATTCTTCAACTGTCTGATTATCTGTGACAATTAATACATTCCTATTGGCAAACACTGAAATATTTTTATATCTCTCCCTAAATTTAACCACTTCTGAATATTCTGCTTTTATATTTTTAGAATTAACTTTTTTACCCTTAATGAATAAATTCCTGGCAACCATTAGTTTCAATTCTCTGTATTGTCGTTCACTTGAATTAACCCTAAGAATATCTATATCGAATATCCTATTTAACGCCGGATCATTTATAAATTTAACAATATCAGGATCTGGGTTCTGCTCTAATAATTGTGCAGGTGTGAATTGTTTTAAATTTTTTTGTATATTATTTATAAATTTTTTGTGACTATTCCAATTTAATTTACTGTCTTGAAATAAATCAACTTCAACTTCTATCTTTGCCATTGCCTGAATTCCAAGAAGCTCCTGGGTTAACTTTTCAACTTCCCCCTTTCTCACATAAGACTTGCCCAATTTTTTTCTAGCCAGTTGCCATAATGCCGTACCAACTCCCATTTTTTTTATCAATTCCATAGATTTTTTGCGCAACTGCCTTGCTTTTCCTTCAAACCTATTACCTAAAACAGTATCTATTACTTTGCCATCAAAATTATCATTTAAATCATTACCAAGGGCTCTATCAAAATTTCTTTCCATTCTTGCAAGAATTTTAATTGCCTGTTTATACATCGAAACAGGATGATTTGCCTTTTTTAACTCTGCTCTGATTGATTCAGCAGTTTCAAGTTTTACCTTTGCGAATGATTCTTGTTTGCTCACTAATTATTATATAATTTGGATAAATTTTGTTTAGACTGAACCTCAATGCCTTGCAATTGTGCAAATTGTTTCTGAATTTCAGCCTCTTTATTTCTGCTAAATTGTTCTATTTTCTTCTTATCATCTGAAGTTAGCAAAAAATAAAGATCATCAATATCTTTAGATGTCATACTATCCACAAGTTTGATCAACATGTCTTCTTTTTGATCTTTTAGAATTTTTAGAACTTTTGATTTTTTTTGATTTTTTTGCATATTAATAAAATTTTAAGCTGATGCTTGATCTGGTTTACTTTTCGATTTTTTTGATGCGACCTGCATCATTTTATTTACTCTACTTGGAATAAATAAAGTTGGGTTTGCCCTGCTTAAATGTCCTTTGTCCATTATGGTGCCTAATGTAGAAATTTGATTCTTTGATCTCAAATTTAATACACGGCTAAAAGTATAAGTGCCATATCTATTATTAAACTTACCCCACCCTAATTGACCATATTCTGCTGCAGAAAACATAATGGGCAGTGTATATTCATCGCTACTTATTTTATTTTTTAACTTACTATAAACACGCTTTAAATAATTATGACCGTAGCAACAGTGAAAAATAAATATATCCTGCATTGAAGGTATGGCATTTTTTAATTGTGGAAATTTTTTATAACGCTCCGCAATACAATCTGCGATTTCCCACACTGTTAAACCAGGTCCATCTTTTGCCAGAGAAATTTTATTGTTTTGTCCATGACCATCAAACATAAATGTGAATGGTGGTGGAGTATTTATTATTTTTCTTTTTATATCTGCCTCTTTTTCTTTTAATGACTCAAGGGATTTATCTGCCCTGATTAGATCTATTTTTCCTCCTTGCTTTTTAATTTTGGCCAAAGTCGCTTTTGTCATAAACCTATGTTTTCCTCCGGCAGCCCTTTCAAATAATTTGTACTTAGCCTCTGAATATTCATCTCCCTTGTCTCTGAATTCTTCGTTATGAGCAACACAAAGTACATTTCTGCCCCTAAATAAAGGAATATTTTTATAAAGCTTTCTTTTTTCAAGTATTGCTTTATATTCCTCCTGTATATTTTTTGGCGTCGGTTCTTTCCCTTGAATATATAAATTTCTAGCTATCATAATCTTAAATTCATTTCTTTGGCGCTTATTTAAAGAACGATCTGGAATGTCAATATCTGACATATTCTGTAATCTATAGTCTTTATAAAATTTGCCAAACTTACTTTTAGCATTTTTACTTATTGCTATATCAACAGTATTAATGGTTTTTAGACTCTTTCTTATAACACTTAATATTTTTGATGGATTTGCATTATAATCAATCTGCACTACAAAGACATCTTCCTTTGTCAACTTAACTCCATCTTTATCAAGCCAACTACTTATACCTTGCTCTCCTAAAGCAATATAGAATTTTGACAAAATTTTTATTTCTTCATCTGTTAAAAGTTTAATTGCCCTTTTAATATTCGGAATATGTTTTTCAACATCATTTAAATTATATTTATAATTACCTGGTAAATATATCCCTTTTATTCCAAGCTCATGTGCTAAATAGCGTAATCTATTATTTATTTTTGCCTTCCTACTTATTCGCTTTTTAGGCTTTTTAATTGTCGCCCAATTATTTTTGTTTTCAGGCCATTCTTTTTTCGGAACAGCCCAAGTACGGCCAGGTGCAGGCAATACCTTACCCTTTCTTATTAGGATATGTCCTTTTGCCTTAGCTTCCTTATAGGTCATATGAGGAATCTCAGGTTCTTGATTTTCACATGGTGTATTATTACTACTTTCGAATGTCATTGTGTCGCAAAATTAATATATTATCCTTTTATTATAGCATATATTTATAAAAAAGTAAAATATATAGGGGTAATTATCTCGATTATGTCAAAAGGCTTGATTAATGCATATCTTTCTGGTATAATAGTAAGATACATTAATCTAATCTTATGTTAGAAGCTGCAAAAAATACATCTGACGAATTAGTCCCTTCAGAACTATACCCTGAGGGCTTACCACCACTAAAAGATGTGGACGATAACCCACTTGGATTATTTGATAAAAAGAGGGAGGAAGAATTAGGTATTCATATTAAACAAGCATCTAAAGAGGGTGATGAATATACAATAGAGGGGCAAGTAGTAACATTAGATAGTGCAACAGAACCTCAAGGCTTATTACATTCATTACAGGAGGGTGGTCCAAGTTCGGAAGGAATCCAAAAATCGTTAGGTAATTTCATACAAGACAAAAGATCAAGATTAACTCAGTGGGCACAGCAAGTGGGTATTTTATAAATATTTGACTCATAGATATTTATACTGCTAATATAGCCTCTATATTTTTTTATGGTATTCGTATGAAAATAAAAGGCTATAATAGAGAGACCTTTAACAGCAAAAAGTATAAGCCTGGAGGTGGAGAAGTATCGTGTAAACTGTCAGTTGTTATACGTACACTGTATGGTGTATTATTGCGTGGTAAAAATATATTGATGTCGGATCGTTCTCAGGGTACTCACAGGAAGCCAACTCTAGCAAAAGACCCAAATGATGCTTTTGTGACAGATGAAGGTGCGATTGATGACAAACCAGATGATGATCAAAAAAAATAAATTTATTATTTAATTAAAATATTATGGGAAGCACAGAAGGTTTAGAGGCAGATAGACCATCTTTGGAAGCCAATACAGATAGGCCTGCGTTTTTAGATGAAATAGTACAACAGGCTTTTGCAGATGAAGATGCACGGGACCAGGATGAAGATCCTGAAGCACATTGTATAAACAGAGAACAAGGTGGCACTGCCATAGGAGAAAATATGTAAATTATTTTTTACCATCATATTGTCAACTGCTTATTCTTTACTTTTAATAAATCTTTATTAAAATAAAGATCTCTTTTGTAATTTAACTTAATTTATTATGATTAAAGATCAAATAGTAAATAAAAATTTAAAATTTTTATCAAAATTATTTCGGAAAGCAATGGGAGCTTCTCCTGAGCTAAGCCCAGAAACAAAAACCCGTTTTAAAAAATATAATGAGCTAAAGAAGAAGTGGAAAAAGGATATTTCTAACGAAAAGTTGAGATCTGATTTACATGTAGAATTTTGTAGAATAATAGGAGCACCTATTAATTTAAGAAAGGAATTTAAAGATTGTATGAAAGAATACTATGAGTTGAGTAAAAAATTTAAAATTAACCCATTTGTTCCAATTTATAACCAATAATTATTTTTAGATATTTAAATAATTTTGTATTGTAACTTAATCTTATGAATAAAGACGAAAAACATATTAATAATCTGGAAGCCAAGCTTCAGGATATTAAAGATAATATAAGATATAATGGAATTTTTATAGAAAGACTTGAAGATAGGGTGGCTTTTTTAGCTGGTGAAATTCGAGATATGAAAAATATGCAAAATGATATTTCTACAATAAAAGAAGAAATTAGCATTTTACCTGTCATAAAAACTGTAATCAAAAAACATAGCAAGCAGCTTGCCGGATTGACTAATTAATACTTTTAATTCAATCCACCTGCCAAATCCATAAGAACTGCCTTTGGGTCTTCGGCTTTTGTTACTCCGCTTGCAAGTAGCACACCTTTTGCACCCAGTTTTATTGCAATGCGTACGTCTTCTCCAGTTTTTATACCTGCGCCAATTAAAAGCTTTTCTGAGCCGATGAGCTTGGCAGAATTTTCGATAATCTCTGGCTGAGCTGAAGATACGGAAATGTCACCACCAATAAGTTCTGGTGGTTCTACTGCGATATAGTCGGGGTCATATTCCAAAAACTCCGCTCCTTCTTCCGGACTTTCCGCGCAGACTATTATAGTAAGGCCGATTTCTTTAGCTCGTTCGATTGATTTTTTGAGTACCTCGCGGTCAAGACGTCGTTCAGAATGATTTAAAAGAGTGCCTTCTGTACCAACTGCTTTTATTGCCTCTGGCATTATGTGACCTGTGTTACTGCCAAAACTTACAGGGTCAATATGTTGTGCAAGAACCGGTATATTTACATTTTCTATTACCGGAGCAAGATCTACTGCCTGCACGCACACGCGAATATCCACACCAAGCTCT
This sequence comes from uncultured Candidatus Peribacteria bacterium, assembly GCA_964458485.1. Lineage (GTDB taxonomy): Bacteria > Patescibacteriota > Gracilibacteria > UM-FILTER-43-11 > UM-FILTER-43-11 > CAYWJA01. The sequence continues at coordinate 16,824 of CAYWJA010000023.1, read as the reverse complement.
TTTGCAACTTCTTCATGCACACTGGCTAAGTGAATTGCATTTTCCGCAGTTGCGGTTTGGTATGTTTTGAAGTTTGTAATTATCATAGTGCTGTAGTGCTGTAGTGCTGTAGTGCTGTAGTGCTCTAATAATTACTAATTCAGGACGAAAGCACGACAGGACGACATCACGAAAGCACTAAATTAGGCGAATGCCCAGAATAAAAATAAAATCGGTTCAGCAACTAAAAGTAAGCCGACAAGTGAAAGATAAATCCATTTAGCTAAACGTTCTGAACGTAGCTTTACTTCAAGTTCAACTTTCATCTCTTCGTTATGCTTAGCTCGCTGATCCATAGCCTGATAAGCCTCCTGAAGTGCTTTGTCTTTTTTATTATAATCAAGCATTGGCACCATATTTTTAGCCTGAGCTTCTAGTTGACCAACGCGATAAGTAGCTGCTTCCAGGCGATCCTGCTTTTGTTTTAAATCTTTTTTAGTTTCCTGGTAAAGTTCTTTATAAATTTTTTCCTCTGCGGCAGTTTTACCGTTTTTAATTTTTCTAACTTTAAAATCTTTTACGGTTAAGTTGGATGATTCTCCTGTTTCCTTATTTAGAATATTATTTAAATTTCCGTCATCAACATCAATAAGCCGACCAATGTGTTCTTTTATAATCTTATCAACATCTCTTTTTTTAATGAGTACACGACGACCATCTTTCTTGGTTTTAAAACGGTATTTACGCATATAACGATCTACAGTTCTTGTAGATACTTTTAAAATCTTGCTGGCTTCTATTCGGTCAACATATGCTATTTTGGTCATAGTTTTTTTTGGTTAAATTTTATTTTGGTTATAATTTGGCTTCGCCCTTGCGGTCATTTTCTATGTTTTGGGTATATTATTATTTTATAAATTTTTGTCTAACTTTGTCTCTAATTTGAAGTTGGACAAGTTATCGAAGTTAGTATAACTTTACTAGACATAGTCGTCAAACTATTATGGACGGAATTTGACAATATTCGGATGACGAAGATTTGAAATGATTGTATATTTGTAAAAACTGTTTTTCACAAATGCCCTACTATCTCAAAAGGTCCATCAATAATTTCGCCATCTACTTCTACTGTAATCTTGGCACCTGTCCTAAGCATTCCTTTCCTTATAGCTAATCTATATAATCCGATCAGATTCACTGCCAGTTCATTATTTGACAAATGTCCACGTTCTTTCTTCAAAGAATCCCACCCATTAGAAGTGGTTTCACTTAAAACAAGTTGCTTTCTGTATACTTTTGGTTTTTCACCACTCATAATTTATATATAAAATTAACTAGCAAGAAATTCGACAGGATTACCTACCTGTTCCCCATCTACTTTGACTGTAACCTCAGCTCCTGGGTCAAGCATTCTCTGGCGTTTTGCTGCTCGCTGTATTCTTATCATTTCCGCAACGGCAGATCCATATGATGAATGAAAACCTTCTCTTTTTGCATCTTTTAAGGCTTTAAAACTTTCGTCATCTAGGTCTAGTTGCACTCTATGTGTTTTTGCTTTTTCAGCACTCATATTAAAAAAAATAATTTATATTAGTGTGTTATTGTATCACTTTTTTAACAAGCCCACAAACTCATCAAACAAATAAGCAGCGTCTTCCGGGCCTGGGCTGGCTTCTGGGTGAAACTGGACGGCAAGCCATGGTTTTTTGGAATGCTTAATTCCTTCAACGGTTCCGTCATTTGCATTTTCAAACCATACCTTCCAACCCTTAGGTAAAGTTTTTGCATCAACAGCATAACCATGATTTTGTGAAGTAATGTGGCAACGACCGTTTTCTAAATCTATACATGGTTGATTGGCTGATCTGTGGCCATATTTAAGCTTATAAGTATCAGCTCCGACAGCCAATGCCATCAGCTGGGTGCCAAGACATATGCCGAAAATAGGCTTATTTTCACTCATTACATATTGAATAGATTCAACAGAGTCCATAGCCATTTTTGGATCCCCAGGACCATTTGATAGGAATAGGCCATCGTATTTTCCTTTTAATTTTTTAATATCGTAATTCCATGGTAAACGGATTACCTTACATCCGCGACTGAGGAAATTGCGAATAATATTGTGCTTTATCCCATAATCCAATAATGCAACTGTACATTTTGGCTTACCTTTTGGTAATAAAACCTCTTTTTTATCCGGGCTTACATCTGCAGCAAGATTATCTACATTTGGATCAATAAATTTCATAGATTTATCAAATGACACATCTGCCGAAACAATTTTGCCAAGCATCACACCATGCTCCCGCAGTTTTTGAGTTAATGCACGAGTATCTACATTCTGAATGGCGGGAATTTTATATTTCTTTAAAAAATCAGACAAACTTTTTTTAGCCTGCCAATGAGAATATTCCTCTGAATACTCACTGACTATTATGCCCCTTAGGTGGACTTTTTGACTTTCCAAAAATTCACTTACATTTTTTACAGCCTTATCTGTTGGTACCCCGTAATTTCCGATAAGCGGGTATGTTAACACTAAAATCTGACCGCAATAAGATGGATCTGTGAATGTTTCGGGGTAGCCGACCATGCCTGTGTTAAATACAACTTCGCCGTCGATGGACCAATCTTTCTTTTTTGACAAAAAGCCAAACGACTCACCTGTTATTTCCGTGCCGTCTGTTAGAATTAATTTTAATTTTTGACTCATATTTCTGTTTTTATCCTGTCCCGATTTTATCGGGATCAGGATCTACGTTAGCTGGTTTACCTATGGATCCTGAACTAAATTCAGGATGACAAAGGGTTGGCTTCATATCCACTACTCTCAATTGCAGTTTCTTCATTCCATTCCACTCATTAATTTCCATATTGCATACAACATCGTGTGGTTTGACCGGATCAATTTTATCAATATGTTTGCCAAAACGAAAGGCAATTGAGCTTACGGTCTTATCTCCATGCTTAATTGGGAATTGGAGATGTTCCTTTTCCCTCCCAACAGGCTTAATACCCATAAGCTGGACATTTTTTAAAAGCAATGTTGGCTCCGGATTGTGAGACCCGAAAGGCTCCAAATGGCTTAATCTATTACATGTTTCAAAACTGAGCTCTTCCGGACTTACCTCGCAGTCTATATCTAAAGTATTAATAAATTCGTCCGGATTAATTTTTTCTTTACCTATTTTGTTTACCAAATCTATAAATTCATTTAATTTCCCCTTTGATAATGTAAAGCCCCCAGCCATCGCATGACCTCCAAATGCTGCAAACATATCGCCAGCTGCTTCTCGTAACGCAGATGTGATATCGAAACCATTAATACTGCGCATCGATGCAACGAATTCATTCTCTTTTTCCTGCATTGCAATTGTTGGGCGGGTATATATTTCTGAAATTCTATTGGCAATCAAACCAAGAAGACCTGATTGCCACTTCTTACTCCTCAAAACGATAATATTCGGTAACTGATCCATTGCTTCAATATCAGATGTAGCCTCATCAACATATTTTGCAGTTATGTATTTTCGCTTATTATTTAATTCATTTAGAACTGCTGCCTTTTCTAAATTACCGATTAATAATTCAAGGGCTAAAGTTGGATCATCCAGCCTACCGGCAGCATTAATACGAGGGCCAATTTGGAAACCAATAGTGGTACTTGTAATTTTGTTGAGGGGTAAATTTGCTTCTTCGAGTAATGCGAGTATTCCAGCATGCTTTCCTGCTATAAGTCGCTTCAGTCCTTCGCGGACGAGTACTCGATTCTCCCCAGTTAGTGCCATACAATCCCCCACTACACCAAGCGCAACCACTGCAAGCTGGCAGTCGAGATATTCCTCTGCCTTATCTTCATCCCATAAATCTCTGGCTAAAGCTGAAACTAATTTATAAGAAATACTTGACCCACAAATATCCTTATTTGGATACTTACAATCTGCTCTGTGTGGATTCACTATTGCATATGCATCTGGAAGTTTTTTTGGAATTGTATGATGATCAGTAACAATTACATCAATTCCTAACTTATTAGAAAGCTCTACCTCCTTCACATTTGATGTCCCACAATCTACAGTAACTATTAAATCTATATTATCGTCTTTGAATTGTTTTATGAAATAATCTTGCAGACCATATCCGTCATCTGCCCGATTTGGGAGCTTATAATGAACATCTGCCCCTGTTTTTTTAAGAAAATCATATAAAATTGCAGTTGCAGTTATTCCATCGACATCATAATCCCCAAAAATCATAATTTTTTCTTTTTTTTCGATTGCCTTTTTAATACGGTCAACTGCCTTATCCATTTCCTTCATTAAGGCAGGGTCGTGCAAATCAGATAATGTTGCATCAAAAAAAGATTCCACCTTTTCCGCAGAGTCGATTCCACGATTCTGCAGTAGCTTCGCAATAAGGTTAATATCCTTATTTTCGTTCCTGATAACCCATTTTTTTCCAAGTATGCTCATATTATTGTGTCGTTTTGGCGTGTATTATACACTAGTTGACACTTATACGCAAATATTATTTTATGTGCTCAAGCTGTCTGAGCCTTGATTTGTATGATTTTTTAATCAAGGTTCAGACAATATTTTAGTAAACATTCGTTCACCCGTCAACACAAAAAACAACATCACACCTATTTCCCTCTTGTGTTCAGAGGGGAAATTTGGTATAATATAGAGATTAAATTATGTTACTCATTTACGATGATGATTAATTAAATAATTGCCATGCCAAAAACACCAAAAAAACAACCAGGAAAACTAGATGACTATGAGTCAGCTTTTACTAATGCAAAAAAGACAACTGAAAAAATGCAATCGTTATTAGAAAAGGAAATCAAAGACGATTTAGATGATAGCTTAAGGGCTATACAATTAATGGAACAAGCTACTTATAAGGGCAAATGTAGGTTTGATTCTGCAAGTCAGGAAATATGTAGATTGGCAGATGCTAAAGAATATAAAAAAATAAAATTAATTGCTAAATTATCCAATGATTTATGTAAAAAATTTTTATGTAGATTACATGGATTCACATTTAAACAAGAAGATATTGTGGGAAATTTAGAATATGTAAAAAAATTGCCACAGTGGAATGAAATATCAAAATATGCAGATAAAGCAGAAGGTTTTGATGTAAAAGTAAAGAAAGATGATAGTTCTGCTGAAATTACTTTTAAATATAAAGATGGTAGTAGTAAAAAATTAACCGTACATCCTAAAGAGCATGAAGTCAGGATTGATCGCAAAAAACAAAAGCAATTAAATCTTGCTTTTGCGGAAATGTTTTTGGGGAAGATTGATCCTTCTAAATTTCAGGGAGAATATGAGGGAAAAATTCCACAGCATATGCATGAAAAATTAAATCTTGCTTTTGCAGAAATGTTTTTGGGTAAGATTGGGAAGGATGACGAAAAATCAGGCGACTCCAAAGCTAAAAACGCTCCCAAGAAAATAGAAGATAAAAAAATAGAAGATAAAATAAAAGCTAGAAAAAAAAGAATTAAGGCCATATACGAACACCTATCAAGTCCTGACAATATGTATAGACAAATTGAATCTCTTGCGCCCTTATTAAATCGAAATTTCATTAGAGAATACAGCGTGCCATTGTCTAAATTTGCAGCAATAAGAGGTAAAGGAGGGGGGCCATCTGATTGCTTACCAGCCATGAAAGAGGCAGCAAAAATAATAGATTTTTATTATCCGGATAGGTCAAAAGTAAGCGATAAAGAAAAAATAAATTTTATAAAATTGGGTAGGTTTTTTGAATTTGGTTTATTTTTGGGAATTGAAAAATATCTCAAAAAATGAACTCATTGATTTATGCTTAATTTTAGTTAAGAGTTGTTTTTTTGTTATAAAGCTATTTCCCTCTTGTGTTCAGAGAGAAAATTTGGTATAATATAGAGATTAAATATAGTCTCAATAGTCTCAAATCTCATGTGCAAGTCTCAAGTAATTGATTGATAGCCCTTGAGACATGAGGCATGCACTTGAGACTAAGAATTATGAACCCAGATCAAATAAAAACAAAACTAGGGTTGGTGATGACGTGGTTAATGTGGGTGAAAGACGGTGGATGGAAATGGATCGTAGCGGCCATCGTTTTTTGGTATTTTGTGAAATATGCTATAAAAATCGCACGGATTATTAATCTTCATTATCTAAAAAAACACTTGGTTTATATGAAAGTGACTTTGCCGAGGAGTGATTCCAAAATAGATCAGGAAAAACGTACAGAGAAAGACTTTAAGGAAAAAGTAGCTATAATGGCGCAGTTATACAGGGCTCTGTATGAAATACGTGAAATGAATTTATTGAATACTATTAAAACTAAAATATGGCAGGCAGATAATGTCTCGTTTGAATTATTTCTGGAAAACCATGAATTAAGTTTTTATGTAGTGGTAAATGAGTATTATCAGAGGATTCTGGAAAAACAAATTACAACTTTCTATAAAGATGCAGATATACAGTCCTCTAAAGAACCTTATGCACTTTTTGAAAAAGGTAAAAAGGTAAGGGGGTATTACATGTATACAAAAAGGGATTACTGGTTTCCAATCACTACATATAAAACTATGGAAGCTGACCCGCTTAATGATATAGCGAATGTCCTTTCCAAGCTTCAGGATGGGGAGAAAGCTGCACTACAGATGATAATCAACCCCGTCGCATCAGAGGGTTGGCGCAAACAGACTGAGAGGGTTGGTACTTTACTTTTTAAAAAGAGGGCATTGCCATGGAAAATACCTATACCAATAATTGGTCCGATTCTTGGCTTATTAATAAACGCAATACGTTTTATGGCTCCCGGAAAAGGAAGTAATGCACCTGGTGCAAGCGGAGGAGATTCTTATGTGCGTATGCTGGCAGCAAAAGAAGAAGCTTATAAAAAAATTGGTGAAAAAGCAGGCCAGATTGGTTTTGATACTTCAATCCGTATTTTTGGTGTTGCAGATAGTGATCAGAGGGCGATTGAGATTACAAATAATATGAATGTGGCATTTAGTGTGTATCATGATGCTTATTTAAATTGGTTTCAGAACAGACGTATTCTTCCAATTGACTCCATTAATAACCCGCTTCTTAAATATCTATTTGAACATCGCATACCAGGCATTCTACATTCACAGTCTTTATTTGTGCAGAATGAATTAGCTTCGATTATTCACTTCCCTGATTCAAAATATAATGCAATACCTATTATTAAATGGTTGTCGTATAAAGTTTTACCACCACCTGTAGACTTACCTACTGAAGGAATTGTTATTGGAAGGAGTATGTACAGAGGGGAACAGCGTGACATAAAGATAATGCGAGATGACAGAACAAGACATGAATATATAATTGGTAAATCCGGTACTGGTAAATCTGTGCTTTTGAGTTATCAGGCACGTCAGGATATTTGGAATGGGGATGGAATATGTTTAATTGATCCGCATGGAGATTTGGTGGAAGATACACTTAAAATTGTTAATAAAGAGAGGGCTAAGGATGTTGTTGTATTTGATCCTTCAGATAATGAAAGGCCTATGGGGCTTAACTTATTGGAAGCTCATACTGCGGAGGAAAAAGATAGGGCGTCACTCGATGCTATGGAAATTTTTATTAAACTATTTGGTGATGAAATATTCGGTCCGCGTATTCAGCACTACTTCCGCAATGCGTGTTTGAGTTTAATGGAGGATGAGGAAGAAGGTGCAACACTACTCGATGTTCCGCGTATGTTTACAGATGCCGAATTTCTAAAACATAAACTAACAAAAGTCCAAAATGCAGTTGTTAAATCATTCTGGGATCATGAGTATGCTAGTACAGGTGAGCGTGAAAAACAGGAAATGATTCCGTATTTTAGTTCAAAATTTGGGCCATTCATTACCAATACGACAATTCGTAATATTATTGGGCAGCCAAAAAGTGCATTTAATATACCGGATATAATGAATACCCAAAAAGTACTTCTTGTTAACCTGTCTAAGGGTAAAATTGGTGATGTAAATGCGCAGTTACTTGGGCTTATTTTTGTAAATAAAGTAAATATGGCAGCCATGGCCAGGCAATCGATACCCAAGAAAGATCGTAAAGACTTTTTCATGTATGTGGATGAATTCCAAAACTTTGCCACGGATACGTTTGCCGCGATCCTATCGGAAGCGCGTAAATACCGACTTAGCTTAATTATGGCCCATCAGTACATCTCACAGTTGACTAAAACACCGACAGGTAAGGATGACACTCGTGTAAGAGATGCGGTATTTGGTAACGTGGGTTCAATGATGAGTTTTAAGGTAGGTGCTGATGATGCGGAATATTTAGCAAAAGAGTATGCGCCGCTTTTATCTCAGCAGGATATCTTGAGTATTGCCAACTATAGTGCTTACATAAAATTAAATATTAATAATACAACGTCCAGGCCTTTTTCTATGAAAACGATTTGGGATCCGCAAGGAACTGACAAAATGGCTGAAGTTCTTAAAAAATATTCTCGTATGAAGTACGGGCGTAAGAAGATGTTTGTGGATCAGGAGATTGAGGCGAGACTTGGGATTATATAAATATTTCGCATTTCAGATCTCAGATCTCACCCGCCCGAACGTACCGTTCGGTACGGGCGGAGATTCACATTTAGCATTTATTCATCTGGCATTTACTACTATTAAATTATGCAAGAAACAAGACTAACAACTAGCTAATTCATAATGTTTTTCTGATTGAATATGAAAAATTTATTTAATACATCATTTAAAATTTCTCAATTCTTTAATGAAAATTATTTCATTTATAAAAGATTTGGTGTGCCAGATGAGCCAGGGGTTAAAGCTATACCAACAAAGTCTATTAAAAAACATGAAGCAAGGGAGGCTGAAAAACGAGGGAAGGCTAGGGAAAAACGCTTGAATCATGAAGCAATGTTAAGAGAAGCCGCAGCAATTCGAAAAGATATAGCAGCCAGAAAATTAAAACAAGCAAACGCAAATATTGATAAATTAAGCCCGCCAGTAACAAAGCAGATGACGGATTTGGCAAATTATTTGGCAAAAACAAAACTAAACAAACCCCAAAGACAAAATTTGACAAAAGAATTATTAGCGCGTTACCCGGATTTTAACGTCAAAAGTCCTGAAGGTCAGAGATATTTAAAATCAGCTGTAAGACAAATAACTCATTCTAATCCCTCCAGCCTTACTGGAACAAATGTATTTAAAAAAGAAGGAAAAGAAAAAATAAAAGAAAAAATCAAATTTACTGGAGAAGAAATGGCGGCAATAGGTAGGGTAATTTTTCAAGGTGAAGAAAGTTTTGTGGAATTTTTGGTAAAAGATAAAACAGGTCAAAAAAACCTTGAAGGTTACCAGAAAATATTAATTGCCCCAGGCAATGCCATAGAGGGCGTTGTTAGGTTTGGCATAAGTCTCTTTAATAAAAAAACTTATGCAGATTTACTAACATCTTTAAAAATGATACAGGATCCAAAACAACGCGAAATATTAGGCGAAATCATTAAAAAAGGTTGGCAAAATTGTACAACAGCAGAAAAAACAGCATTTATTGTAGAAATAGCTTATTCTGCACTATTTGTTTATAAGGGATTAGATAAACTGACCAAGGTTCTTCCTGCGGCAAAAGCCGCAGTTTTAATGGATAAACTCAAGAGAATTAGAGGCTTTCGTAGCGCAGTAAAGGCAACAAAGAGCATTATCGCATCTCCTGCTGACGAAGCTGCTATTATAGGCTCATCTGTTGCAGGAGCTATGGCAGAAAAAATGAAAGATGCACAATGATATTTCAGATCTCAGATTTCAGATTTCAGAATCAATTTAGTATTCTTATATTTTTGATTTACTATTTCTTAATTAATCAAATAGCTAGTAAATGATAAATATATGAATGATAAATGAAAAATCGAATCAGAAATCAGAAATCCGAAATCTGAAATGATAAACTGCTGTTGGTCTTAGTGTTTTTTTGGTAAAATGACTATTGTAATTTTTAGTTTTTATTCAATATTATAATGATTCAATGTTTAATATTTAAAAATTTGAGAATTAAACATTCATTAAAAACTAAAAAATAAAAATTTAATAATCATGAAGAAACTATTTCTCTCCCTCCTTGCGAGCATTATTCTCCTACCTCAATTCGTTTCGGCAGCTGTTACATTCGACTTAAACAAAGTCCGAGCCGTAATAGAAGCAAATGATATTGTTCAGGTTAATAAAAATATAATTTTAGATGCCTCAAAATCTTTTGTTCCTGATAAAAAAATAATTGTGGATTATAGTTGGGATTTTGGTGACAAAAAAGGTAAAGGAAGGGGCGCTGAAGTTGTATATTCTTATGCTAAACCAGGAAAATATTTGGTAACTCTGACTGTTACGCAAAAAAAAGAAAAAAGCTCTATTACCAAAGAGGTATTTGTTTACGACAAATTAGTTCTTCTTTTAACAGATGTTACAGATAAAAAAGAGGGGATTAAAAAATTATACGATACAGCATTAACAAAAGGTACTTATATTAATACCATTGAAAGCTATAACAGCACTACAGCTTTCATGTCGGAGGAGACACTATCAAAAAAATTAACCTCGCAAGTAAAAACAATTAGCAGTGCTGATACAATCGCAGTATTTACTACTAGGGGTAGCGGAATTAATGCTTTAACCAGATTGGTTAGGTCTAATAAAGATGTACAGAAGTCTTTAAAAGATAAAACTATTGTAGTTATTTCTAATAAAAATTTAAAAACTGTCGGGCGTATTATGCAGAGCAATTATGGCATTATTAAGCCTAAGCAGATTGTATTAACCCGTGAACATAAATTAGAAAATTTAATTAGTGCAAAAAGTGTTGATGCTTTTGTGAAGGATTTAAAAAACGGTATTGCTGAATATAAAATTATAGATTCCACAACAAGTAAAATAGGAATATTGAATTTTCTTTCCTTTTTTGTAAATTTCATGATTACACAAGGCATTCCAAGTAATACAATTGTGCTCTTGCTGATGTTACCAGTTATTGCCACAATTATTACATTTTTAAAACAAGTTATTGGTGTTACTACCTTTGGCCTGTACACACCGGCTATTATTACCCTATCTTTTATGGCATTGGGGCTTAAATTCGGGGTAATTATTTTAATTTTAATACTTATAACCGGTGCGATTTTACGTAAAGCACTTGAGCATGTAAGGCTTTTGCACATACCCAGAATTGCCATTGTATTTACGATTTCGACGCTGATTCTGCTGTTAATGCTTACGTTTGGAACGTATTTAGACATAAGTAATCTGGCATCTATTGCAGTATTCCCGATGCTTATTATGACAACATTAGCGGAAAAATTTGTAAGCGCACAAAGTGGTAAAGGCGTGTGGGCAGCTGCACTTTTAATGCTGGAAACAACAATTGTATCTCTTATTTGCTATTGGGTGGTAGAATCCCAGTTCCTCCAAAACCTGATGTTGAGTTATCCGGAAATAATCATACTTCTCATACTCGTAAATCTCGGTCTTGGCAGATGGACCGGGCTTCGCTTCTTTGAATACATACGCTTCCGTGAAGTAATGAAACACGCTGAAGAATAATCCCGAAAGCCTTCGGGATTATTCTTCAGATTTAACATTTCTGATTTCTGATTTTTGATTCAAATTTGATATTTTGTATTTAGTATTTACTTATTAAAATACTCGAATTTAAAATGAAGAATCGAATCTAAAATCTGAAATCTAAAATCAAAAATATCATGTGGTTCTTTCATAACCCAGGCCTACTTGGCATCAATGCCAGGAACCTGCTGTACATCAAAGCTTACAACCCAAAAAAAGCCATTATGATGGCGGATAGTAAGATGAAAACTAAAAAATTTTTATCTGCCAGGGGTGTTCCAGTGGCTAAATTTTATGCCTCAATTCATAATAAAAAAGATCTTGAAGGCTTTGATTGGAATAGTCTGCCTAATTCGTTTGTTGTTAAACCTAATGCTGGTTATGGCGGTGAAGGTATTTTAATTATTGCCGGCAGGAAAGGTAGAAACTGGGTTAAAAGTAATGGAAATATTATGAGTCATGGGGCATTAGTGCGTCATGTAACTGATATATTAGACGGCAGATATTCTCTGGCTAATATTTCTGATATTGCCTTTTTTGAACAAAGGCTGGAAGCAATGCCGCCATTCGATAAAATGTCTCATAAAGGACTCCCTGATATTAGAGTTGTTGTTCATAATCTTATTCCTGTTATGGCTATGATGCGACTGTCAACTGAGGAATCTCAGGGCAAGGCTAATGTGCATCTGGGTGGTATTGCGGTTGGCATAGATATTGCAAAAGGAGTAATGACACATGTAACCCAATATAATAAAGAAATTGATAGTATCCCCGGATACGGCCCTGTAAAAGGATCCAAAATACCAAATTGGGATGAAATTTTATTAATAGCATCCCGAGTTCAGCAGGTAACCAATCTTGGTTTTGCAGCTATAGATATAACACTAGATAAAAGTGGTCCGATGTTACTTGAAATAAACGCCCGTGCGGGCCTTGCAGTACAAATAGCCAATATGGCACCATTAAGAAAAAGATTGGAGCGAGTTGAGGGTATTAAGGTGGCAACTCCGGAAAAAGGTGTGCGCATTGCTCAAGATATTTTTGGCCAAAAAATAGAACATAAAATAGATGATATTCACCCACAAAAACCAGTAGTCGGGCACCTGGAAAGAATTGAAGTAATAGGGAAAAAGGGTACTAAAAAAATTATTGCACAAATTGATCCTAATATAAAAAAATCAATATTAGATGCGGATACTGCTAATGATATCAAATCAGACGGAAAACATTGTAAATTTAACCTTATTGGCAAGCGTATTCAGACTGTTGTAGATATAACTGATCTTAGTAATGAAAAATATAAAATGATAATCGGCCAACGCGATTTAAGAGATTTTTTAATTGATCCAACTAAGCATATGTCCGCAGAATCCAGTACATCTGATGGGGATACTTCTGATATGGCCCATATTGTTCGCCAATTCACCAATGAAGATTTACAAAAAATTGATGAAGAAATTATAAAAATTGATGAAGAAATTCGACTGCTTTCACACCTAAAGCCGATAAATCTGAATGATGAATATAATAAGTTCTTGGTGGATTCTACATATAATCCTCAGTTTGAATATAAAACACTTAAATTTGATCCTAATAATCTATATGCAAGACTAAAAAGAATTGAATTCCCAGATACACCAATAGGTATTTTATGGCAAAAAAAGGCAGATGAAATTAAAAGAAAAATTGAACTCATAGAAGCACGTGGTGCCGATGCATTTACATCAAAATCAATACATTTATATGGCAAGCCAGACGCAAAAATACTACATGCAGCCTTGGAGGAGGTAAAAAAAATGCCGGAAACTTTCCCAGAGACTAAAAAAATGCTTTCCTCTAAGGATGCTAAATTTCTTTTTGAAGATGCTATTAAAAATTTTGGCCTTAAGGGCTGGAATGTCAAAATCAAAGAGAATATGGTTTCTGATGCAATTGCCGGCAAATCTAATTCCGTAATGCTGCGTAAAGATGCGAAATTTTCTGCAGAACGTCTTAAGGGTACAATAGCGCATGAAATTGAAACTCATGTATTTACTGCGATGAATGGCAGCTTGCAGCCATATAAAATCTTCCAAAGAGGACTTGCGGATTATTTAATGACGGAGGAAGGACTTGCTGTTTATAACCAAGAACAAACTGAATCCAGTGAAACTGAAAAAAAATACTGGCCTGCATCATCTGTTATTGGAATTCACAAAGCCCTGCATGGCTCTTTTTCCGATGTATACGAAGAGGTATTAAAGTATGGATTTAGTATGGATAGGGCATGGAAGGTAGCACTGAAGGCAAAACGCGGACTTACTGATACATCGAAACCTGGTGCTTTTACTAAAGATTTTGTTTATTTTAAAGGCTACCGTATAATACTCGATTTCGTAAAAAACGGTGGTGACTTGCGTGACCTTTATTACGGCAAGATTAACTTAAAAGATTTGGAGATTGTTAAAAAGGTGAGGGGGCTTAAGGCACCGACATTTTTACCGGGGTATTTGAGGGATTAACTTAGTTATTTTCTATAAAATTCCTAAATTTTTAGCTCTTTCAACAAGCACTTCTCTTAGCTGTATATCTGCTAAATTGTAGACCATTTTTTGTCTATGACCTAAAGACATAGCCTGAAAACGACCAATATTTGACCGAAAATCATCATCATTCATATTTTCTAACAAGCTTAACCTGGCTCTGGTGACTAAATCCCTAAACTCATGAAGAGCTAAAAAGGCATAAGGAATTTTTAAATGCCCTAACAAACAATCGTATATATTATTTAATAGCCTAAACGGATCATCTGATCTTGATATCTCATCAAGTATTTTTCTTAAGTGATCTTGAACTTCTTCTATATATTTTGTACCGAATCTAGGGTCAACCAATACTATTAATGGCATACCACGATAATCATCTAGTTGGCGACATTCAACTAATTTTGCTTCTACTCGTGCTCGTTCCAAAATTTCTTCATCTGGAAATACATCTGGGAACAACATTTGCATGTTTTGGAAAAGTTTTTTATTTGAAGTTAAAGCTCTTTCTCCACCTTCTAACCTTCTTTTATAATCATTAGTTATATTTAGTCTATCTTCTGGAGTGTATCTAAGATGCCATAATTCTTTCTTTAAAAAACTTAAGTCATCACCTTCTGTATATTCATCACATTCACGTTCTTCAGGTTTAAGTTCCAATAAAGCCCTTTCCAAATATTTTAGAATCAATAAATCTGAACGCGATACCAACTCTTTTTGTCCTTCTTCTATCCTAAAATGAGATTTAGCAAAAGCATTTATTTCCCTATAAACCTGTGGACTTATTTTGTCTCCATCAAACGCGAGGGTTCTAAACGCTGTAACATCTTCATTTAATGAAGGTGTAATTTTAACAAATGGGCTCTTTTTAGCCCCACTCTTTTTAGCTCTTATTATTTGTGATCTTTGATTTTTGCGATATTTACCACTTATAAATTGTAGTAAAAAATCAACATTAGGAAAAGGATTCTCATCTTCAGCTTCAAATTCTTTGCAAAAAATAGGCGGAATACCTGCCTGGATCATGTCTTCTGCTCTTTTAATTATACCATCAGGAGATTTACGAAATACTTGTTTGCCATCAGCCACATCCTGGCATAATTGTCTGGGGTAAGGACTTAAATATCCTTCATATTGTTCTAAAATTCCTCTGGCTGTTTCTTTTTGCTCATCTACACTACTCCCTTCTATGACCCTACGAACAAGGTCAGAAAAGTATTTAATTTGACCTGCTGAAAAATTACGATCGGCCTTCAGCATATTCCTAAAATGCATTAAAGCTTTCCTTTCCCTAAATCTAAATAATCTAGTTTCAGACTCTCTGTCTTGCCTAAGTATATCTGTAACCTCTTCCACGCTAACCATTAAACCATCCGAAAAAGTAATTGTTTGTGTGGAATCTGTATTGTCATCTGTCGATCCATTTGGGGTATTATTTCCTGTGTTAGACATAATAAAGTGATTTTAAAGGTAATTATTATTGCATTTTATTCTTAAAATGTCAACCTATATTTTGTATCATTTCTATTTTTCATGTGTATAAAAGTGCATGAAAACACAAACTTACACATCATCGGCTGAAGAAGTACCTATTTATGTGGATCAGATGGGCACAATTCAATATTGGGCTGATGCTTTAAATAAAAAAGTATTGCCTGTTTTTCAGTTAGCAAATTCATCAGATCTACCACCTGATACAGAAAATCTGTTACTTGATTTTTTAGAATGGGTGGAGGGAAATCCGGATGTAAGAGTGGAGCAAATTTCTCAATCACCAAGTGCTGTAAATGCGATTTTTGTAATAAATCAGTATTTAGAACATCTAAAATGTGATCTTGTGGGCAATAATGGCACTATTTTAAATATAAATGATACAAATGACACCTTTGATATAGATATTACTGATGAAGATGGCAATATTCTGGAAACCGAAGTTTATATAGATGAATATTCTGCAGACAATAATGTAGATGAATGTTTAACATTTTCTGATTTAGTAAAAAAAATTGAGGGGGGTGGGTCTAGTCCGGCAGAACAAATCGTTCGGGGCTCAAGAGTCATCGCAAAGAGCCTCATGGCTGACCCACCCTTTCCGACACCACCATTACCTGAATTTAAAAACGATGGCGAAAGATGGAATCCTGTAATACCAAATAGCAAAGGTAATGTGCCACCACCACTTCCATCTGCCAGAGATGAAGTGCAATTAGTATTTAGTGTGGGTGTTGGTAAAAATACACCTCCGGAATATGAAGCATATGAGGTGACTGAAGGAGCGGCGGGAAATGATTATCGGATGACGGGGTAAATAATATACAAGTTGCCCATACTGGAGCTCATTAACTTGGGCTCCAGTTTTTGATATAATAGAATTTATATTAATTAATATTGCTTTTTATTATGTTATGTGTTATAATTATAAGATAATTAACTTTTTTAAATATGGAAAAATTATTCAAACCTAATACAAATTCTTTTCAATTTTTTAAAGAAAAAAGGGTTGTTAATAGACAATTAGATGCACCAAAGGGTAACGAGCAACCAGTAGAAGCAAAGACAAACAAGCCACAGGCCAAGCCTACTGCAGAAAGAGTTGACGAGATAGTAAGGGAAGTTGAAGCAGCTAATGACAAAATGTTTGCTCAAAGTGAGCGATTATTAAAAGATTATAATAAAAGTGTTGTCTTAGCAAAAAGAATG
>CAYWJA010000022.1:26706-30038 GCA_964458485.1 uncultured Candidatus Peribacteria bacterium | reverse complement strand
TGAATATGAAATTGTATATACAGCCTCTTCCAGCACCGTAACCGGCATTGTTAATGTAGCCGTAAAAGACAGTGCAGGGGCTGCATTTACTTCTGGTGATTACGATATTTTAAGGGACGGTACAGTAGTTGTTAACAAAAGAACTTCTGATTACAGCAATGCTACAATGGAAAAGGGTAAATATACTATTACTGCACGCTCTGTAACTGTAAGCGGTAAAACTTATACTGCAGGAACTCCTGTTTTAAAGAGCACTAGCGATACAATTGCTAAACAAGGTGATAAAGTTGAATATGAAATTGTATATACAGCCTCTTCTGCAAACAATGCCGATCTTTCCATTGATAGCCTTGCACTTTCAAGCTCCAGCAATGCTCCTATTGCGGGTGCAACTATTATATATGAAGTTAAATATAAAAACTTGAGCACTTCTGTAGCAGCCGCAGGAGTGACTATAGATATAGATTATGATGAAACTGATGGTTCTGTAGTAGTACCTCCAACAGGATGTACAGACAACTCCCCTTCTACAGGGATTATGCGCTGTACATTATCTGATGTGGCTGCAAGCGGATCCGGTACATTTACTTTCGGATACAAAATAAAAAGCGGTCTTGCTGTAAATACTGCTTTAGATCAGAAAGTTACAATTGCAACAACAACCGGAGACAGTAATACAAGTAATAATAGTAAAACGGTACAAACACTTGTAGCCGGTGATGTAACACTTACAAAAACCGCAAGTGCAACAACTGCAGACGATAACACACTCATAACTTATACCATTAAAGTAAAACGCAATACCAGCTCTGGTAGTACAATAAGTTATAAATTAACAGACTCCTTTACTAACAAAAATTCAATTGCCGGATCAAATGGCGGTACACTTAGCTATCTTCTTAATGCCGGAACATGTACAGGGGTAACATGCAGTGGACAGGATATAAATAAAGCTGCCATTACTGTAAATCTGGATAAAGCAGGAGTTGAAGCTGTAATAACTTATCAGGCGCGCACTGGTAACTCCGGCATGGTAGCAAATAGTGTTTCTACACTTACAAATACAGTAAAAGCGGAAGATACAGCTACTACAAATCCACTGCCTACCCTAACCGCAAGTTCTAATGTAACACTGAATGGTCCTAGCGGAGGAGGTGGAGGTGGAGGAGGTGGCGGAGGTGGCGGAGGTGGAGGTGGCCATATCATGTATACAGGTGATATGAAGCTTAAGGTTGAGAGGATGATTTCTTTAGATGGTACAACTTATTCAAAGGCTTCTGAAAAAGATATTAATATAGCAATTGCAGAAAATAAAAGTACTACTCTTTATACAAAAGTATATGTTACAAATCTTGGTAATTTCTCTGCTACTTATGTTCAATTTGTACACTCATTCAATAAAGGCAAAAGTGATATAACAGCTAGTTCTGTTAAAAATGTAGTAGGAGCTACCTATAAAGGCAACTATTTTTCATTAGATAAAGTAAAAGTTGGTGAAAAGAAGGAATTCAGATACCAAATTGATCTAAGGGAAGATGGTAAAAATGAAAATCCTGCAATGGATAAGCTAAAACTTATAAATTATAAAAGCAGCTTGTTCAGTACTCAGGATGGTTTGAAATATTTAGGTATAGGAAATACTTATTCAACTAATATTTATGCTGGTAAGGTTCCAAGTAAAGTGAAGGATTCTACAGAGATAATAACTTCAGTATCCAAGGTAATGAGTGTAAATGTAAGTTCAAACAAGAATTCTGCTGCACCTGGTGAAACTGTAGATTTTAAAATCATGCTAAAGAATTTAACCGATAAAGATTTAACCAACTTATTTGTTAGACATGATTATGATTCCGGAACATTCAATGTTGTAAGCTCAGGAAGTGCACAAAATGACGGAAGTGAACTTATGTGGAAAACACCTAAGCTTGAATCCGGTAAAATGGCAATTTACTACTTAAGTCTAAAGGTAAAAGATGGTACTAATGTAGGCAAAATTGCCAGAAGCTTAACGCGCGTTCTTGTTAATGAATATGCAGGTATAGCCCCTGTATATAGCTCAATTAGTATAATAAGTGCTGCTACTCCTGGTAAAAAGATTCAATTGGCAAAAACAGGTCCTGCAGGGATACTGGCAATATTAATGGCACTTTCTGCATTTGGGTACTTAGGATTCTCATCTATTAAAAATCGACTATATATAAGGAGAAAGAAATTAGCATTAGCTGAAATTTAAAAGACATTGTTTATATGGTGGTTGATGACTCCCCTATGCTGTAAAGTGTGGGGGAGTTTTCTTGTAGTATAATTCAGATTGTCGACTTTTGGATTTCAGCTCTAGACTGAAGGGGTATAACTACTGTTTGTCATCCTGAACTTGTTTCAGGATCCATGCGATTAATAGATTATATTAATACTCTTTTGCTAACTATCAGATATACTGAATATGCGAATATTATTCGCAGTATCAGTAAATAAGATAATTAGATTATTAGTAATACAATAATTATTTAACTATATGGATCCCGACAAGTCGGGATGACAAAGCGCTATCAAAGCATCCTTTATTTTTTTCTAAAAAAAACTTGACAACTTATTATTTTTTAGATATAATCGCAACCTAACCTGCATTTTGTCAGGTGTTATAATATGAAAAATTGGCTTAAATAAGCCGTTTCTAAAAAATAAAAAACAAAATAAATACTTATTTTTACTTGTTTTTTATTTTTTTATTTAAACATTTCAGATATCAGAATCACCACTTGTCATTCTGAACTTGATTCAGAATCCACGATTATCCAGCTTACGATGGATCCTGAACTAAATTCAGGATGACAAAGAGTAAATATTTAAATACAAAATATTGAATCGAATCAGAAATCTGAAATATTAACCATTAGCCCAATCAATCATGTTTTATTCAAATATAATTAGTAAGACTTCTACCAAAATTATTGCAGGTTTGACTGCATTAATATTAATATTTGGTAGCAATCTATCCACTTTTGCGCCAAATGCCAAAGCAGAAAGTACATCAGGCACAGTAAAAGTAAGTACTAACCACATTTATGGTTCGTACAAAATTTACCCTTCAACAGGTACTAATGTAGTAGGAGAAGAGGCTGGTATAATTGAAACTCAGCATACATTGGATGCAAGTAAATCACCAGGTACCGGTTATAAAATTGTATTTGGATCTGTGAGCGGATATAAGACTCCGGATACCATTAATTTTAATTTAATTACTGACAAAGAATTGGTTTTTATGGGTAATTACGTTGCAATTGGAGCAGGTAAACAAGCCAATATTAATGTATCAACTAACCATATAAATG
>CAYWJA010000022.1:417-26606 GCA_964458485.1 uncultured Candidatus Peribacteria bacterium | reverse complement strand
GTTCTTATAAAATTTACCCTGTAACAGGGATAAATACTGTTGGTAGTGGTAGCGGCATTAATACGACAAAGCATGTTTTAGACTCAAGCAATGCACCTGGGACTGGTTATAAAATTATATTTGGATCTGTGAGCGGATATAAGACTCCGGATACTTATTATTTCAACCTAATTACAGGTAAAGATTTAACTTACAATGTAAAATATGTAGCTTCAAATGCTTCTGCAGGCCAGGGGTCAATTACAGTTTCTACTAACCATATAAATGGTTCTTATAAAATTTACCCTGTAACAGGGATAAATACTGTTGGTAGTGGTAGCGGTATAGTGGCAACTAAACATGTTTTAGATGCTAGTAACTATCCAGGAACTGGTTATAAAATTGTATTTGGTTCTGTTAGTGGCTATAAAACACCTGGAACTTACTATTTCAACTTAATCACAAATCAGGATCTTACATATACTGCAAAATACACTAAAAAAGGTACAGTTACAGATTATGGAACAATTGTTGTTAAACAAACCGGTGCAACTGGTACTGTTAAATTAAATGGCTATAGTTCAGCAACTATTACAAGTGCTGACTACACTAACTCTAGCGCAGGAATTGGCAGTTACACATTAACCATTACTGCACCAAGCGGATACACTATTGATAGTGTAACAGATGGAAATGGTGCTGCACTTACTTCACCCTATTCACAAAACTTAGTTAAAGCCGGAACAATTACATATAATGTTCAATATAAAACAGGTGGTACAGGAGATACCGGTACTGTAAAAGTTAACCAAGTTGGTGCAACTGGTACTGTTAAATTAAATGGCCCTAGCTCTGCTGATGTTACAAGCGCAAATTATACTAATGCCAGCTCAGGAGTTGGTAGCTACAGCCTAACTATTACTGCACCTACAGGCTATAAAGTGAGTAGTGTTAAAGATGGCGTTGGTGTTGGAAATACACTGGTAAGTCCATATACTCAAAATTTAACTAAAGGGGGTACTATTACCTATAATGTTAATTATACTGCAGACAATGCAAGCATAAAAGTTACTAAAACTGCGACAGAAACTGCAATTGCTAATAATAACAAACGTGTTGATTATACAATTGTCGTAGAAAGACTTGTTGATGGTAATGGTAAAACTCTTGATGTATCTGTAACAGATACTATTACAGGTGTTAAAAAGATCACCAATAATAATGGTGTACTTAGCTATGTAACAAATTCATTCAAATGTTCTGGTGTTACCTGTGAATATGGCGGTGCCCTAGATGGTATTGCTATGCAGGCGGTAACAGTAAAATTAGATAAAGTTGGGGATAAAGCTACTATTTCTTATCAAATGCTCTCCGATAATAGCCAGCAAACAGCATCTGCAACCTTTGCAAATACCACTACAGCTACCTATACAGACCCTGTGACCAATAAATCAACTACTGCAACTGCATCTAAAAGTGTTTCTGTAAGTTCTAAAAGTGGTAGTTCTGGCAGCAGCTCCGGAGGCGGAGGAGGTGGTGGAGGCGGAGGTTATATTATGTATACAGGTGATATGAAACTTAAAATCGCCAAAATGATTTCTACAGATGGCACAAACTACAAAGAGGTAAAAAATATTGCAATACCGGAAAATAAAACTACACCTTTATATGTAAAAACCTATATTACAAACTTAAGTAGCTTTTCTGCTAAATATATTGAATTTCAACATTCTTTCGATAAAGGCAAAAGCGATATAACTGCAAGCAGCTATGCCACAGGTGTAGTGGGGGCAGTATATAAAGGGAATTATTTCTCAATAGATAAAATTGAAGTAGGTAAAACCAAATGGTTTACTTACAAGCTAGACCTTAAAGAGAATGGTAAAAATTCTAATCCTGCCAAAGATACTTTAAAACTAACAAATTATAAAAGCAATCTGTTTAGCACTCAGGATGGCCTAAAATACCCAGGAAAAGGAACCAGCCTAGTTACCAACATATATGCAGGAAGCATACCTGCGACAACGGGTAATAATGGCAGTTCATATTCTAACGCAGACCTACTTAGCATAACTGTAAAATCCAACAAGACCAGTGTTAAAGTTGGCGAAGTTGTAAATTATACAGTTACTGTTAAAAATAAGGATACAAAAGACATAACAGGTATTTATCTATCTCATAGTTATCCTAAAGAGTTAAGCGTATACAATACTGGCGGTGGATCAGATGACGGTCACTCACTACATTTTAAATTAGCCCAATTACAACCAGGTGCAAGCAGAACCTTTAGCTTTAGTATGAAGGTATTGTCAGGCGCAACTGGGGCGAGCCTAAGAAGTCTTACTGGCGCTACTGTTAATGAATATGAAAATATTTCTCCTGTAGCTAGCTATCTATCAATTACAGATGGTAAAGCAGCAGGAAAAACCAAGTTGAACCTAGCACAAACCGGGCCTATGAGCATTCCACTGCTCGCTTTAATGTCATTCCTTGGATATTTTGGATACAGAAGATTCCAAAAAAGACGTTATTTAAAACTTAGAGCAGCAGCGCTTAGGGATATCTAGAAAAGTTGTCTTACATTACGGAACAAAAAACCCCTCCCGATAATTATTTATCAATAATAAAAGAGGGGTTTTTAAATATTTCAGATCTCAGATTTCAGATTCGATTTAGTATTTTTCATCTACTATTTAATTATTTAATTAAATAGTTAGTAAATGATAAATATTAAAATGACATAATGAAGAATCGAATCTGAAATCAGAAATCTGAGATCTGAAATGGTATTTTAATGGCCTAACTGATTAATAAAGCCATTAAAATACTCCACATTCCTTTCCGCCAACTCATTAAAATCCTCCAAACGGCGCTTTTGATATACCTTAACATTATTATAATCAACTGAAAGACGTGCCATTTTTTTCTCCAAATTCTCTACAGAAATATCACTCACAGGCAACATGTATGGCTCTAAAATAGAATGTTTAAACAAACTATCTACCTTATGACTATAGCTTATGGCAAGTGCAGGAGTTTTTGTTAAAATAGCTGCGATTAAAAAATGGTAACGCATACCTATGGCAAATTCAGCCTCCCCCATAATTTGCAATAATTCAGAAAAATGCTTAGGCATAATCAAAGTACCCCCTACTTTATTAAGTATAGGATCAATTACTAAGCGATCCTTCTCTTTTATACTCTGCATACATACAAATAAAAACTTAGCATTTTTGCCTTCCTTTAATTTTAAGAGGTAATTTGTGAATGTAAATATAATTTTTGAATTATACTTGAGCCACGGTCTAAGGGATATAATATAATTATGAGTTTTTCTGCTATGTCCTATATCAGGATGCCTGAATAAAAAGGCAGGATCAGCTGTTATTTCGATATTATCCAAGGGTAACCCTAACCTGTGAATATAATTCTGAGATGTATGATCGCGAACCGTTATGCCCGTAGCATAACTATATATATATTTAGTTAATTTTTTTCCAATCCATGTTCTCAATGGTCCAACCCCTGTAGAATAAATAAAAAGTGGTTTTTTAAAGAGTTTTACCCAAAAAATCTGCCAAGCCCATAAAAAACATGCAAAAATGTATTCATCCTGCATTAAGCCTCCTCCTCCAAAAATAACTGCATCAACTGATTTCAGCGCCTTAATAGAGCGTCTAAGGCCGTTTTTCATAAAAGAACGTATCCCCAATGGAAATAAAGGCGCTGCTTTGACTCCAAGTTCTTGGTGTGTAATATTAAAATTTGCTGAAAAAACTACAAAATTATGCTCTGGATGACTTTTTAAAATAGCTCTTAAAATAGCGTCATCACCAACGTTTGTAGCCCCGTAATTACCAATAATACCAACTTTCATAGTTTGATTATAGCAAAAAAGGCCTTATTAATTAATAGAACTAAAAACTAAGGATTAAGCAGGCTCTTTTTCCTTGTCCTCATCGACCTCAGTCGGAGCTTCATCTGCTTTTGGCTCTTCTTCTTTGGTAGGTTCAGCTGGCTCACCCTTTTTGGCTGGAACCTCTTCAGGTTTTACTTCTTCTTCGGGCTTACTATCAGTAGGTTTTTCTTCTGCAGTTTCGGCTAGCTCACTGCCCTCGGCGGGTGTTTCGTCGGTTGGTTGCTCTTCCTTTTTTTCATCCTCGGGACGCACCTTTCGGCCTTGCTCAAGGCCAGCATGTGAGTCCCCTACAGCGTCACCTGTCGGTTTCTCTGTATCGGGCTGATTGGTTTCACATGATGCTTTTACTTCTTCTGCCTTCCTTTTTTCATCCGCCTTAACAGCCTCTTCTATTAATGCCTCCATTTTGGCCTGTTCTTCTGCTCTTTCCTGAGCAGTTACATGGCGCTCTTGTAAACGAGCAGATTTACCAGATCTTTCTCTCATATAATATAATTTTGCCCTGCGTACCTTAGCCTTCTTTTTTACTTCAATTTTTGTAATATTTGGAGAATGAATAGGAAAGATTTTCTCTACCCCTATCCCCTGAACTATTTTGCGTACAGTCATGGTTTTTTCAGTTCCTGTGCCATGTCCCATCTTTATAACCAAACCTTCAAAAACCTGAATACGCTCTTTATTTCCTTCTTTAATTTTTTGGTGCACACGAATTGTATAACCTGTTTTTACTTCAGGAACTCTTTTTTGTTGTTTTTTATGTACTTCTCTTATTAATGGATGCATTGTTTATTTCGCATTTCGCATTTCTGAATTCGCATTCAATTATGGAATACTTATTTAATAAATAAAAAATTGCTTGTTTACTTTATAGAAATTACCCCATAAATGCAAGAGGATTTTATTTCAGATCTCAGAACTCAGATCTGAAATATTAATACCGTATTTTTTCTAATTCCTTTTTAAGCTTATTAATTGCAACTGTAGACTTTTTATCCCTAATTAAATCTCTAATAAATTTATCTTTACACTCAAGTCTGTATAAAAAATCCCTTTTTGTCATATTTGTAAATTTCAAATCTTTTCCCATTTTTGAACTTTCTGCAAGTAATTTTTGTAATTCATTTTTATCAATATCACCAACCACCAAAAGATCTACAGGCGAGTCTTGACCCACAAATATACCTGACAACAAAAGAAGGTCAACACCCATTCTTGAAATTTTCTTAATTAAATCACTATCCGTATTCATTGCCTTTAATAGAATATCTTTAAGTTCATAAAAAATAACAAAATCCTTATTAACATAAAAATATTTTTTTCGATTCTTAAAGCGACTTTTTAAAAGTCCTATTTTCTTTAAATTATCCAATTCTCTTCTAATAGAATTAATTTGTTCATCTAGCTTCCTTGTTAACTGTCTGATGAAAAATTCTTCATCTGGATTAAGAAGAAATGTTGTGAGCAATTTAATGCGAGCTTTTGAGCTAAACAATGCCTTGAGCATGAGTTGTAGTTTGTTAATAAAAAAATAAGGTGAAAGTTTTTGCCTTTTTACTTTTACCTTTTTATTTTTTGACTAATTGTTTGTGCACATATTTTATACACACCCTGCTTTTATTTTGCAAGCATTTTTTTATGTATTTTTCATACACTACTAAAAAGATGGCTTTCTTAAGCTATTTATTACTATTGACAAAATATTATTTTATTATATTAAAAGAACTTATTTTTTACTCATGTATACTTTTTGTACCCTTTATTGTGAGGATAAAATTTACTCACCCTTATCTTCTCCTACTTCATCATCTTCTTCATCATCATCCGTTTTTTCTTTTGGAGCCTTCCATATCAAAATTAACAAGCCACCCAACACTGCACCAAACCCTGCAGCTTGGATTAGAGCAAAAGCACAGCCGGCCTTTTGGATCAGTGGTCCATAAAATTGACATGACCCTCCAATCTCTGGAAGGGCTAATATCAAAATTATTATAAATACAACAGCAGCTCCTATTATATATAATTTTTTCATATTATCCTTTTTATTTTTTTATTATAATTATTTTACCATATGATATATATTTATTACAAGAAGAACTAAGTGGTTAACAAAATAGGATGTAGGCCTGTAGGATGTAGGATTGTTATAAATTCCTACAAGCCTACAATCCTAAATAAAAACAATATGAGTATTCAAAAAAACATCAACAACATTAAAAAAACTATGGATAGCTCGGTTAAAATCGTAGCTGTGACAAAAAACCGATCTACGGATGAGGTAAGTCAGGCTATAAATGCCGGCATTACTGATATTGGTGAAAATAGACTGCAGGAAGCTGAAGATAAATTGTGTGACATCCCTAAAAATATCACTAAACATTTTATAGGTCGCCTGCAAACCAATAAAGTACGTGATGTTGTCAGTATTTTTGATGTAATCCAGAGTGTGGATAGCTTAAAATTGGCTAAAAAAATTAATCAGGAATCTAACAAAATAGGTACAATCATGCCAATATTAATACAGGTAAATACATCAGGCGAAGATCAAAAGGGCGGTGTGGAATTGGATGAAATCATGCCCTTAGTTAAACAAATTTATAAATTTGAAAATTTGAAAATTGAGGGGCTTATGACGATCGCAATCAATTCTGATGATCAAAATAAAGTGCAGGCATGTTTTAAAAAACTAAAAAGTATTTTTAATAATATAAAGCAAAAAAACATTCCCAATGTACAAATGAAATGGATTTCTATGGGTATGAGCGGAGATTATAAAATCGCCATAGAAGAGGGGGCTAATATGGTGAGGATTGGGAGCAAGATATTTTCAAATTCCAAATCTCAAGCCCAAAATTCAAAATAAATTTCAAATCTCAAACCACAAATTTAATATTGTTATTTGTAAATTGGAGCTTATTTTGAATTTTGGGCTTGGATTTTGAGATTTTATCTAGAGAGTGCGTTCCTTCTTTTCAATCTTAAACACTTCCAAAACATCCCCTTCTAATACAGGTTTTGGTGTTGCAATCTTTATGCCACATTCAGAACCCTTTTCCAATTCGCTTACATCCTCATTTACATGCTTAAGTGATTCAATTTTTGCCTCAAACAACATTTCAGAATCTCGCATTACCCTGGCCATAGAATTTTTTTCCACTTTTCCGCTTGTTACCTTGCATCCTGCAATAACCCATTTTTTCTTATTTAAGAATATTTGTTTAACTTCCATCTTACCTAGTTCTATTACATTAATTTCCGGTTCCAGCATGCCAGATAAAATTGCTGTAATATCTTCTGTTAACTTATATATAATAGTGTAATCCTTAATATCTACATGCTCCTTCTCTGCTAATCTTTTAACATAAGTGTTCGCAGTTACATGAAAACCTATTAAAAGAGCCTGACTTGCAGATGCCATAACTACATCTGTATCAGATATATTACCAACACCATAATGAATTACCTTTACAGCAACATCGTGAGTTTTAATTTTATTCAATGCCTGTAAAATTGCCTCAAGAGATCCTTTGGTATCAGCTTTTAATACAAGCTTTAGATATTTCATATCCCCTGTATTAATTTGAGAAACTATTCTCTCTACCATAGAGCCATCTGCGCTTGTTTCCTGTTGGCTCTTTAAAGTAATAATTTGGTTTAACCTTTCTTTTGCAATCTTTTCATTTTTAAATGCCTGTAATATATCGCCTGCTTTTGGCACGCTGTCCAGGCCGGATATACGTGCTGCCCCTGATGGCAAAATTTCTTTTAGAGCACTTCCTTTATGGTCATGCATTGTTTTAATACGGCCAGTAGTTTCTCCAACAACAATGGAATTACCAACTTTTAAAGTACCTGTATTAACTAAAATCGTTGCAACTGGGCCTAATGATGCATCTAAATGCGACTCAACAACTGTACCAACGGCCATTCTACTAGGGTTTGCCTGGAATTTTTCCATTTCAGCTACCAATAAAATCATTTCTAATAATGTATCAATACCTTCTCCGGTATGTGCAGATACTGGCACCATAATTATTTTTCCACCCCAATCTTCAGATTGTAAGTCGTACTCTACCAGTTCACCTTTCACTTTATCTACATTCGCATTGGCCTTATCGATTTTATTTATTGCTACAATAATGGATACTCCAGCCTCTTTTGCATGATTAATGGCCTCAACGGTTTGGGGCTTTACACCTTCGTCTGCTGCGACCACCAAAATTGCAATATCTGTTACTTTAGCCCCTCTGGCACGCATTGATGTAAATGCCTCATGACCAGGAGTGTCTAAAAATGTTATTAAATTGCCATTTTTTTCAACCTGATATGCTCCAATATGCTGAGTAATACCTCCTGATTCCCCTTCTACAACATTAGCATCACGTATGGTATCTAATAATTTAGTTTTACCATGATCAACATGCCCCATAACTGTTACAATAGGTGGGCGGTCTTTAAGAATGCTTTTATCTTCTTCGATAAGTAATGATTTAATATCTCCTGCAAGTAAATCTTCTGAAGTAGCTTCTTTCTCTGTCATTTTTACTTTCACACCCAAATCTTCTGCAATAATGGAGGCTGTATCATAATCAATTTTTTGATTAATTGTTGCCATTACCCCATTTTTAATCAAATTCGCAATCACATCCGCAATAGGCAGGCCACACTTTTCAGAAAATTCTTTTACGCTAATTGCATTAGGTATCTCAATAATACCTGTCTTTTGTTTTATTTGTGGCTGTGCTTTATGGATTATTTTTTGGCTAGTTGCACGATTTTTCTTCTGGGCTCGAAAGCGCTCCCTGTCTAATTCACGCTCTATAGCAAGCTCTTCAGCACTTAATCCTCCGCTATCCTCATCTGTTTCGTAGCTAACCCTTGCTATTTTTGTTTTCTGGGCAGTATGTTTGTGGCGCATCATAGTTAAGATGCGATCCTCTGTTTTAAGTTTCTTTTTCTTCCTTTTGCCTTTTCCTTTTGACTTATAGTATGTTCTTGGAGGTTTTTCATCATCTTTTTTCTTCTGCTTCCCGACTTCTATTCTTCTGGAAACTGATACCTGTGCTGTTTTTTTAGCTTCAATTCTCGGTGTGGACTTAGGTACTACAGAACGAGACTTTGGCATTGATTCTCTAATTTTATCATTTACGCTTTTTATTTTAGGGGTTTGTGATTTTACTGTTTTATTGTCAGCCTGTTCATCCTTGGACAAGGCATGCCTTGTCCCTACAACATCGTCAACAGATGTCTCCTCTGTTGTGTCGACTGGCTTTTCTTCTGTTTTCTTTTTGGTTGTTTTTGGTTTTTTTGGCTTAGCTTTTGGCTTTACCTCCTTTTCATCTTTAATAACAACAGCCACTCTCTTATGCTTAAGAGTAGGCTTTACCCTCCCTTTTAAAAAACGAACAACACCTGCTGCCAGAGCATCATCAACATCATGTGCTGTAGCACTAATTCCAAAATTAGTTTTTGCAAGCTCACGACGCAATTGTTGCGTGGTAATACGAAGTTCTTTAGCGATTTCCGCTAAGCGCATAATTAAACTGTGTTAAAAAACGATGTAAGACTATCATTCTTAGTAAACAGAGGCAAGGTATTTATTTCTGATCTCAGATCTCAGATCTCAGATTCACATTTAGTATTTAGTATTTTTCATCTACCCTTTATTATTTATTAAATATTAGCAAATGATAAATATTAAAATGAAGAATGAAGAATCGAATCTGAAATCCGAGATCCGAGATCTGAAATACATTCAAAGTTCACTAGTAATTAATTAGATGTAATAGTGGAAGAGATCTTATCAATAACATCCTTCTTTAAAAGTGGTCCTTTTAAAAGGAAATGACTGTCTTTATCTCTTTTTTTTGTAATTGAGTAAGTTCCGCTTTTGCTTTGTTTTTTATCTACCCCTGCACCTTTTATAATAGATAGTTCAATAATTATATCAGAAAGTTTATCTACAGATTTATCTGCAAATCCTACGTGCCAAATGGCATTACCAACGGCTCCGAAGCTTTTAAAATACCAATCCTTTGGATATTGAACAGAAAAATTCTTATAATTATTTGTATAAAGCACCATATCTTTCTTTACAACAACTGCACTAGCATTATTACTGGTAGATTTTTTTGTTGGATCTATAATTTTTTTCTCCGATGTAATTTTAACCTCTTTGCCGTCTTGTAAACTCCAGGTAGTTCCGACCTGTTTATAATGTGCTTCTTTTACAAAATTATACTCATTAGCAGATGGGCTATACTGATAGAGAGTTTTATATTTAAGGTCATCTAATTTATATATGGCAACAAGTAAGCTCTGCTTTTTAATGAGCTCAATCTGGAGTAATGCAGCACCTGAGGGCAAAATCTTTTTCTGGTATTTAACAAAAACCATATCAACGCTATTTTGAGATAACTTATTTGCAGAGTCCGTAGTTTTATCATCGATGCTATCCAGACACGTATAACTTGTAGGGCAACCATTTTTATTAACGTTTTTTGTTTTATAATTTTTACAATCTAATGGCGTTGAAACGTATGGGCAATCAAGGCCTGATGCTTTCTTATCAACAGAAACACAAACCCCATAAGCATTTTCTTCATTACTGCTTAATTCACATACATATCCTTCGGAACAGCTAATGCTAGCCTTTCCTCCGCATATATCCCCTTTCGATACCTCTATTGTTATAAGTGTAAAACTTTCTAAAAATGAATAAAATAATTTCTTATTTTTTTCCGCATCCTCCCCTTTATCATTAAATGTAATTTTATATATTCTGTTCTGTGATTTATTTGGAATATAAAGCCTTATAGTATCAGAATCTGTAAATCGTAGTGACCTTTGTGAACTAATTGTAATTGCCGTACCTGTTTTCTCTTCTTTGGATTTAACAAATGAATCTAAATCTGATTTTGTATTACTTAAAACATCTAATGTAGACCAAATATTCCCATTATTTTTGAATGTCAATTTTTCGGTTTCCTCTGTAAGTTCCCATGAGTTTGGATATTTTAATTTGAATCCAAGCTTTTGGTTCTTATATTCGGTCAATCCCCCATCCAAACTACCATCTGCTAATTTTATTTTTGAAACTGTAAAAACCTCACTTTTATTATCTATCAACTTCTGCATTGCACCTTCTATTATAACTTTTTTATCTATGTAGTTATTTAAGTTAATAGTAGGGCTTTGAATAATGAACATTTCACCCTTATCTGTTTTTATCTTATGCGTACCATCCTTATAAATATCAACACCAAATGATTCAATTACACCTGTGTAACTTTTTATGGCCTGAACTGTAGTTGTTCTATTAGATATTCTATCTTCTAGGCTTGGCGGTGGCTGACTGCATCCTGATAATAGAAATAAACAAAATATTATAAATACTATTTTAATTGCGATTTTCATAAGATAATATGTTTGTATTATTAATGAGTATCAATTATACCCCATTAATAAAATTTACCAAAATCGATATTCTTCACAAATCTAAAATCCCAATTCCAAAGCACAAAAGAAATTTCAAAACTCAAATTACAATTTTGAATTTTGGGCTTGAAATTTGGATTTTATTTAGGATTTTGGGCTTGAAATTTTAAATTTAAAAACATAGATATGCGACATTACACCGTTACATCAGAGGAAAATGGGCTGCGTTTAGATCAATATATCACTGCTGTAAAGCCGGATTTAACACGCTCTTTTATTCAAAAAATGATTAAAGGCGGTTCTGTTTTTATAAATAATAAAAAAATTACAAAAACATCACATAAAGTTAAAGATGCAGATGAGCTTGTAATAATAATTCCTTCAATAAAAGAAATTGGCATATTGGCGGAAGATATACCATTGGATGTTGTTTACGAGGACGGCGATATTATCGTGGTAAATAAGCCAGCTGGTATGGTTGTACACCCAACAGATCATGGTGCGCATATTTCCGGCACTTTGGTTAATGCTGTTTTATATTATTGTAAAGATTTAAGTGGTATTGGTGGCGAAAAAAGACCGGGTATTGTGCATAGATTAGATAAAAATACATCCGGACTTATTATTGTTGCGAAGCACGATAAGGCACACAATTATATTGCTAAACAAATTCAGGCAAGAACTATTACAAAAAAATACACCACATTACTAAAAGGTCATCTAAAACCGACTAAGGGCAGCATTGAAGCGCCGCTTATTAAAACACATGGCGAAAAAGACATGCATGTGTCTGGTAAAAAGAAGGCTAAATTTGCACTTACCCATTATAAGGTAATTAAATATATTGGTGATTATAGCTTAGTGGATGTGCAAATTGTAACCGGCCGTACACATCAAATCCGCGTACATTTCGCGTCTATTGGTCATCCGGTTTGCGGAGATACCATGTATGGAGATAAGGATGTGAATGAAAAATTAAAAAAAATAGGACTAAAAAGGCAGTTTTTACATGCAGCGTATTTAAAATTTCGATTACCATCTAACGATGAAGCTGTTGAATTAAATGCAGAGTTGCCGGAGGATTTGGGGGAAATTTTAAAAAACGTCCAGATATCCAGATAGCCAAACCTACAAACAGATACCAAATTCCAAACATAACAAACCAACAAACCTAATCTTAAATTATTAAATAGTTAGTTTTGTACGTTTGGACATCTGTACGTTTGGAAGTCTTTTATTTAACAACAACAACCTCAACCTCTGTATACTGTTGCCTATGCCCATAAGTCCTCTCATACCTCTTTTTAGCCTTCTTTTTAAACACCTTAATTTTATCCATCTTTCCATGTTCCACAACTTTCAATTCAACGGATGAGCCGGATATATAAGGTGTACCAATATCTGTTTTAGATCCATCGGATTTTAATAGAACTTCATCTATTTTAACTTTGTCCCCTTCTTTGGCTTCTTTCAGTTTATCTACCTTTAAAATATCACCTTTTTGGATTTTATATTGCTTCCCTGCAATTTTTGCGATTACGAACATACTTTCAGAATTTTAAATTTTAAATTTTAAATTTTCAACCTGTCCCGCAAAATGCGAGATTACAAAAATTTAGTGCCCGTAAAATTTAGCAGTTTCAATTCATTAGGTCAAGTTTATCTTTACAAATACTAAAATATAAGGTAAATTAGGTTGCCTAAAATTTAATTTTAATATTATGAGTAACCCAACCGAAACTCCTGGGGTATTAGCCCCGGGTACAGAAGAAGAATTAGCTACATTTGAAGCGCAGGCTAAACTTGGCCTTGCCTTGCAATTAAGGTATTTATTACAAGGGGTAACGTCTGAGGATGTACAACCTGCGATGAGTTTAATTGATGATGTTATTAAAAGAGGTGGTTTTGATGAAAAATTAACTGATGATTCTGATAGCAATTTAAAGCCATTATTACAAGATATAGTTTCAGAATTACCAGTAGAAGCACCTGAACATATAAATATAATTATCGATCTTCAGCATACTGTAATTCCCGAAAATGGATTATATGATGAATTTAAACAAATCCTTGAACAGGCTGGCTATGAAGTTGATGCTGTTGATATAATAGATGGAAGATATCAGGCTATTAACGCAAAAAAAACTCCATTATGTAATGAGGATGGCTATATGGCATTAAAGAGAGAAATAGATATACATTTTGATGGTGGTACTGGTATTTATTTAAAATTAAACAATGATTCACCATTGCAAAACACTCTTAAGGAATTACCAGCAGAAGCACCTGATCGCATTTCACTTATTATTGATTTAAATCATTATAGTTGCCCCGAGGAAAGTGAAATTGATGAATTTACAGAAATGCTTGATCAGCTAGGTTACACTGTTAACAATTCAGATGACGCAGGTAAAGGTCAGAGATTTGAGGTTATTAATGCATCAAAAAAAGTTACATTTAATCCTGTAAATTATCAACAATATAAAGCTATGATTAATAGGCTTTTGAGTGATAATATTGGCATTTATTTAAAAATAGAAGATTAAAAACATTTGACTTTCCTATTTAAATCCGTAAAATAGTTCTCGTCGCAGACAGTTGGCATTCAAATAAGACCCGCTTAGACAAACAACTCATTTATTTTATTTTTGGAGTCTTGTCGGTCTGTGTACGACGAGATTTTTTTAATTCGTAATTTAAACAATCATGGCCATTACCAGGGAGAAAAAAAAGGAAATCCTACAAGATCTAATCGACAAATTTACTAAGTCCAAAACTGTTGTTTTTTCTGACTATCGTGGTTTGGATGTAAGCAGTATTTCTGATTTAAGAAATCAATTACGTGCAGGTGGTTCGGAGTGTAAAGTCGCTAAAAAGACTTTGATGCGTTTAGCTGCTAAAGAAACTGATATTGGTGAGCTTGGCGATGATATAATGGAGGGTCCTGTTTCCGCTACATTTTCTTATGAAGATGAACTTGCGGGCTTGCAAATTTTATTTAAATTTTCTAAGGGTAATGAGAATTTAAAACTTTTAGGCGGAATTATTGATGGAAAAGTTGTAGGAAAGGATGAAATTATTCAACTTGCTAAATTGCCGAGTAAGGAAGAATTATATGCAAAGCTGATTGGTTCTATGAACGCTCCGGTCTCCGGGGCTGTTGGAGTTTTGAGTAATATTTTAAGTGGTTTTGTTCGCGTTTTAAATGCATACAAAGACTCACTACCAGCAGAGGAAGCTGAAGCTCCTGCCGAAGGCGGTGAGAAAGCCGAAGCCGAAAAAGAAGAAAAAGCTGAAGATAAACCAGCTGAAGAGCCAAAGGCTGAGGAGGTAACTGAGGAAAAAAAAGAAGAATCTACCGAAGAAGTGAAAGAGGCGGAAGCTCCTGCTGAAAAAAAGTCAGAGGAAGAAGTAAAGGGGGAAGCAGCTACAGATGAACCAAAGGAGGATGAAGCTCCTACTGAGGAAGCAAAAGAAGAGGCGCCTGCAGAAGAAGTGCCAGCTACAGATGAGCCAGCTGAGGAAGAAGTAGAAAAGGAGGGTGAAAAATAATTTTAAATTTTAAATTTTATCCGCCACGGCGGATTAAAATCTAATCTTAAATTTTTAATCTTTTAATCTTTAATCAATTAATTATGTCTGACGAAAAAGAAATCAAATTATCAAAGGCTGCACAAAGCATTCTTGATGATGTAAAAAAGCTAAGCGTGCTTGAGCTTGCTGACCTTGTAAAAGCTATGGAGGAAGAATTTGGCGTTTCTGCTGCTGCTCCTGTAGCTGCGGCTGCTGCTGGCGCTCCTGCTGGTGGTGGTGATGCTGGTGGTGCGGAAGAAAAAGATTCTTTCGACATTGAACTTACTGCTCCAGGCGGTCAAAAAATCGCAGTTATCAAAGCTGTTCGAGAAATAACCGGTCTTGGCTTAAAAGAAGCTAAAGATATGGTAGATGGTGCACCTAAAGTTATTAAAGAAGGTGTTAAAAAAGATGAGGCTGAAAAAATCCAAAAACAGCTTGAGGAAGCCGGTGCTACTGTTGCTTTGAAATAGAATTTATTCCGAAAGCCTTTAAAAAACCTGTCCGACTTTGTTGGGAGGTTTTTTAAATAAATCCCAAATTCCAATTCCAAAATTCAAAATAAGCTCCAAATCTTAATATTCAAATATCAATCTAACTCATTTAATCTATTGAGCTTAGATTTGTAATTTTAATATTGAAATGTATTTTGAATTTTGGAATTGGAATTTGGGATTTAAATAATAGATTCCTTGACCCAAAACCATACAAATGTTAAATTTTCTAAGTAAAAATAAATATATGAATGCTTTTCGAACAAGACAAATACGAAAAAGGTCACCGATACAAATTTTAAAGATCTTAAAAAATATCTTATACAAATGCGGTAGCTTATTTTCTGGTACATCAAAAAAGCATGTAAGTTATTTACTGGGATTTGTGTCGATATTAATAGCCATTATAATAGTTTTTAAAGTAACAACCGGTATATATTATGTAATAAATAATTTCGACATAAAAAATTTAGCCCTGTCTTTTGGTACAGAATTAAAAAAAGACCAATATGGCTATACAAATATTGTACTTTTGGGTGATGGCGGACATGAAAGAGACGGTGCGGATTTAATAGATACCGTTATGATTGCAAGCTTGGATCATAAAAATAAATCAGTATCTATATTATCAATCCCCAGAGATTATTACATAAAAAATAAAAAATATGGCCATGCAAGAATAAATAGCTTCTATTTATATAATAAAAATAAATTAGGCAAAGAAAAAGCTTATGGAATTTATCAGGAAATATTGGGTAATATTTTAGACTTAGATATACAATATTATCTGCGTGTGGATTTTAATGCTTTTGTGGAAGTTGTAGACAGCCTTGGAGGTATTACTGTCAATGTAAAAAAATCAATCTATGACCCTTACTATCCAAATAGCACTGATAATGGTTATACTGTATTTGAAATTAAGAAGGGAATTAATAATATAGATGGTGAAACTGCACTGAAGTTTGTCCGAAGTCGTAAAACTACGTCAGATTTTGATCGTGCCGTACGCCAGCAACAGGTTTTGGTGTCATTGCAGCAAAAAGCACTTTCCAAAAATGTATTAACAAGCCCGAATACCATAAAAAAGCTCTACAAATCAATAAACAGCAATATCAATACCAATATGTCTACTAGGGAAATGATTTCCCTCGCTGCATTTGCCAAAAAATTTAATAGAAAAAATTTAGTGACAAAATTACTGCACGATGACCCATCTCGCGATGGTGGATTTTTATATACCCCAGAAAGAGAACAATACAATGGTCAATTTGTTTTGATTCCATATGATTCAAGAGATATTCAAAGATATGCTGAATTAATTTTTTATAATCGTGAAGTTTATTTAAAGCAGGCTAAAATTGGAATCTTCAATGCCTCTAAGAAATCTGGCACTGCTGCAAAAACCTATAATTATTTAAAAATTTATGGATTTAATGTTGTAGAACTGGATAATTATTTAGATTCTGATGGCAAAAGGGTGAAATTAGATAAGGGTCTGATCCGTTATAATAAAATTATGGATCCTAATGGTAAAGTAACTGCTGATTATGGCTATACTGCAAATGCATTGGCTAAGTTTATTCAGGGAAAAGTTACTGAAGCTGGTCAGCCTGATAGTAATAATGATATTTCTATAATAATTGGGGGGGATTATCAACTGTATTAAAATCTCAAATTCCAATTCCAAAATCCAAAATAAATCCCAAATTTTAATATTGAAATTTAAAAATTGTAGCTTTATTTTGAATTTTGGGCTTGAGATTTGGAATTTAGCTTGCATTTCCCTTCTTCATAGTATAAAATTTGCAGGCAAATAATTCATTTAACCAGAGAAATGCGTTTCTCGCTACTTACTATGCCAATTACCAAACAAGCCATAAAAAGAGTGAAGCAGGATAAAGTACGAACCGCTCGAAATAAACACTACAATAACAATATGAAGTCTATGATTAAACTTCTTTTGGGATATGTACAAAAAAAGGATTATGATAAAGCGAGTAAGCTCCTACCAAAGGTAGTTAAATCAATAGATACCGCTGCGAAAAAGAATCTTATCCATAAGCATAATGCAGCACGTAAAAAATCCAAGGTGCAGAGAGCTGTGAATAAGGGGGATGGGAAAGTTGCTGCTAAAAAAACTGAAAAGAAGGCTGAGAAGAAATAAATAATTATGAATAAAGGCAAATACCTCGCTATAGACTACGGTGACCGCAGAGTAGGGCTGGCAATATCAGATTTAGATAAGGAAATTGCATTCCCTCGTGATTTTTTGGAATATAAAAGTACCAAAGGGCTAATTAATCAGATCAAATCCTTTTGTGACGAAGAACAGATTATTAAAGTAATCATCGGATTACCTATAGAAATGGATGGAACTTTGGGTGAAAGGGTTGTAAAAACCCAAAAATTTGGAGATAAATTAAAAATCGCTATTCATCCGATTGCTGTAGAGTATTTTGATGAACGACTAACAACCAAAGAGTCAATTTCTAAGCTGTATCAGCAGGGAATTAAATCAAAAGAACAAAAAGGTCAACGAGATATGATTTCTGCGCAGATTATACTGGAGGAATATCTTAAAAATATCTAATTAACCTAATTGACCTAATTTCTAAAAAATACCCAATTCCTAATTGTATACCGCATTGATAACAAAAAATTGGTAATTGGAATTTGATAATTGGTGATTGTTTAGAATAATTAGAGATTAGAGCAATTAGAAATTTAAAAAACTGTTGTCGAAAATCCCGACAGATTTAAAAATTGACTTACCCTTGGTGTCCCAAAAGTTCTAATATCTTGTCTCTGGCAATCTCATTTTCAGCATAAAGTTCCCCATTTGGGCCATAAAAAATAACTAAACCATCTTTTCTGAAGTCATCCCCCTCAGGCGTCAATGTTACCGCTGCTAAGTGCTCTCCTCTAGCGCCATCTCCGATAGTACATTGTGCTCTTTCGGCTAATTCACTCAATCTATCCCTTTCAGTTTCCCCTCCCTGTAAATTTAAACGCAATTCTGGCTTAAATCGATCAGATACTGACATAAAATAATTGATTAATAATTACTAATTCATACCTCAATAATAGGTGGTAAATTGCCTTTATGCTTATTCTCCATTATTCGATCGTACAACTTCTGTTCAGATTCATTTTGAGGCTCACCCCCCTCTTCGAATCTCTTTAGAATTAAATCAATTTCAGCATATTCCATACCAATTTCCTCTTCGTCGGTTTGATCTCGCATTAGTTCGGCAGAGGCGGTTTTGTGTACAATAACCTCTGGTAAACCAAGATATTCTGACATCTCCCAAACCTCTGTTTTATTTAAATTACCAATAGGAAGAACATCACAAGCACCGTCGCCGTATTTAGTGAAATAACCAAGCATCAATTCTGTTTTATTGCCGGTGCCAAGTACTATAGCATTGTTTGTATTCGCATAATGATACAAAAGTGTCATACGTACGCGAGCTTGTATATTCATGCTAGCCAAACTTGAAGATTCCCACGGCAGCTTATCATAACCATCTATAAATGGATTAATCGCTATAGTGTGCTGTTTAATTCCGAGTTCCGATGCCCAATCCTGCGCATCACGGACGTTTTTTGGCTTATTTACACCATTATTAGGTAAAACTAATGCTGTAACATTTTCCTTACCCAAAACCACAACAGCAAGTTTTGCAGTTAATGCAGAATCAACACCACCGCTTAAGCCGATTACAGCTTTTGTAATATTGTTTTTCTTGAAATAAGCGGAGAGATTTGATGTTATTTGGTCAACTTTAGCTTTGATCATTAGAGTGCTGTCGTGCTGTCGTGCTGTCGTGCTTTTGTCCTAAATAGTAGAGCACTACAGGACTACAGCACTAAAGGACTACAGGACTATTTAGTTCCTAAATTAAGTAACGGAAGTACCTTGTCTGGCATTATTCCCCATGTAATATTTTTCGCCATCTTTTGCACAAATTCAAATTGTATTACCTGTGGATATTTCTTTAAGGAATCTCCTTTTAATTGAATAGCCTTTGCGTCAGCCTCAGCCTCAACAATTTTCTTTTCCTTGAGCTTTTTGGCTTCCTGCATCTGATAGTCAGCTTTTTGTATGCGCTGCTGTGCTACCTGCTTATCTTCAATTGCCTGAGCGTATTCTTTAGAAAAGGCAATATGCCTTAAAAGAACTTTTTCGAGTGTTATATTTTTTTCTGCATATAGCGTTTTAATACGTTCATTAATCTTTTTTTCGGCCTCATCACGTTTTTTTGCATAGATATCAATCGCAGTATATTCTGCTATTTGTGAACGAATCTGACTACGAGCTATTGGTCTAATTATTTTTTGTGCATAATTTGGCCCGATCTTTTGAAATAAATCAGCTGCTTTATTCTTATCTATATGAAAAAGAACTGTTGCATCAACGGTTACAGTTTGCCCATCGGAGGTTGGCGCTGTCATGCTGTCATCAGAATAAACAGCACCCTCACCAGCAGCAACACTCATAGTATATTCCTGCGTACGAGTGTTCATTATATAAGACACCTGCCATAAAGGAATTTTTAAATGGAGACCCTCAGGCAGCTCTTTATCTACAAGTACTCCTCTGCTTCGATCATAAATAATACCGACTTTCCCAGGAGGTACTGAAACAAGGCCATCTAGTACTATTAAAAAAACAATAACTGCAACTATTATTACGAAAATATTTTTACCTCTAAAATTCCAATTTATTTTTTCTAGAGGGTTTGGTGGTAGATCGATCATTTTTTAATTTATTAAGACTAATGCGGATATTATATAGCATTGTTTGGTTTTTGTGTATTTTTTCTTGACCAGTGAACTTTTGTTTACTAAAATAGTGCTGTAGTGCTTTAGTGCTGTAGTCCGGTAGTGCTAACTAAGCATTTTATTTTGTAACTAACAGAGCTATGGCTAAAACATTTAAAGATGTAATTGCTTGGCAAAAAGCACATCAACTTGTAATAAAAATTTATAAAATAACTAAAAAATTCCCTCCTGAAGAAAAATTTGGATTAATATCTCAAATGAGACGTTCATCAGTATCCATCCCTTCTAATATCGTAGAAGGATATAAAAGAGAGGGGTACAAAGATGCAATGAAATTTTTTAATATAAGTGAAGCTTCTTTGAAGGAATTAGAGTATCAGACTTTACTTGCTTATGATTTAAATTATTTAAGTAAAGATGAATTTCATAAATTAGAAAAACTTCAAACTGAAGTCGGAAAATTATTAACTAAATGGAAACATACCTACTATCAAAAATAGCACTACCGGACTACAGCACTACCAGACTAAAGCACCTGTAAAAATACAAAATAACCTCAAAAATATCATGAAATTACGTACTATATATATCTGCAGTAAATGCAGTAATAAATCTCCTAAATGGAGTGGGCAATGCCTTCAGTGCAATGCATGGAACAGCTTTATAGAAGATGTTGAAGATATTAGCCCTAAAAAGCAATCCATTAAACTTACTAAGCCAATTAAACCGACGGTTATAATTGATGGAATTCAGACTAAGCAAAAAAGACTAGTAACAAAAATATCTGAGTTTGACAGAGTTGTAGGAGGCGGCTTTGTTCCGGATTCATTGGTGCTTTTGGCTGGCGATCCGGGTATTGGGAAATCGACTTTAACTCTTCAAATTTGTGACCGAATGGCAAGCTTAGACAAAAAAGTATTGTATTTTTCAGGTGAAGAATCAATTGGGCAGATATCCAGCCGTGCTAAGCGCTTAAAAATAAAAACGCCAATTCAATTGCTAAATATAAATAGTCTGGAATCAATCTTGGCTACGATTGAGGCAGAAAATCCGGGTTTTGTAGTAATTGATTCTGTGCAGGTTATGGCTAGTGAAGAAATTGCAA
This sequence comes from uncultured Candidatus Peribacteria bacterium, assembly GCA_964458485.1. Lineage (GTDB taxonomy): Bacteria > Patescibacteriota > Gracilibacteria > UM-FILTER-43-11 > UM-FILTER-43-11 > CAYWJA01. The sequence continues at coordinate 5,317 of CAYWJA010000022.1, read as the reverse complement.
GCCAGGCTGGCTCAATTTCGCAGGTTAGATATGTAACGGAGCAGTTAATGCAGGTTGCTAAATCCAAAAATATTCCAATCTTATTAATTGGCCATGTAAATAAAGAAGGTAATTTGGCTGGCCCACAGGTGCTTACACATCTCGTTGATACTGTTTTATTTTTAGAAGGTGATAAATTTCATCATTTTAGGCTGCTTCGCACTACTAAAAATCGCTTTGGTGCGGTGGATGAAGTGGGTGTATTTAAAATGGAGCAAAATGGATTACAGGAAGTAAAAAATCCATCCGCCCTATTTTTGGATGGCAGATCAAAAGATCCAATAGGTTCTGTAATTGTACCAGTAATTGAGGGTACGAGAACTTTTTTGGTAGAAGTGCAGGCATTAACTTCCTACACTCATTTTGGATATCCGAAGCGTACTGCAAGCGGTATTGATTTAAACAGATTAAATATAATAATTGCTGTACTGGAGCGTTATGCAAAAATAAAACTTGATTCATCAGATGTATTTGTAAATGTTGTTGGTGGATTGAAGTTAAAAGAGCCTGCAGTCGATTTAGCAATAGCCATGGCAATAGCGAGCTCAAAGCTCAAAAAACCACTCCCGTCCGATCTGGTAGTGATGGGCGAAGTGGGTTTATCTGGTGAAGTGCGAGCCATTACGCAATTAGATAAACGTGAGAAGGAGGCTAAAAAATTGGGCTTTGAGGAAGTGCTTTCGAACAAGGAGGTGAAGACGGTGGTGGAGGGGGTTAAATTATTGTTTTAGGACGTAGGATGTAGGCTTGTAGGATGTAGGATTTTATTTTATTAATTTTTTGTATTATGAAGAATAAACAATTTAAAATGGGTACTTATAAAGACCTTATTGTTTGGCAAAAGGCAATGGATTTGGTTGTTGAAATATATAAATTAACTGATCAATATCCAAAATCTGAATTATATGGATTAGCTGCCCATACAAGAAAAACAGCTATATCTATTCCATCTAATATCGTAGAAGGAAAAAGACGTGCAACAGATAAGGAATATTGCAGATTTTTAATTATTGCCTTTGCGTCTGGTGGAGAATTGGAAACACAAATAGAAATTGCAAAAAGATTACCTTTTGGTAAAAAATTAGATTTTACTAAAGTAGATCAATTACTTAATGAAGTAATGAAAATATTAAATAAAATGATTATAAATAGAAAAATCAATAGTTAAAAATTTCTCCTACATCCTACAGGCCTACATCCTACAAGCCTAGATATTAAAAAACCTCTCCGCATTCCCACTAGTAACCTCAAGCACCTCATCAACCGATAAATCACGAACTTCAGCAATAGTCTTGGCAACTTCGATCACAAATGCAGGCTCATTCTTTTCCCCCCTATGATTCATTGGCGGTAAAAACGGTGAATCAGTTTCTATCATTAACTTTTCGATAGGCATCATTTTTATAACATCCCGGAGTTCCTGATTACGTTCATAAGTAATTATGCCGGTAAATGAGATCATGAGGCCCATTTCTAAAAATACCTCAGCCTCCTTCAGGGTCCCGCTATAACAATGCATAACACCGTTGGAGAAGTTAGACCTTTTAAAAACATCAATTATGTCTGGAAAAACCGATGAATTTTGGCCGGCAAACTTACCAGCGCGGCAATGGATGATGGCAGGCTTATTGAGTTCTTTAGTAATTTCTAACTGGCGAGATAAATATTTTATCTGGAGATCATGCGGAAAACGATCATGGTAATAGTCCAGCCCCACCTCCCCTATTGCGACAATATGATCATCTTGAGCGTATTCATACACCTTTTTCAAATCCGACTCAATGTCGTTACCAAGATCTGTTGGATGAATACCGGCTGTGCCATAAATAAAATCATATTTATCTATCAAAAATCTGCATTTTTCTACTTCCTCTAAATTACATGCAACTGTGATCATCTTTTTAACACCTGCCTTCTGTGCACGATCAATAACCGCCCTTTGAATATTTGGTGGCAGAAATGTTAAATGGCAGTGGGTGTCGATTGCGTAGCTCATAATAAAAGTATATCACAAAACAGCATGTGAGATGGTGCCCAGGAAAGGACTCGAACCTTCACGCCTTGCGGCACTGGTTCCTAAGACCAGCGTGTCTACCAGTTCCACCACCTGGGCACATCTAAATGCCTCGGTATTTTACTGTAGGTTTTTATATTTTGCAAATGATTTTATAATTTCTCTATTTCATTCTGCCTCATCACATTCAAAACACTCTCTTCTGCATCTAAATAATCTGTGAACAAGATGCCATCGAGGTGGTCGATTTCGTGCTGTACAACGCGAGCGTTGAAGCCATCTAATTTTAATTTACATTCTTTATTATTTGCATCTCGATAAGTAACTGTAATTTCTTTATATCGCTCAACCTGACCCCACTCACCGGGTATGCTTAGACAACCTTCTTCGTCATGCTCCTTATCTTCAGAGCAGCTAATTATAACAGGGTTTGCCATTGGAATTATTTTTTTATTATCTAGCGTAACTAAAATAAGTCGAATATTTTCTCCAACCTGTGGTGCAGCAAGTCCGATACCTTTTTCATGTTTCATAGCCTTTTCCATTTCTTTAATAAACTTAATAAGTCTTTTTGTAACACTCTTAACTTCCTTTGATTTTTTACGAAGTACTGGGTTACCCCTTCCTTTTTGGATTTCTAGAAACATAATTGTTAATGATTAATTTTTTAGTAAAAATGCCTCAATAAACAAATCAATATCCCCATCCATAATTTTATCAATTTGGCTGGTTTCAGCATTAGTACGGTGATCTTTTACCATAGTGTATGGCTGAAAAACATAGGAGCGTATCTGATTTCCCCATGCAGCCTCTTTATAACCGCCTTTTAATTCTTCAACTTTTTCTTTCTGCTCTTCGGCAAGCTTTTGCATTAGTTTACCACGTAATAAATTCATTGCCTGAGCTTTATTTTGAGCCTGAGATCTTTCGTTTTGACATGAAACAACAACGCCTGTTGGATTATGTGTTATACGCACCGCAGAATCCGTTGTATTTACATGCTGACCACCTGCTCCGGATGCGCGAAAAGTATCTATTCGTAAATCTTTTTCATCTATTTCAACTCCTTCATCTTCTGTAATAACAGGTAAAACCTCTACAAGTGCAAATGATGTCTGACGAAGATTTTTGGCATTAAAAGGTGATAACCTAACCAAACGATGAACGCCGTGTTCAGATTTTAAATGACCATAAACAAGCATTCCTTTAATTTCGATAGTCGCACTTTTAATGCCTGCCTCTGCCCCCATTGTTTTTTCAACAACTTCTGCTTTCAAATTATGATCTTCCGCATACCTTAAATACATCCGCATAAGCATTTCCGCCCAATCCTGCGCATCCACACCGCCAGTACCTGCAGAAATGATTAAAATAGCGTCATTTTGATCGTGTTTTCCATTCAAAAATAACTCTATATGTGCTTTTTGATGTCTCTTTTTTAATTCGTTAAATTCACTATCAAGATCTTCAACTTCTTTTTCCTTATTTTCATCAACTAAGCCGGATAATTCTTCTAAATCCCCTCTTTTACCCCTAATATCCTCCCAAGTTTCTATTAATTTTTCCCAATATTTTAATTCTTTAAGAATTTTTTCAGCCTTTTTATTATCATCCCAAAAACCCTCCTTACTAGATATATCAATCACTTTCTGTTTTTTATCTTCTACGCCAAGACCGTCAAAGATACTGGAGATCTTTGTCAATGGCTGTGATGAGCTCTTTTAGTTCTGTGTGGTCCATTTCAATCTCCATAGTTATAAAATAGTCTCAAGTGCATGTCTCAAGTCTCAAGTGTTATTATATTTGAGCCTTAAAAATACCCTTATATCCATATTACAAAAGATTACAAAAATTACAAGGATTAGCCTAATTGAAAAATAGTTAATATTGACAAAGAAATAAATAATATTACAATAAGCGCATTGTGAAAAAAGTTAGCCTATCCAAACATTACCATTATTACGATGAGTCAGACCCTGCGTCTAATATTAGAAATAATGTTGTGTGGGTTATAGGCTGCTCAGCACTCTTAATAGGATCTACTATTCTTTTTCTTAATAATCCTGATTTAATGAAAGGTGTTATGACCGCAGGGAATTTAGGGTGTATACTGAGCCGAAAAAAAATATTAAACCTATTCTTATAAAGGGCTTTTGATTTTTTTAAGATGTAAATTTGTAACTTGTGTATAAATTTGTGTAGTCCGGATATTTGCATGACCCAAAAGCTCCTGTACGTACCTCACGTCAGTGCCGTTTTCGAGTAAATGTGTGGCAAAACTATGGCGTAGGGAGTGGAAGGTGGCTTCTTTTTTAATTTCTGCCTTTTGTAAAGCATTTTCAAATATCTTACTTGCTGTTCTAGGGTCAAGCTTGCCACCTCTTTGGCTGTCAAAAACATATTCATTCCCATCTTTACCCCCTATTTGTAAACTTAAATCATCGAACAACTTATCCGGCAAAACTGTTATTCGATCTTTCTTACCCTTAGAATCTTTAATATGCAATGTTTTTTCATGGAATTGAACATCTTTTACTTTTAAATTAATCACTTCACTTATCCTGAGCCCTGCTCCATATGCCAATGCAATTAACAAACGATGTTTTACATTGGCTATGCTTTCCATTATTTGTCTAATTTCTGCCCTTGAAAGCACAACGGGAAGTTTTTTTGTTCGTTTGGCAAACCGAATATTAATTTTCTGCTTCGTTCTTATTATTTGATAATAAAAAAACTTAATTGCATTCAAATAAAGATTTATGGTTTGCGGAGCATACCCGTCTTCCTGTTTTTTCAGCAAAAATCTTTTAATTGCGGATATCTCCATATCTTCAAAACCACTATCAA
>CAYWJA010000022.1:0-407 GCA_964458485.1 uncultured Candidatus Peribacteria bacterium | reverse complement strand
AGATATAAATTAATCGTCTGTGGTGCATAACCCTTTCCCTGTTTTGTCATTAAAAAAGACCGAATTTTATATTCATCCAGTCTATCATATTCCTTACCTAAAAAATCAAAATAATCTTTCAGGCAAGATGTATAACTTTTTACTGTCTTGGGGCTGTAATTTCGTAACACCAACTCGTTTCTAACCTGTTCTAATAACAGGTACACTGCACTATTTTCTTGTAACATCTGTAATTTTGGTTAAAATACTATTAGTTCGATTGGGTAACTTCACAAAGGAGGCTATCTTAACCAAATTACCGATAACATGCAAGATTAAGTTATTAATCGGCAAAAAGTGCAGATAGAAACGAGTTATCGGAAATAACAAAAGCTACGTTTAACTGTAATAAAAAATTCTATGAGATT
>CAYWJA010000021.1:0-30849 GCA_964458485.1 uncultured Candidatus Peribacteria bacterium | reverse complement strand
ACCATTCCACAAACTCCCCCATCCCATCCTCAATGGTAGTTTTTGGGTTATACCCGAGCAGCTTCTGTGCTTTGGAAATATCCGCATAAGTTATATCAACATCTCCAGGCTGCATTGGCATCTGTTTTATTATGGCTTTTTTGCCAACCAATTTTTCTATAAGACTGATGAAATAATTCAATTCAACAGGCTTATTATTTCCAAGATTTATAATTTCAAATGGAAAATTAGCGTCCATCACAGCGCCTATACCAGAAACAATATCATCTACAAAAGTATAATCCCGTTTTGTTGTACCATCTCCAAATTTTTTGATGGGCGTTCCTTCATTAATTAATTTGGTAAATAAATAAGGTGCCATATCCGGACGGCCGGATGGACCGTAAACTGTAAAAAATCTTAGAGCTGTACATGATAAGCCATAAAGATGGTGGTATGTATGCGCTAACATTTCCATTGATTTTTTTGTTGCCGCATAAGGTGAAATAGGTGTATCCACGGGGTCGATTTCGGAAAACGGTACTTTCTGCTTATTACCATAAACTGATGATGAAGAAGCAAATACAAAATTCTTTACATCATGTAATCGACTAAGTTCCAAAAGATTTAAAGTACCCTCAATATTAGTTTTTTGATAAATAAATGGATCTTCAATACTTAGGCGCACACCAGCGCGAGCTGCTAAATGGCAAATTTTATCCGGTTTTTCCTGAACAAAAATTGTGTTCATACTTTCATAATCACAAATATCATTTCTATACAATTTAAAATTAGGATTATTCAAAAAAGGTGCAATATTTGCCTCCTTTACATTAACGTCATAATAATCATTAAAATTATCAATGCAGATTATCTGATCATCAGTTGTTTCCAGCCTGTGTTTTATGAAGTGAGAGCCAATAAAACCGGCTCCTCCTGTTACTAGTATCTTCATTGGAATTTTTAATTTGAAATTTATAATTTTTATTCAATTTATAATGATTTAATGTTTAAAAATTTGAAAATTAAACATTCATTAAAAATTAAAAACTATAAATTAAAAATTAAAGGTTGGTCAGTTCCCTAATCTTCGACCTGCCAGGTTTAACTTTTTTCTTAATAATAACTTTAATCTGTTCCTCCTCTTTTTTTGTAATAGGCCTGCCAATTCCCTCATAATTTAATCCTGCAGATATAACTTCATTTGGCTCATAAATATTCCTGCCATCAAATAAATAGTTTCCTTTCATGGCTGATTTTAATTTTTCAAAATTCACAGTTCTAAACTCATCCCATTCAGTAAGAACCAATAGTGCATCTGCATCTTCCGCTGTTTCGAAAGCACTTTTACAATAAGCCAGATTAACATTTGCAAAATTACGCTTGGCCACCTCCATAGAAACAGGATCAAAAGCTTTAACAAAAGCTCCTTCTGCCTGAATTCGTTTTATAATACGGATGGATGGAGCATCACGCATATCATCTGTGCGTGGTTTAAAGGCAAGTCCCCATATAGCCACTGTTTTTCCTTCCAAATTTGGGATGTGATCATGAAGTTTTTCGAAAATACGCTCTTTCTGATGTTCATTCACCTCTTCAACTGCCTGCAAAATCCTAAAATCAAAACTGTGTTCTTTGCCTTTCTGAATAAGCGCCTTAACATCTTTAGGGAAACAACTGCCTCCATAGCCAATTCCCGCATGTAAAAAACGTGACCCAACGCGACCATCCAACCCAATACCTTTAGCAACTTTAGTTACATCTGCCCCGGTTTTTTCGCAAAAATTTGCAATTTCATTAATAAAGCTAATTTTTGTTGCCAAAAAACTATTTGCAGCATATTTGATCATTTCTGCTGTTTTGATGTTTGTAGTGATCAGTGGCCGACCTGTACGGGTTATTGGTCGATATAGTTTTTTTATAATATCTTTAGCTTTTTCAGACTCAACACCAGCCACAATACGATCTGGATTTAGCGTATCTTTTACAGCAGCTCCCTCGCGCAGAAATTCCGGATTACTTACAAGGTCAAAAGTGGCATCCACTTTCCTTTTATCAATTTCGGATTGAATTATTTTTTTGCAAATCTCACCTGTGCCAACCGGAACTGTGGATTTATTAACAAAAATTTTATAACCAGTAATGTTTTTTCCAAAATCACGCGCTACAGCTTTTACTGCATTTAAATCCGCCTTGTGATCCTTGTCTGGCGGAGTGCCTACTGCGCTGAATAATATCTCTCCAAAATCAATGCCTTCTTTTGTATTACTAGAAAAATGTAAACGTCCTTCTGCACTATTCCTTTTTACAAGTTCTTCAAGGCCCGGTTCATAAATTGGAATTACCCCTTCTTTTAATTGATTGATTTTTTCTTTATCTATATCTATGCACATTACGTCGTACCCCATTTCCGCAAAACATGTACCGGAAACGAGCCCTACGTAACCTGTGCCAACAACTGTGATTTTCATTTTTATTTGGTTAAAAATACCCACTTATTAAATCACTCGTGTACCGAGAGGGCAAATGGATGAGGTGGACACGTATTAATTTTTATTTTTTAGTTTTTAATTTTTAAACCTTGCCTACTGGCAGGCAGTTTTAAATTACAAAATTACAGTTTGTCATTCCCGCGAAGGCGGGAATCTAGTGATTGAATAATTGTACTACTACTTATTTACTAGTAATCAGATAATCCGAATATGCGACTATTAATCGTATATTCGGTAAATACGATAATGAGTCGATTAATAGAATAACAATAATACCATTATTCAGATTCCCGCCTTCGCGGGAATGACAAAGGGGGCTATCAATTCGGGGGTGACAAAGAGTGATTAGTCTTGTAATCTTGTAATAGCGAAGCGCTTGTAATCTTGTAATAAAATGAAATTCCACATCCTCACAATCTTCCCGGAAATGTTTAAAGGATTCCTGAATGAATCTATTTTAAAGAAAGCCCAGGGCAAAGGTGTTATTGAAATTAAAATTCACGACATTCGCGAATATTCTAAAAACAAACATAAAAAAGTGGATGATACACCATACGGAGGTGGGGCTGGTATGGTATTTACCCCGCAGCCGCTCTTTGACTGTATTGAAAGTGTAAAAAAGATAGCGCAGGATGCACCTGTAATTTATATGACGCCAAAAGGTAAACGGCTAACGCAGGCAATGGTAGAAAAATTATGTTGTCATTCCGAGCGCAACCGAGGAATGAACAAAAAATTTGATCAACTAATCCTTCTATGTGGTCACTATGAAGGAATTGATCAGCGTGTTATTGATGAATTAGTTGATATGGAAATTTCTATCGGCGACTACGTTTTGTCCGGCGGCGAACTTGCTGCAATGGTGGTAGTGGATGCGATTAGTAGATTGTTACCGGGTGCACTTGGAAGGCAGGAATCTCATGAAGAAGAATCTTTTTCTAAAAAACTGAATCGTAAAAAGGAATATCCACATTATACCAAGCCAGCGGAATTTCGGGGTATGAAAGTGCCGGAGGTATTATTAAATGGGAATCATGCGGAGATAGAGAAATGGAGGAGGGAGCATATTAAATGATTTTATTAAAATTTTATTTTTTAAATATTAGAAAATATTAAGTTAATGAAATTTTGCTAATTTAAGTATTTTGAAAATTTATTGACAAAATTATATTTTTATGTATAATATAATTAATAATTCTTAAAAATTTAATTAATTATGAAAAATATACATCATAAAATACATTGGCATTTAGGCGCAAGTGCAATAGATGAAAAACAGGCAAAAACTACAATTAAGCTCGATACACATTTTAGCAATTTTTTGCATTCTCAGGATATATCTGAGGGATTGCAGCAAAACTGTACAGAAATTAGGCAAAAAATATTTGACGTTCTCGTCAAAGAAATATCTGAAGCTGTAAAAAGTGTAGCAAATAAATATGATGAAGATATAAATATTCCTACAGGAATTAATACAAACTTTAGTATAAAAACATCTGGTGGCCACAGACACTGGAGAACTGGCCATGGCCCAACTATAAATAGTGATATAAACCTTAAAATTGATCTAGAATCAAGCCATCCAATACGCCCGTTATCTGCTATGTATAATGTAAGAGGACATATTGCAGCAGCTATCGCAAATGCTATATTTGATGCTCTTTGTTTTCATTATTCTGATCACGATGTAAGTCAGTATAAATTTAAATATTCCTTGGATGGGACACCTGCGGATGTACAGCTTGCTATGCAGTAATATATTTTCCCCCACTTATCCTATAGGTGAAAGGTGTATTATTTGGTAATTTTTGCATAACATAAAATTATATTATTGCAATACTAATTGCCTTGCGATTGCATAACTTATGTATTATACTATTTTATAGATATAAATTAAAATATTACTATGCAAACTATAAAATTACCCTTGATAGAAGAGCTTGTGCCTGTACGCGAGGCTCAAAAAAATATCACCAAATATTTTAAAAAAGGTATTGCCCGTGTAACCAAAAACGGCAGATCTCTCGGTTATATTATTTCAGATAAAATGCTGGAAGATATTATTGAGGATATAGAGGCTTCAAATCCTGCATTTATTGCTGAAATGGAAAAAGAAGCCAGAACAAAAAAGACATACTCGCTGGAAGAAGTTGCAAAAGAATGTGGAATTAAGCTTAATTAAATGGAATTTAAATTTTCAGAAAATGGTAAAAAATCTCTTTTAAATCTAGAAAAAGATTTAAGAAAAAGAATTTTAATAAAAATAAGCTTTTGGAATAACTCAGGAGAACCCCTTAATTATGCCAAAAAAATTGAAGGCTACAAATTTTATAAATATCGTGTAGGCAATTATCGCATAATAGTCCTGCCTAATTTTAAAAAAAATACCATAAAAATATTAAGGGTTGATCATCGTGGTAATGTATACAAAAATCTTGATAGATTATAGCCAGCAATCAAACAACTTCCACCTTGTCCGCTATCAACCGAGTCGGATATTTTGGCATACCCCTTTCTTTATCCGGATAAACTCTTATGTTAAGTCGGCCAGTACGCACGACGTTTTTTAAAAGCATCTTAACAAGACTACTTAAAGAAATACCAATTTCGTCGGCTATTTTGTGGGAATCCTCTTTTAAGTCGTCTTCTAGTCGAATGTATAATGATTGCATATGTATATATTATTTATATAAAATGTATATAATAAGTATATATAATGTATATATTTTTGGCAATTTTTTCATTATGATATTATAAAGATATGAACTATTGGGAGAAATTAAAATTAGACTTACAGAAAAAAAATCCCCTCTATATAAAAGCAAAGGTTATTCCTAAATCCCCAAAAAACGAGATTGTGGAAATAATGGAAGACGGTACTTATAAAATCCGCATTGCAGCACCGCCGACGGATGGTAAGGCGAATGCTGAGCTTACAAAATTCCTTAAAAAATCGCTTGGGCTATCGGAAGTTGTAATTGTTAGTGGGCAAAAAGATAGGGTGAAACTTGTTAAATTACAAATTTAAAATTTTAAATAACAAATTTGAATTTATATATCCTTTAATTCTTCCAATTTTCTCCTGGCAAAAGCTAGTAAACTTTGATCTCCAGGTAGATCAATTTCCAACTCTAACTCGCCCCATGGCACTGATGATCCAATTAATCCATGAAATACTACATAATGAATAAGTTTATCCCTATCCATCCAATCTGCATAAAAAATTTCATTGAACAACTTTACATGAATCCTTGTACCTCTTTCTTCCTGAATACGATCCAGTTCAGCCATGATTTCATCAAATAATGTATCTGCTTCTTCAAGAGCCTGTTTCACTTCTACTCTATCTTTGAAGTTATCGGTATTTGGCGGAGTTGGTTTTTTCATGATTCAATTTAAAAAAGAGAATTATTCAAAAAGTTCATCTACTTTTTGACGTGTTAACCCTTTTATCATTCTTATCTCATCGTGATGAGGCTTTTCTGTTTCTTTGGTAAACCCTGTCTGCCTCATTACATATTCCAAAACCTGCCGAGCCAGATCAGCATCTCTTTTTGTATCCACATCCTCCTGTTCCATACAGCTGTAAACTATTTTTTTGATTGATTTCATGATTCAATTGGATCGCCAAATGGATCGACTCCTAGACATTTATAAAAAGTGTCATTTGTAGCCATGCGTTCCATACTTGTTCTTTCTGAATGTGGTGGGCATGGTACAGTTTGGGCACTTTTAGGATCAGGAGTAGCAACTCCACAACTACCAGGCTGAGGCATAAATATATAAACTACCTTGCCTCTAACTTTAACTATAGCACCTGATGGGCCTCCCGGTGTTTCAGGGTGCTTAATCCACTGTACCGACATACCATCAGCTCTTTCAACTTGCTCAAGCGCAGGTGCGTATCCATCTGAATGGAATCTCCAAAGTACACCTTCTGCATGAGATCTTACTCTGGATGTAGCAAGCCTGGCGCCTGCCACTAAACCACAATCCTCATTGGTGTTAGCTGCTGAAGCAGATGGTTTTGGCTTTTTGTCTGCAGGGTCTACTTTATTTTTATCTTTCTTACCGGACAACCTGGTAATAAAGCTAATGCTGCGAATGTTAATAATGCAGCTGCTTTTGATAATTTGCTCATAATTATTTAAAATTAATTTATAGAAGTATATTTTATGTTAAAAAATTTATTTTGTCAAATAATTTTGCACCTTGCCCCTCTCTTCTTTTTTCGTTATGCTTTTCTTTGTCATTTCGACCCTGTGGAGAAATCCCTTAATATAAATCGGTAAAACAAGAGATTCCTCCATTGCAGTCGGAATGACAAAGGGTTTACATTCTAAAATATAAATCAATGATAGACATTAAGCACCTCAGAGAAAACCAAGACCTCTACAAAAAAGGATTCGCTACAAAACGAGTAGAAATAGATATTTCGGAAGTTATAAAATTAGACGAGGAATACCGAGAATTACTTCAGCAAGTGGAAGAATTTCGTGCAGAAAAAAATAAGGTATCTAAACTAATTCCTACTTTAAGTGATGATGAGCGCCAGTCTAAAATTGATGAAATGAAAAAGTTGGGCGGTAAATTAGATGAAGCTGAAAATTTATTGAACAAAAAAAGTGTTCAACTTAAAGAATTAACTGCTCAAATTCCTAACCTTCCACACGACAGTGTGCCAGAAGGTGAAGATGATAATGATAATAAGCCAATAAAAACTGTTGGCGAAATTCCAAAATTTGATTTTAAACCCAAAGATCACCTTGAGCTTGGGGAACTTTTAGACATTATTGATATGGAAACTGGCGCTAAAACAAGTGGTGCGCGTTTTTATTATCTTAAAAATGAATTAGTTCAGCTTGAATTCGCACTTTATAATTGGTTACTTCAAAAATACATCGGTAAGGGCTTTACACCTGTAACTACCCCAATGCTTGTTAAGGAAGATATGATGTATGCAACTGGATTCTTCCCGGCTGATAAAAATGAAATTTACACTGTGAATCCTAAAACTGATGATAATCCGGATGGTGATGATTTATATTTAATCGGAACATCTGAGGTACCGCTTGCGGGGCTTCATATGTTTAAAGCGGTAAAATCGGACGAACTGCCGAAGAGGTATATTGGTTTTTCCAGCTGCTTTCGCAGAGAAGCTGGTAGTTATGGTAAAGACACTCGTGGAATACTCCGCGTACACCAATTTAACAAAATGGAAATGTTTTCTTTTTGTCATCCGGATAAATCTTGGGAAGAGCATGACTTTTTATTGAGTATTGAAGAGGAAATATTGAGCGACCTCGGACTCCCCTACCAAGTTGTAAATATATGCGGTGGAGACCTAGGCGCACCAGCTGCTAAAAAGTATGATTGTGAAGTTTGGATTCCAACACAAGAAAAATACCGTGAGCTTACAAGTTGCAGTAATTGTACGAATTTTCAGGCAAGGCGAGGTGGTATTAAATATAAAGATGAAAGTGGAACTCATTTGATGCATACCTTAAATGGAACAGCTATAGCTTCCACGAGAACCTTGATTGCTATTTTGGAGAATAATCAGAAGGCGGATGGGTCTGTTTCTATTCCTGAGGTGTTGTGGCCTTTTATGGGGGGTGTTGAAGTGATTAAGGCTAAGGCTTAATAAATTTCAAATGCCAATTCCAAAATTCAAAATAAATCTCAAATTTTAATATTGAAATTTAAAAATTGGAGCTTATTTTGGATTTTGAGCTTGAGATTTAGAATTTGAATAAAAGTTGAGTTTCAAAGAAAAAAAATGTAAGCTATTATGGCACTAAAGTAAAAATAAATTATGTCTCCAAATCTACCTAATCAACCACCACCACGACCACCTAAATTCGGTCCACCAAATAAAAAGAGTAGCCTGGGCTATGTTCTTTTATTTGCCCTACTTTTAACAATTGCATATTACGTTTTCAATCCTCAGGGATCAAGTGTGGATAAAAAGGCTACGGAAATACCGATAAGCACGATGATTGAAGGCTATAATGCAAAGAAATTTTCTGAAATAGAAGTTAAAAAGAATAAAATTGTTGGTACAGATAGGAATAAAAAAAGTTTTTATGCAGTACGGCCTGACGGCGAAAGTTTAAAGGATCTTGGTTTAAATGACCCAAAAAATCCGACTATTGTGAAGGCAATCAGCTCGGAATCAGCTGCTTTTTGGATGAACGTGGTTTCCGGATGGTTACCGATTATTCTTTTTATTGCACTGATTATTTTTATGGCGAAACAACTTGGTAAAGGTGCTTCTAGTGCATTCTCTTTTGGTAAATCACAGGCACGTGTTTATTCTAAAAATGGTAAAAAAAGAACTACCTTTAAAGATGTGGCTGGTGCAGATGAGGCAAAAGAAGAGCTTAAAGAGGTAATTGATTTCTTGAAACATCCTAAAAAATTTATAAAAATAGGTGCAAAAATTCCAAGGGGTGTAATGCTCGTTGGTGCTCCTGGTACGGGTAAAACACTTATGGCTCGGGCAGTAGCCGGCGAAGCTAATGTTCCATTTTTTAATATTTCCGGTTCTGAATTTGTGGAAATGTTTGTAGGTGTTGGTGCCAGCCGTGTACGCGATCTTTTTCAAAAGGCAAAGAAGAATGCGCCATGTATTATTTTTATTGATGAAATAGATGCAGTGGGCCGTCAACGCGGATTTGGTATGGGTGGTGGCCATGATGAACGTGAACAAACACTTAATCAGATTCTTACAGAAATGGATGGATTTGAAAAAGAAACAAATGTAATTGTAATGGCAGCTACTAACAGACCTGATGTACTGGATGCGGCACTTATGCGGCCTGGGCGCTTTGATAGGCGTGTGATTATTGATATGCCTAACTTGATTGAACGAGAAGAAATATTAAAGGTACATGCTCGTGGTAAGCCGTTAGATAAAGATGCTGACCTTAGAAAAGTAGCCCAGCAAACACCTGGTTTTTCCGGTGCTGATTTAGAGAATTTAATGAACGAAGCGGCAATTCTTGCTGCAAGAGAAAATAGAACAAAGGTTAAGCATAAAGATTTAGATGATGCTATTGAGAAAATAGGGCTAGGGCCAGCTAAAAAATCCAGAAAACTTTCTGAAGAGGAAAAAAATATCACAGCATATCATGAAACAGGCCATGCCTTAGTTGGCAAGCTTCTACCTGGGTGTGACCCTATAATGAAAGTAACTATTATACCTCGTGGTATGTCTTTGGGTGCTACATGGGCAGTTCCTGAAGCTGATATTCACTTGAAGTCAGTTTCTAAATTTAAAGATGAAATTTGTTCGCTTCTTGGTGGATATATTGCGGAAAAAGTTTTCTTTAAAGAAGTAACAACCGGTGCTAGTAGCGATCTTAGAAGGGCAACTACCATTGCTAAAAAAATGGTTACAGAATACGGAATGAGTCCGGAGCTTGGATTGGTTATATTTGGAGATCAGGGTGGCGGACAATTTTTAGGTACGGAAGTTACAACTTATAAAAATTATAGCGAAGATGTTGCAGCTAAAATTGATGTTGCTGTGTCTAAGCTTATTAAAGAAGCTGAAAAACGGACTACTGAAATTATCACTAAAAATAAAAAATTAATGGATAAAATTGCAGCCGCACTTCTTAAGAAGGAGGTATTGAATAAGGAGGAGTTTAATAAATTTTTTAAATAAATTATTATGAGGAGAATCAAATTCAAATCACCAACAAACGTAGCAATTCCGGCATCGCAACAAATGGATCAGCCGGAGGCTAGCAATTTATCCCAATCCCCTCAGGGATTTGGACAGCTTCCTATTGATATCCTGGAAAGTGAAAAGGAAATTTTAGTTATTACACCCATTGCCGGTGTAGATTTAGATAAAACCGAAGTTATTGTTACAAATGATGTAATGACCATTAGGGGTGAACGCCAAACTGATTTGAGTAGTTTTTCTTTCAAAAAGAGGGATTACTATGTGCAGGAATGTTTTTGGGGAAAATTTTCCCGTTCAGTAATTCTGCCTCCTAATGCGGATGCTGAAAATATTGAAGCTAACCAGAAAGATCATGTGCTTTATATTAGAGTTCCAAAAAAATCGAGCATTAGGATGAGGATTGTTAAGATTAAGTCGTAATTTAATAGTCTCAAGTGCGAGTGCGAGTCTCAAGTGAAATAAATAGTAGTCCTTGAGAATTGAGACTGGCACTTGCACTGCAGACATGCAAATCAAAAAAGCAGTATTACCGGTTGCGGGTATGGGTACACGGTTTATGCCGGCCACTAAAGTTGTACCTAAAGAACTTTTACCAATTGTAGATAAACCAGTACTTCTATATCTTGTAGAGGAGGCTGTGCTAAGTGGTATTGAGGAAATTATTTTTGTTATATCTAAAGAAAAGGAGTTAATTAGGGATCATTTTTCCCACAATCCTGACCTTGAAGAACTTTTGAAAAAACGAGGAAAGGATTCCATATTACAATCAGTTGAGCCAATACATAAAATGGCGAAATTTAGCTATGTATATCAAAATGAACCCCATGGTGACGGACATGCTATATTAATGGCAGAAGAAGCTGTGAGCAATGAGCCTTTTTTAGTGCTTTTTGGAGATGATATTGTAAAAGGAGAAATTCCCGCAGCAAAACAGTTAATTGATAATTTTAATGGTGAAAGTATTCTTGCGGTAGAACGAATACCAAAAGAAAAAACCAATATGTATGGTGTAATCAAGCCGCATATAACCGAAGCCGACAGGCTTTATGAAGTTAGTGGTATGGTCGAAAAACCAACTCCGGATGAAGCCCCTAGTGACTTGGGAATTATTGGTAAATATGTTTGTCCTCCGGAAATTTTTGATGCCATAAAAAACGCGCAAACTGGCAAAGACGGTGAAATGCGATTAATTGATGGTTTTATTAAGTTGAAAGAAAGTCAAAAAATCTGGGCAGTTGAAATAGATGGTAAGCGATTTGATACTGGCAGACCGGAGGGATTAATTGCGGCCTCGAAGGCTTTTCTAGATTAATTACGAATTACGAATTACGAAAGACGAATTATAAATAATTTTAGCCGTATTACCAAATCGCAAATCGTAATTCATAATTTAGTATAAGGCCATAAATTTCTCTTGAGCACCTATTCAACTTTAGTTAAATTCCCTTGAGAATTCCCCTAAAATACTGTACAATAGAATGACACTAACCTAAATAAATAAAATGCCCAAAGATAGAGATGATTCCAAATATCCACCGCGCATATTAGAATCTTTAGAGCAAATAGAAACTCTTAAGCTTAATGGTGAGCATGAAAAATCAATTACTAAAGCTCAGCAATTATTGTGTGATGACCCAAACTGCGTAGCTGCTCTTGAGGAAATTGCGGATAATTATGTAAGTTTGGATAAATTTGATCAAGCTGAAAAGGCGGCAAAACATGCTTTAAAATTAGATGTCAAAAGTTATACAGGTAATTATATTTTGGGATTTTTAACTTCACATAAGCAAGATTGGAAAACTGCTACCACTTTTCTTGAAAAGGCAAATACATTGCATCCAAATAACCCAGAAATACTCAGATGCCTTGGGTGGGCCACATTTAATTCCGACAAGAGGAGTCAGGGTATTATCATATTGGAACGTGCGTTAAATTTGGATTCCGAAAGCAGCCTTACGCTATGTGATCTTGGTATTTGCTATCTGCAAACTAAACGTTTTAACAAGGCTGTAGAACTTCTTAAGAAGGCTATGGATATTGATCCTAATAATAAAAGAATTCAGGAATGCTATCAGGCAGCTAAGGGTTTTAGTGAAAGATACTCATCTCTCGCCAGCAAGCCAGCCAGAAGGACACCGCAAAGAAAATCTTTTAGTTAAGGCTAAAAGATTTTCAATTCGTATTTCGCAATTCGTATTTCGCATTGTCATTTTTTCGTTTAGCATTTAACATTTCTAGGTAAGTAAAATGCAAAATTAATAAATACTGAATTTGAATGCGAAATCAGAAATGCGAAATGCAAAATAAAGCAATGGGTTTCGGTACATTCGATGGTCTACATCCAGGGCATTTAAATTATTTAAAACAATTGGGTGCGTTGGGTAATGAAACTTTTTTGGTAGTTGCACGAGATAAAAATGTTAAAAAAATTAAAGGTCGGATGCCGCGTCTAAATGAAAATAAAAGGATTGATGATCTAAAAAAAACAAAACTTATAAATAATGTACTTTTGGGTGACAAAGATGACTTTTATAAATGCATCAAAGATAGTAATCCAGATATAATCGGACTTGGGTATGACCAACAGGCTAATCTGGATGAAATTAAAAAACTATTCCCAGATATCCGCATTATACGGTTAAAGGCTTTTGAGCCAGAAAAACATAAGTCTTCGATATTGAATAACCCATTGTCATCCCGCACTTGATGCGGGATCCAGGTCATTTGTGAATGATATTATAACTTATATACTATTGATCAAGTTATCTGAATATGCGAATAATAATCGCAATATCAGTAAATAGGTTGATTGGTATTTTAGCAATATATTAAATACCTTTATCATATGGATCCCGCATCAAGTGCGGGATGACAAACAGTAGTAATGAATTCTATTTCCTGGATTTAAAAATTAAAGTATAATCAAAACTGTAAAAATAGAAAATGATAACAAAAATAAAAAATATATTAGGTCATATTAGAAAAAGTAAATTCGAAAAAGGATTCATTTGGTTTGAGCGGGTTATTAAAAATGGATGGCAAAATTTGATGCGTAATAAATTATTAACAATTGCCACCACCCTTATAATTGCACTTATGTTTTTTGTGTTTAATCTAATTCTTGCTATAAGCTTTGCAAGTGATTCTGTAATACTCTCTATAGGTAAGAAAGTGGATATACGAGTTGAAATATTGCCGGAAGTGGAAGACTACACAATTAAAAATCTTCAGAATCAATTAAAAAATATGCCGGAGGTTAGTGATGTAAAATATATAAATAAAACTGATGCACTAAAGAACTTTGGAGCAAAGTATCCTAATGTGATCTCTTTTTTAAACAGCAATAAACTCAAAAATCCCCTGCCAAATGTTCTTCGTATAATTGGAAAAGACATTTCTTATAATAATAAAATTATTACATTTCTTGAAGATAAACAATTCGCACGCATAATAAATCAAAATAAATTAAAAAATGATATTGATCAAAAAAGCAGAAATGAAAAAATTCTTAACATAACACAATTTATTAAAAAAACTGGATTGTGGCTTAATATTGTCTTTATGATTGTTGCTGTTCTTATTATTTTTAATAGTATTAATATAAATATTCACGCGCATCGTCATGAAATAAATATTATGAACCTGGTGGGGGCTAATAAAAATTTTATCAGAGGAGGGCATTTGTTTGAAGGTGTTATGTATGCAGTAATGGCTTTAGTTTTAAGCATTATTTTTTCACGCATTACACTACTTTATCTTAGTAAAAATCTAATTAGTATAATAAGTAATGAAAGTCTTCTAGTCGCACTAAATTCTGTTCTTTTGCACTTTGAAGATCACTTTTTTATTACATTTACATGGCAGTTCTGCGGTGCAATTGCTACAGGGCTTTTGAGTAGCTTTCTTGCTATTGAACTCTATCTCAGAAAGAGGTTCTCTTTCTGATTTCAAATTGTGACCAAATAGTTACCATATAGTTTCCAAATAGTTGCCAGATGGTTAATTGAACAATATGGAAACAATTTGGTAACGCGAAGCAGGAAACAATTTGGTAACAATATGAATAAACATTTCAAAACTACAGGTGTAATTATAAGAAAAATCAATTTAAATGAGGCAGATAGAATCATTAGTATTCTTACGAAAGATTATGGGAAAATTGATTGTATTGCAAAAGGTGCGCGGAGGCTAAAAAGTAAATTCTGTGGAAGGCTTGAGCTTTTTTATCATGTTAAGCTTACTTGTTTTCAGGGGAAAGAGCTTGCGATACTAAATGAAATTGATATTGTCGATTGTCCTGTGGAAACTAAAAATATAAATAAGCATCGAACACTTTTCTATATTACTGAGCTTACTAATAAATTGATACAGGCAGGACAACAAATTGAAGGTGTATATCCCCTGCTTTTAGACACACTTAATTATATTAATAATAGCGATAAAGAGGATGTAATTCTACATAGCTATCTGATAAAATTATTAACTCTGACTGGCTTCCTTGCTCCATGGAATAAATGTGCTAAATGCAATAAATCTTTAGATGTAAGTAATCCGATTTATATAAGCAACATTAATGCCAACGCTGCATGTCATAATTGCGTAACATCTGTAGATAAATTAATTGATACTTCACTGTTAAAATGGATAAATTATATGCAGAACTATCCCCTATCGGATGCAATTAAAGTTAAAGTTGAAGATAGTGACTATCAAACTGTTTGGCGGTGGCTGCAGGACATTTTAGGTAATCTATTTAATTATCCGATTAAATCTGAAGAATTTTTGAAGGCGTAGGCTGCCTTCTGTTGTCCTTGTGCTTGACACGGGGATCAAGTCCGGGATGACAAAGGGGAAAATAACCACTCTTATAATCAAAGATGGCTTATTAAAGCTTTTTTTAACCTGAATAAAATGAAGGTTGACTTTTAGAATTTTTTATGCTATAATAGCCACCTTTTTAAAATCAAACATTAACAAAAAATCAAATGAATACACCACAAAAACCAGGCGCAGAAGTTGATACTCCACCAAATGGAGACGGTAATATTAATGTATCTCGAGCTAATACAGTAGATCTACTGGAAGATGCTTATCAGATTAAAGAACGTGAAGCGCTTGCACAAAAGCTAGGTGCTGAATTTGTAAGTGCTTTTCATTGCGATCGTGCTTATGTAAAGAGGAATGGTAAATACTTTTTTATAGATTGTGAAGGTAATAGAATAAATGATTTGGAATACGATTATGTAAGAAATTTTAAGGAAGATAGGGCTGTAGTAGGGCGACTGGTAGAAGTAGATGATAAATACACTAATCAATGGGGTGAGCCTCGTAACAAAACTTATAAATATTCTTACATAGACTTAAATGGTGATCTAATTAATGATGAAGAATATGATAGTGCGAATGATTTTAGTGAAAATTTAGCGTCAGTTGGGATTAATCCTATAAAAGGAAAATCTTATTCTAATGAAAATGGAATAGTAGAATGTTACTGTGAAACTAATTACTATATTACTCCTGATGGTGAACGTGCATTTAATGGTAAGGAATTTACTTTAGCAGGAAATTTTAGTGAAGGATTGGCTGCTGTAAGTGGAATATTAGAACCCGAAGATATTTATGATCATGACGAAGAAGGTAACCCAGTAGATGTGTGCTATATGGATAAAACTGGTAAAGTTGTTATTAAGGGGCCATTTTATGATGGTGGCGAATTTAAAAATGGATATGCTGAAGCTACTGAATACTGTTATGACGACTGTGATGAAGAATGCCCGCAAGTTATAGACAGAGAAGGGAAGACAATCTTAAGTGATGGTTTTGGTGGTAACGCCCTTTTTATAAGACTGAAAGATGCAGATAGGCCATGTGAATTCGTTACTTGCGATACATTAGATTCTCATGAATATGCAGCTTATATGATGGATCCGGAAGATCTATCTGTGGTGAATTTTATGCATTGGTATCGCAGTCAACCACACCTGCGAAACCGCCCTGGCGAAACCATACCAGGAATACCTGAGCCGGAATTTCCTCAGGTATTTGGTAAATATACCTTAAATAATGCAGAGGATGCTCATAATTTAGATGAAAAAATTAGCAAAAGAGACGAAGAGCTCAAAAGGGAATATATACTTAAAAAAATAAAAGAAGATCAGAGATTTACACCTTATAAACAATATTCTCATACTAGTGAAGCCATTGAATTTATTAGATATATAAAGAGTAAATCGGGATTTACTGCTAATGGCGGTCAAGCTACAGATAAGTTCTTAAGTTGGTATACTAAAGATGATAAAACCTTTCCTCAAATGTTCGGTGGACATGAAATAAATAATCAACAAGAGGCAGATGAATTCCATGGAAGAATTCATAATATGGCCCTGGCAATAAAAGAAATATTTAAGTGCATAAGGGAAGATAATCCTTTATACAGCCACAAAAGGTTTAAGGGTAAATTAAGATCAATTCGCGAAGCATTAAGTGATCTAATGCATAAACGATATATTTTTGATAATTGTGAATTTCCTGTATCTTGTACAAATCTTATGAGCTTAAGTCATGAAGTGGTATTTAATAGCTTAGAAGAAGCAAATGCAGTAAAGAAAAGACTTGAAGAAAATCCTGATGAAATCGTTGCCATAGCATTAGAATATTTAAAAAAGAATGATGGCTTTAATGTATTTACAGCTGCTAATTGGGATTACCGCTACGAAGATCAGTTACCTTATCACATGTATTATCATATAGAGGGTAAAGGTGGGAGGTGTCGCAGGAAATGGCATTCTACGAATGTATTTTATAATGGTTATGAAATAAGTGAGGGTCGTATGTCTGCTTCAGATGCAGATGGCCATGAGTGGTTTTATGTAGATGAAAAAGGGGAAAGGGTTGGTACTAATTCATTCAGGTTCGGACCACCTAAGCCGTTCAAAAATGGAGTTGCTGTTGTTTATGATGACAGGGGCCCTGAAGACCCACAAAACTCAACTTATACGTTAGTTAATAAAAATGGTGAATACGTAACAGATAGAACATTTGAGCATATAGGGAAATTTGAAAATGGTGTGGCTAGGGCAAAATTAGATGGTAAAATAGTGTATATCGATACAGGGGGGAATGTGGTGTTTCAAGCCTCCTAATATTATTACTGTATTTATGCACTATTTTGCAGCAACTACCTCAAAATCTTCTGGATTCCTTAAATCTCCGAATAGATATCTTGGTTCAAATTCACTTGCACCGGGGTTCATAACAGTGACACCACTAACATTATCCTGCACCTCCCCTGTTTCCCTCCAGGAATTATGAATATGTCCGCAAAATACTGCTTTAAATAATTGTGAATATTCTGCTATAACCTTCCTTGTAGCTGCACTACCCCAATCATCATTATCTATATTTGGTAATGTAGCCCTACCTAAACTAGTTCCAGATGGAGGTGAATGCATATTGGCAATAGTAATTGCAACTTCTGGCCTAATGCCTTGTAATAAACCCCTTAGATCTGCCTCTATCTCTGATTCTTCTTTACACCACTCTCTATATGTAGCTGCTACGCTATGATGAGGCACATGTGAATATCCAACCATTTGAACTGTTGGCGAAAGCTGAACTACTCGATTTGTAGCGTGCGTAAGAAGACCCTCTCTATCTGCTTCATCTAAATCAGATGATAATTCCACTGCATCGTCATTGCCCAAAATTATAGAAATTGACCCTGTAAAAGAAGCTCTAAGGTCTCTTATTCGTGCAATTAGCTCCTGTGCAAATTGCTTTTGTTTATCTGCTGCGTAAATATGCAAATCATTATTCATTCTCTTCCACTCCCCCCACGGCATAACATTAAACAAAGAGCCTAAAAGCTTAAAAGCCCCTAATGTGTCCAGCTCATAATATGTAAATATCTTTTCTGACCTCATATCTTCTGCTGTGGCATTAGAACCAAACAACAGCCTCGCCTTTTCTGAGTTATGTAAATCTGAATTATAAAGCAATGTATTGGCTTTAAGTCGAAATATTAGTCCATTCAGAAATTCCTCAACAGATTTTATTGGCTCCCCTCTATTAAATTTATTATAATCAGATATAAATTTATTTATCATACCCCGTATGCCTTCTTTAAAATAAGGCAAAAGATAAGAATCTTTTATCTTTTCAAGAGCGAGTACTTCATCCCAAGTTAATCTTGATTCAGTTGCAGATAAGCCACTACCTCTGGATAACTTATAAACAGCAGAGTGCAGGTGTTGTAAATCTTCTAATGTACATGGAGAATCAAAAAGCATATACCCCTTATTTTGCAAATCCTTGGCTGCAATACCCACTACATCGAAATCATGCTCAGCGAAATCAGTAAAATCATCAACCTTAACTGCTAAGTTATCACTTAATGCAACTCCCATTTTTTTAGGCGCAACATCTCCTCCTAAAATAATATGCTGAACTCTTCTTTCTGCAGATTGCCTTAAGAATGGATCAACATTATTTAAATTTCCATGGTAATCGGTAATGAATGAACATGTTTCTTGGTTCATATTTATAATTAATAAAAAAGATGAGCTTGGAGTAGATCTGAAGGAAGAACTGGGAGTAATGCATCAGAAGGGTCACCTGTAATTTCTAAATAGCCATAATCACTTCTGACTTTTTTGAGAGACTCCAAGGCACTTCTGCATCCACTTACAATATCCCGTGCCATTTCATGAGTATCTTTTAAGTTCTTTCTTTTAAATCTAAAATTATTCACTTCTGCATTTCTAGCCCCTCTTAACTTAAGTAAGCATTGTGTTATTTCTAATTTTTCTCTTGCTATAGCAATTATCTTCTTTTTTATTTGTGCTATTGTTTGAGGACTATCGTACATTCTATTTATATTATAACTAGCATTCCTAAAATCGAGTGAACCCCCTTCTTCTGCAGCTTCAAATGCTGCCCTTACAATACGCCCCTTACTCTCACAGTGATTAATAATAACATCCATTAATTCAGAATCCGGTAAATACAATCCTGCTGGAACATTTGATTGTTTCCCTGCAGCAAGATTAACCATATTATCCCTATTTTTATACTTATACTCCACACTTCCGGTACTTGGATTAAAAAAGATTGGCATATCCCCCTGCTTAATAACAGGATCTACAACCCTTACCCCATCCTGTAGAGCAACATCATACCAAATATCCACACTTGAATTTGTTGGAGCTCTCCCCTCAGGCCTAACGAACCAATCTACACCCCACTCATGAGGTGCAGGATTCATAGGTGAATGTGGATTTAATATAAGCACATCACAATCTTTATGATCATCTAACTCATCTATATCTTCCGGTGGCTCATATAGAGAATTAACCAGGCTGCCAAGAACAAGCCCAACCTGACCTCTCAGCCCGAGCGATAGGTCGGCAAGTGCAATAGCAAGTGAGGTGGGAAGTCTTGAATATTTATCTTTTTTATTTACACGTTTATTTACTGCCCTGAATATGCTAGCGTATGGCTTTGTTCTTCTGCTAAAATCAAATTTTTTTTCCGCACCATCATCATAGCGCCATTTAGGATTTCCCCACATCTTTGGCTGCCTATATTCCTGAATTAAATATATACCCACTATATTATATTTAAACTATAAAGAAAACTATTATAAATATATTTATTATTTTGTCAACAAAAAAACCCATTGCAATAAAGTCTATATTTGATAAAATTTCTTTGCTATTTAGTTGTCCCAATGGGGAAACGCTTGAAAATGCAAAAATCTGTTTTATGTATTTATAAAATTAAATTCGTAAAACAGCAAATCTCACAGATTTTCACATTTTCATCCTCCGCTTCAATTTTCTTATTTTGAGAAAATTTTACGCTACGGAACGCGTTTCTCGCCACTTTTGCGAGTGTAGCTCAGTTGGCTAGAGCGTCGCCTTGCCATGGCGAAGGTCGAGGGTTCGAACCCCTTCACTCGCTCCACCCCAAAACGAATTCCAGCTTACGAATTCTCCTTCGTTTTACTACGAAGACTTCTTCAGCCTATATTCGTTTTGGGTCCCCTTCCCCACGAAATACCCCTCACCTTTTTCCTGGCCTCGCATTTCGTGGGGGCCTCCTTTTTTTTGCGAGCTCAGGTTGTATAAAAAATACTTAGATCATTAATCTTAAATCTTTATTGTGGAACCCTACTTAACTCACAAATTAAATCCCAATTATCGTCTGGGGCAGATCGGTTCTTTGTTTTAAATCCGCATTTTTGGCATACATGAATAATTCGAACTCCTTTTTTTTTATTCATTTCAACCCCAACTGGCTTCATCTGCCCCTTACATTCGCACAACCTATCGCCTGGCACATCTAAATCTACATGTAAGGAGTATAAGCAATAAGGGCAGTGATTTCTACAGCTACCTTCCGGATGCTTTTTTACATCCATTTTACATTTTTCGCACTTAAATGATTCGTTGATTTTTATTGGATTCTTGCGTTCCTGCATACTAATTATTAAACTTAAAATGCATCACATCGCCGTCTTTTACTACATACTCTTTCCCCTCCTGTCTTACTTTTCCGGCATCACGAGCGCCTACCTCACCGTTATTCGATATATAATCATCATAACCAATGGTTTCTGCCTTAATAAATCCTTTTTCAAAGTCAGTGTGTATTACGCCAGCAGCTTGGGGAGCTTTTGAGCCAATTTTTGTAGTCCAAGCACGAACTTCTTTTGGCCCAGCTGTAAAATACGTATGTAAACCAAGAAGGTTATAAGCAGCACGAATAAATGCATTTAAACCGGATTCCTTAAGGCCTAATTCTTTAAGATATTCAACTGCCTCTTCCTGAGAAAAACCAACCAAGTCCTCCTCAACTTTTGCGGAAATCGGTAAAATCTGCTGATTTTCAGATAAATTCAAATCTTTTCTTGCTTTTTCTATGTCAAAATCTGCCAATTCCCCTTCTCTCAAATTCGCAATATAAATAAATGGTTTATTTGTAAGTAAGTGTAAATCCCTTAAAACTTCCCTCTCCTCATCTTCCAAATCCACATTTATAGCTAATTTTTCATTTTCCAATGCCTCTTTTACCTTTTGTAGAACATTTACCTGTTTTACAAGCTCTTTATCTCCTGTTTTTGCCTTTTTTTCAGCTTCTCCAAGGCGACGATTGACAGTATCTAAATCAGCTAAAATTAATTCCAACTGTATAACATCCATATCGAGCTTTGGATTTATCCCACCGTGAACATGGGTAATGTCTGAATCTTCAAAAAAGCGTATTACCTGAGCTATTGCATCGCATTCGCGAATGTTATGAAGGAATTTATTGCCAAGCCCCTCCCCTTCTGATGCGCCTTTTACAAGTCCTGCAATATCTACAAATTCCACAATAGCAGGAATAACTTTTTCAGGATTTACCAAAGATGCAAGTTTATTCAACCTCTTATCCGGCACCTCTACTACACCAACATTTGGATCTATTGTGCAAAAAGGATAATTTTCTGCTTGCGCACCTCCGGATCGTGTTAATGCATTAAAAAGAGTTGATTTACCTACATTTGGAAGACCTACGATGCCGATTTTTAGACTCACTGTAGTGCTGTAGTGCTGTAGTGCTGTAGTGCTGTAGTGCTGATTATTGAGGCAAAAGCACGACAGGACGAAAGCACGACAGGACGAAATTATTTAATCATTCCCCACGCCTCCCTAAGTTCCTTCACTGTTAGTTGCCCGCTTGCAGATACACCTTTAGAGGAGATGGGTGCGAACATTATAGTTCCACCTAAAAAAGGAGTCAATATGCGGCTCAAAATACCTTTTTTACCCATCGCAATTAAAATATGTGGTATTTTTTTAGCCTGGAGCTGTTGTGCCAATAAAATAACTGAAAAAGTATCATTCAAACTTTTTGCCATAACTGCAATTTTTACAATATCTGCACCTGATTTTTTCATATTTTTTGCTATTTTTAGTAGCTCTGATTGCTTTGGGGTTTTCTTGAAGTCGTGATATGAGAGAATTAATTTAGTGCTGTAGTGCTGTAGTGCTGTAGTGCTGTAGTGCTTTTTTGGTACATCTAAAGGTATGTCGATGTAATCAGCACTACATTTTGCAGCCTCAACCAAAACATCAGCCATTTCAGCATAAGTACCCTTAAATTTACCCCTATCACTGGGTTTTTTACATACACAAAGTACAGGCAATGGCTTGTTTTTGAGTAATTCAGAAATATTTAAATCTCCAATGTGATCGAGCCAAATTTCAGCTAAATCCACCTTACCCTTTAGCTCTTTTAATCTTTTTATGACTTTCTTTTGGGATTTCTCTTGAATCGGAGCACATATAGATTTCGGATTTCGCATCTCAGATTTCGCATTGTCATTTTGCATTTGGAATTTAACATTTTTTATATAAATCAATAAATATATTACCTGAAAATTGGCTGTTGAGTATTAGTCATTTAATATCAGTTCTGAAATTCCCTTGACAAAACAAGTAAAATAATCTAAAATTCATCCCCAATCCTTCTATTCTTATTTAAGAAAAAAGGTTGGTATCTTCCCGCATTTTTGGGGAGATTGATCCTTAAAAACAGAGGGAAATAAAACTTTATGCATTCAATTGAATTGCTCGTCTTTTTTTATAAATTATAAAAAGTGCGAGTGTTTTTGGGTGACATAAGAGTTTTACGTATTATTCTTTTAAGTAGCGATCCCGACAAGTCGGGACCTATTGAAATTTTTCATTAAACCAGCTGATCTGACAACCTCTTTTACAATTACTCAATTTCTCAATTAGTAATTCGTAATTGTGCAAGAGGCAGTCAGATCAGCTATGCTACTGACTGATGACTTTTGAAATCATCTTGGTGCGCCTCCTTATTAACCTTCCCAGCCGGGGGTTTTGGAGCGCACTATCATAAACACTGATCCTCCCGGCTGGGATCAAGGGTACGGAGGTACCAATGAAGAAAAGAACCCGAAACGTCAACTGGTTCGCTGCTTCGGCGGCGTTCCTCTTCCTGCTCTGCCTGGGCGGCAACGCCTGGGCTCAGAGCTTCAAGGTTCCGGCAGACGTCCGGAGCAACAAGGCCTTCATGGCCATGAGCTCGGCGACCAGCAAGGCCAAGCTCAAGCGCTACCGCGGCCTCTGCTGGCGGGCGTGCGAGAACGGCCTCAGCGACGAGACGCAAATCTCGATCTGCCAGAAGGTCTGCACCAAGGAATACAACAAGCACAAGTCCGCACTCAAGCCCGCGGACTCCGACAACGACGGCACCCCGGACTCCCGGGACAAGTGCCCCATCGAGTACGGCCCCAAGTCCAACAACGGATGTCCCAAGTCTGACGACACCAACAAGGACTCCGACAACGACGGCATCCCGGACTCCCGGGACAAATGCCCGGACAAGCCGGAGACCAAGAACGGTTGCAAGGACCGGGACGGGTGCCCGGACAAAAGGTCGGACTGCGGTCCGCCCCCGACCCGCAAGGATCGCGACGGCGACGGCGTCCCGGATTACAGGGACAAGTGCCCGGACGTGAAGGGTCCGCGGAGCAACCGCGGGTGCCCGAAAACCATCACCAACACGGGCATGAAGCAGTGCCCCTTCCTCCAGAAAAAGGTTCCCTCGGACGAATACACCGCACAGGCATGCGAATGCCCCAAGCGTACGTTCGTGTACAACACCACGCGCAGCAGCGACGGCCTCAACACCCGCGGCTGCCGTGTGTCCTGGCAGACCGAGAAAGCCTGCTACGTGATGTACAACAAGGGCAGCCTCGAGACCCAGTGCCCCTGCAAGAACGGGGGGAAGCTGGACAAGTACAACTACTGCAAGTGGGGCCAGCCCGGACAGATCTGGGACTCCAAAAGCAAGCAGTGGAAGTGCCCCCCCTCCACCCCCTGGCTGAGAAGCTGGAAGGGCAAGGACGGCAAGGGCAACGAGATCACCAAGTACGCCTGCACCGCCTGCGCCGAGAAGTGGGACGGCGAGAAGTGCGTCCTATGCTCCGACGGGATGGTCGCCAACGGCAACAACGGGTGCAAGTGCCCGACCGTCGCCAAGGTGGTGCCCGGCTTCTTCACCTCCCTGGCGGAGAATGCGAAGTGGATGTGGCTGTTCTGGCTGCTGCTGGGGATCGCCATAGGACTCCTGATGGGGCTCCTATTCTTCTACATCATCCCCAACTCCCGCGACGGCGGCAAGCCCTTCAGGGGACGCTGCCCGCACTGCAACTCCTGGCTGGCGGACCCCCAGAAGGCGCTCCTGTGCTCCTGCGGTCAGACCGCCAGGGTGCCCGACAACCAGCAACGCGCCGAGGTGGAGGAAGCAAAACGCCGACGCCAGAGCGCACCCACCCAGGTCATCAACCGGCCGGGTGACGGACCCCAGCGCTGATCACACCCCCCACCCTCTGACTTCGTTCAGTGTGGTGGGGGCCAACCGGGGTCAAGGAGAATAATACGACCCCTCTGTTCACCCCCCATCCTCTGGCTACGGTCATGGTGGGGTTTTTGAAATAAATTAATAACAAATATCAAACTTCAAACCCAAAATTCAAAATAAATCTCAAAACTCAAATTACAATTTTTGAATTTAGAATTTGGTATTTGGATTTTATTTAGGATTTTGGAATTGGAATTTAGATTTTAAAATTATTGTATTTTTAAATTTACCTCAGAAATTTTCCCTCTACAAAATTTCATGATATAATAATATCTATTTTTTCTGAAAAAAACCTTGACATTTCTCTTCATTTGTTATAAAATTGGGAACCTAATCATTGTGGGGTGGCTCTCTGACCAAAACTTCGTACTTAGTACGGGGTATCAGGGCGTCCTCTCGTGTTTAGCTGATCTTTTACAATTTGTGTACGATAAGGTAGTGAGAAATGCGTCCTGAAGCGGAAGTGCCGAAGGCACAAAGCGAAGGGGAAAATTATGAAAATCTGCGAAATTTGCTTTTTTGCAATTATACTGTAAGAAATATTTTAGTAATATTTCAAGTAGATTATTTATAATTTTAAGCATTTCCCTATTGAAACATCACAGCATTGATATCATTCAATGCTACTAATATTTTCATTTTAAAACTAGCTGATCTGACAGCCTCTCTTTCAATTTCCAATCTCCCAATACCCAATTTCCAATTATGGAATTTCATTATTCCAATTGGTCATTGGTCATTGAATATTGGTCATTGCGATGGGGGTAGTCAGATCAGCTGTACTGACTAACTGAAATTGAAACCAGATTGGTGCCTCCCGACCTTCGTCGGGGACTGAGGCACATTTTACCCCGGCGAACCTATAAAGGAGGTTGCCATGAAACGGATACATTCCACGAGCTGGGTGGCGGTTTTGGCCGTCATCCTTTCCCTTAACATGACCTTGGGCATCGCTCAGGCGAGACCCGAGACCTGCGGCAAAAAGGTGTCGAAGGCCCACTGGAAGCTGGCCGACGCCTACAAGAAGACCAAGTCCGCCAGCGACCTCAAGAACCTGCTCGACAAGATGCCGAAGGGCTGCGACCTCGCAGATTTCGGGGTCAACCTCGAGAGCGCCAAGCCCGAGGCCAAGCCCGAGACCAACAAGCCGACTGGCCCCTCACTGGACGACCTCAAGGCCAAGCTCTACCTCCCCAACGCCGGCCAGTGGCTCGAGGACCACAAGCGCGAGATGCTCAACCTCGCGACGCTGGACAAGGCCAAGAACCTGGTCAACCAGACCAACAAGGCCATGGACGAGATGGACGAGGACGCGGCCGCGACCGTGGACTCCATGAAGGTCGGATTCGCCGATGCCCAGCGCAAGGTGGAGACCGACCGGAAGGAGTACGCGGTCCGCTTCAAGTCCGCGAACGACCGGCTGGAGCAGATCAGGGTGAACTCCCTGACGAGCTGCTCCCTGAAGATCGCGGACCCCACCGGTCTGGCCACGGCCAACGCCAAGGTGGCGGCGTACGACACCGCCATCAAGGCCTGGCCCGCCGACACCGACGAGGTGAAGGTGGACGGGGAGGAGATGGATCTCCAAACCGCCAATAAAAACCTCAGAAAATACAAGAGGCTCGTCGCCAAGCACAAGCGCACCAAGCAGTGGAAGGGGTGTAGCAAGGCCGACCTCGACACCATCACCAACTACATCAACGCACTCGACGCCGTGGAGGAGCCGAAGGACCAGGCCGACAAAGCCAAGGTCCAGAACCTCCTGTCCGAGGCCCGCAAGGCCACGGACCCGCGCAAGGCCCTGGCCTACGCGAGCATGACGTACGATGTGCTCTTCCCCCCCACGAAGTACAAGTTCATCAACGCCTTCCGGAGCAAGCGCTTCGGCGGCCGCACGATCCTCAACGAGGAGAACGCGGACGCGTGGGGCCCCATGGTCTCGCTCGGCGTCTCCCCCATGTTCTACGGGGGCGACATCGACACGGACACCGGAACGGTCAAGTCGGAAGGCTGGGCCATGATGGTGCAGCTCTCCGCGCAGTACGCGTGGGAGCTGGGCGACTGGGGACACTTCTTTGCCGGCCTGGACCTCTCCGTGGGGCAGGCCACCTTCCACTTCAAACACGAAAACGCCCGCTCGAAGGTAACTCAGTCAGGCGTCACCGGCATGCTCGGTATCCGCGCCGGACTGAACTTCAAGGGGTGGGCTTCCGCTGCCCTGTTCGCCGAGTACATCATGAAGCCGAACGGAGCCATGGTCGGCTTCGAGGCGATGTTCACCAAGCTCCCCGTCGTTCGCGCCGGGGTCAGAGTGGGCTACATGTACGTCGCAAACGCGTCGTGCGCCGGGCTCTGCGAGTCCGCCAACATCGACTACAGCGGGATCGTCTTCTCGATTCCCGTCAAGATCTTCGTGTGGTAACACACTCACCCCCACCCTGTCGCAAGTGGCGGGGTGGGTTGCAGTATGGTCAGTACCAACATCGCAACAACGCCCGGCGCCACGATGGCAATGGGTTTCGATTTTTTCGCCTTTCAAGGAGGTTCCGATGAGGAATTTCGGACGAAACAAGTGCGGAACGGCGGCCCTGGTTGCCCTCCTGATTTCCAACCTTATCTTCCTCGGCTGCGACGGCACCGGCGACGGCTTCGAGGACACCCCCGAGCCCGACTGCGGCACCGACGCCTACGCCGACGGCGCCCTGCCGCCCGACGCCAAGCCCGGCAACGAGGCCGGCAGCGACGCCACCAGCGACACCGGCACCGGCAACGAGGCCGGCAGCGACCAGAAGGTCGCGGACCTCGACCCCAAGAAGGACGGCACCCTGCCGCCCGACTCGAAGGTCGTCGTGCCCGACCAGAAGGTCACCCCCACTCCGGACAGCACCCCGGCCAACACCGGCTGCATGACCGTCACGGTCTTCGCGGCCGCGGCGTGCAGCAGCACCGTGACCCTCAAGGTCACCGATGCGGCGGCCAAGGCCGTCAGCGGCTCGCCCTTCAGCATCACCGCCGGATCGCCGAAGACCATGTCCGGGCTCACCCCCGGCAACTTCGCGATCGAGGCCTCCAGCTCCGGCTGCGCCTCGAAGGCCACCACCACCACGGTCGTGTCCGGGTCGACCTGCGCCAAGGTGCAGGTCTCGCTGTCCCCGGCCACCGCATGCACGAAGGACTGCCTCGTGCCCCGCCCGGCCTTCGTGGTCAAGGCGGGGAACTCGGTCAACCTGGCCGGCACGTTCTTCTACCTCAACTCCTCCGGCGTCAAGATCCAGATCGCCGACGCCGACACCACCATCACCCTCTTCTCCGGCACGTCCGCCTCGGTGTCCGGGCTCGTCGTCTACGGCAGCGCCGGCACCACCGGCACCAGCACCTTCAAGCGGTGCTGGGACGCCACCAAGGCGGCGGCCGCCGGACTCGCGTCCGGCGCGGAGTGCCAGAAATTCAGCGTGGTGGTCTACAAGTAACCACCCGGGCGGCCTCTCCAGATTCATCGGAGGGGTCGCCCGTCACCATCGTACACAAATTGCACAAAATGCCCCCCGTTTCTCATCCTAGCTTCGGCTAAGATCGAGTGGATGGGGGGCACCAGATTCACGCCCCCCGTTATGCACCTTTGCAAGCGGGGGGTGTTTTTTTGTTTATGATTTCGGATTTTAGATTTCAGATTCACCCCTTGTCATCTCGACCAACATGGAGAGATCCCTTGTTATAACGGATTATCGAAGGGATTTCTCCACAGGGTCGAAATGACAAAAAATGTTAAACCCAAATTCAAAAATAAAAAATATCCCAAAATAAAACTTGACAATACGTCAATATTTTTATACAGTGATATCCTCATTTAATAAAATAGGGGGAAAAGCGCCCTGAACGACAACGAATAGAAAAGCGCCAAAAATAAAAAGCAAATATCAAAAAATGTATTTGTTTTCTTTTTATATTAATTTTTTATTACGAGATTCCAAACGCTTCTCATGAACCACTCTCCCGGGCCCTCGGGATCGAGTACATGCTTCGCTATTACAAAATTATTTTTCTAACTAATTAGATAACTAATCTTGTAATCTTAAATCTTATAATCTTGTAATAAACAACTGTTTAAACCTTAAATAATTAATCACCATGTTACAAAAATATTTAAAACGCTTTACCTGTAAAGCAACAATTATAACCATATTATTTGGTTTAATTACACCATTTATCCTTATGGCAAATGCAGCCGGTACAGGAGCCGTGAATGTCAGTACTAACCTGGCTACAGGTTCCTATAGCATACAAAAACTAGATGGTACTAAAGTAGGTACAGGTACGGGAACCACTGCAACTAAACATGTATTAGATGCAAGTGCTTTACCTGGAACCGGTTATAAAATTGTATTTGATGCAGTAAGCGGATACACAACCCCAAATACAGTACCTTTTAATCTAGTTGAAAATGCCAATGTAACCTTTGGCCCAAATGAATCCGGCAGCAGCAAAGCTGGTGTTTATGTAGCTACCGGCGGTGCAACAACCGGAACAGCCACTATCAGCACCAATAATCCTTTGGGTACTTATACTATTTATAAGCTAAGTGGTATTTCTGTTGGAACAGGTGGAGGTATAAATACAACAAAGCATACATTAGACGCGAGTGCCTCACCCGGAGAAGGATATAAAATTGTTTATGGCGCAGTTACAGGCTATACAAAACCTGCTGATTTTTACTTTAACGTTGTAACAAACGATAATTTAGTATTGGGCCCAAATGAAAGTGGTAGTAATCAAACAGGTATTTATACAATTGTTGGAGGTGGAGTTACGGGTAACGCAACTGTAAGTACTAATCATATACAAGGTAGTTATAAAATATATAAATTAGACAACACGCTAGCCGGATCAGGAAGTGGTATTACGCCCACCAAACATGTTTTGGACGCCAGTAGTGCCCCTGGAACAGGATATAAAATTGTATTTACACCTGTAACAGGTTATACAACCCCTAGTACTTTCTATTTTAATCTTGAAACCAACCAAAACTTAGTATTCGGGCCTAATGAAAGCGGTAGTAGTAGAACTGGTGTTTATACTGCAACAGGAGGTAGTTTAACAGGCAATGTTAGTGTATATACCAATTTAAGTAATGGCTCTTATTCTATATATAAACTTGATGATACAAAGATGGGTTCAGGATCCGGAAAATTACCTACTAAACATATATTAGATGCAAGCACTGCACCAGGCACTGGCTATAAAATTGTATTTGGAAATGTAACCGGTTATATAACTCCTAGTACTTATTACTTCAATTTAACAGACAAAGATGTACTTTTGCTTGGTCCAAATGAAAGTGGTAATAGTAAAACTGGGGAATATATTGTAGTGGGCACTAAACAAGCTGATCCTTCTCTTACTTCTAAAACAGTAAGTAATACTCAGCCTAAAGCAGGAGATACTGTTAAATATACTGTAAATTATAAAAATCTAGGAACTGCAGATGCTACAAATGTAATAGTTATAGATGATT
Organism: uncultured Candidatus Peribacteria bacterium; assembly: GCA_964458485.1. GTDB lineage: Bacteria > Patescibacteriota > Gracilibacteria > UM-FILTER-43-11 > UM-FILTER-43-11 > CAYWJA01. Next base: position 737 of record CAYWJA010000021.1, on the reverse strand, counting down.
ATGATGAAACTTACCTTACAATCAGTAATATTTCGGATACAAACTGTGTTGATGACAAAAAACAAATTAAATGTACTTATGCTGTAGCACAGGCTGGTGGATCCGGCAGTTTTACTTACGATGCTGCAATCTCGAGTGCTACTCCTGCTAATACCACTGTAGTTAATACAGCAACTCTTCTTGTAAGTGCCAGCCAAAACTCCAATACTTCAAACGATACTACTTCAGTACAGATGGTAGTTGGCTCTACTGTTCTTACCGGGCAGGTAGTTGTTACACTAGAAGACGGTAATGGTAGTAAATTCAGTGGTGCTGGTGATTTTGACATTTTCCGTGATGGAAAAGTATTTGAAAGTAAAAAAACAGCTGATTATAGTAAAACAGATGCTCCTGCAGGAACTTATACACTTGCAGCGCGACCTGTAACTATAGGCAGCGATGTTTATAAGCCAAAAATTACCTTAGAGGCTGGTAGCAATACTATCGCTAAAAAAGGTGATAAAGTTGAATATAGAATTGATTACACAAAAGCAACTGCTCTAGGCAGAGTTGAGATAAAGGTATATGAAGGTAAGTCTGGCGGTACAGCATTTACAAGTGCTGATTTTGACCTTCTTTTAGACGGAGGCTTGATGTACACAGGCCAAAAAGCTGATTTAAGTAAAACCTCAATGCCAAATGGAAAATATACCGTAAAAGCACGAAATGTAACAGTTGGCGGTAAAACTTATATTGCA